>DASPKA010000141.1:0-29732 GCA_035628335.1 Patescibacteria group bacterium | reverse complement strand
CAAGTCCCTCTATCAACTACCACCAAATATAAAACGACTCAAAAAGCAGAGAGTCGTTTTATATGTGGTGCCGTCGGTGGGACTTGAACCCACACGGGATTGCTCCCATACGCACCTGAAGCGTACGTGTATGCCAATTTCACCACGACGGCTAAATCGGAGTGCAGTCAGTCAATTATACCATTCGGCTAGTTAAATTTCCAGGCTCGTTTGGTTTTTGTGTACCAATTACGAGTGTCGTAGAAGAGAGTACTGGGCTCGTAGAGGTTTTGTATGGTGACGTTGTGCAGGTCCTTAGTCACGCGGTAGTTATAGAGGGTTTGGTTTAGTATGATCGCTGGGGTTTCTGCTTTAAAGATGTTCATGAACCCAGTTATAGCTTTCTGGCGCGCAGTGGGATCTAGTTGAATTCGAGATTCAATTATCAACTTGTCGGCTTCGGTGTTGGTGAAGCCGGACAGGTTAATGCCAGGGTCTTTTGTCTGGCTTGAGTGCCAGAAAGCAAACAAGTCAGAGCCTGGGTCTATTTTATAAGAATACAAAAACGCGTCAAAGTCGTGCTGTTTTATTATCCGCTCTTTTACGTCTTTGCTTTCTATTGTTTCTATAGTCACAGTCGCGCCAAGCTCCTTCCAGGTCTCAGCGAGGAGACTTGCTGTTCTGGTGAGTGTCGGATTCTTAGTGGTAACAAGGCGAAGCTTTACTTCACCCTTTGCTTTTTTCAGAAGTTCTTTTGCTCCAGCCATATCAGTAGGACTAGTGGTAGGAATGTCAGGGCCATCAGCAGGGAAAATGGGGGCGATGAGTGAGGTTGCATTTCCATTCAATCCCTCGGAAATAATTTTTTCTCTATTTATTGCTTTTCCTAAGGCTAAGCGCACGTTTCTGTCCTGGGTTGGTCCGGCTTGAGTGTTGAGGAAAACCACCTGAGCTTGGTTAAGCGCAGGCTTAAACTGCACTAAGTTCTGTGGGTTGTCTTCTGTTTCTGTAGCTATTCCACCAAAGGCGTCAATAGACTTAGAAGTAAGCGCATGTTCAGCCTCGCTGTTTGAGTCAAAGAAGTACGCATTGACGTTTGTCAACAACGGTTCAGTCCCGTAAAAGTTTTCAAATGCTTTTAGGGAAACTTTAAGTACCTTGCCTCGACTAGGGTCCTTTGATGTTTCTTGGATTACGTATGGACCACTACCAATAGCTCTATCTAAGTTAAGTGGACTAACAGCAAAATTTTTAATGTCTGTTTTTTCCCATATATGTGCGGGGATAATAGGAGTAGTTAGGTTATGGGTAAAGAGGGCGACTAAATTTTGTGTTTTAAAGGTCACCGTGTGATCGTCTGGGTTTTGCACCTCGGTTGAGAGCCAGGCATTTTTGAGCGGACTAGAAACCTCACTGTCCTGGATCATGTGTATGGTATAGACAACGTCACGAGCGGTGACTTTTGTGTTGTCATGCCATACTGCGTCTTTCCGTAGTAAGATGGTGTATGTCTTTTTGTCTTCTGAAATTTTTGGCATCCCCTCAGCCAAGTCCGGAGCAAGAGAGCCATCCGGAGCATACTTGTACAAGCCAGAAAAAACCAAGTTGGTGAGCGAAAGGTCAGTAACTGTGGTAGCAAAGAGTGGATTTATAAAGTGTGGTTGGCCGACAAACCCATGGTTAAGTTCTCCGCCTCGGGCGGGAACTAGGGTCGTGAAATGTTGGTAAGCTAGATTAAGGTTTTTAAGTCCTCCCCCCACAAATGCAAAAAGACAGAGAAGGATGATAACCTTTTCTGCTTGAGAGAGTTTCCTGAAAGCCGTTCCAAAGAGGGCAGGCCGTATAAATTTTCGATGGGCAAACCCTTGCTTGATGAGCTTGAGATACCGGGTAGCCCCTACAAAAAAATCAAACACATGTAGTAAGTCGAAAGTCGGCAGTCGTAAGTCGACGAACAACAGCCAAGCCTTTACTATTTTTTTATAAACAGTGAGCCTAGGGAAAGCCCTACGAAGAGAACTCCGAGAACAATAGTGGAGTAAAAGAGCCACTTTTCAACGCCGCGGCGAGTCTGGGTAATGTTACCGCTGCCGCCAAAGACCTGGGACATTCCAGCGTTTTTGTTTTGCATGGAAATGAAGAGAATCAAAATAACCATGACTATCAAGTTTGCAAAGGTAACAATTTTCGGGAGTAGAACTATAAGTTTTTGCATCTTTTAGGATTGTTTTCCGTCAACTTAATTAATTTTTTAGTCAAAGATGACGGATCCGCCTTTGACGGAAATGCTGTATAGATTATAGAATGAACGGGTATAAAAGTAAAGCCCCGGCGATTAAATAATCACCGAGGCTTTCTAAAGTAAGGATTCCGCTACTCTATACTGTGAATGTAGTAATACCCCGTTTTGAGGTATCCACTTAGAGGGCGGACTGCTTTCCCTGCAGATCCATTTTCCTTGTCTCCCAGTTTTTCCACACTCCTCACAGAGAAGGAATGTGGTACTAAGTCAAACTTAGTATTGGGCACGCCCTGGTACATCACGAATGCAATGCTTAGAGGGACCTCAGAGAAAACGGAGTCATTAAGGTCGATGGAAATCAGGTCGGTAAGACCTGTTGTATTGTCACCATAGAGGTTTTTAAGTGGCCAACGACGCTCTTCGCGCGGTGCCGTGTCGTCCACGCCACCTTTGCCCAAGAGATCGCCGACCCTGACTTTCACGCCCAAAGCAGTTTCAACTAGGACTAAATGGCCATCAATCACTCGAAAGTCAGCGAGCTGTCTCCAGTCTTGGTAACCATTTGGCCACCTATATATGCCCCAGAGCCGAAAAATGGCCTGGGAGTTAAAGTGACCTCCTGCGAACACATGGACTGCCCGAAAGGCTTCTGGTGAGGAGATGGGAGTATGCATATAGACCCTGTGTTCTGTTCTTGGGCTAAAATGACTACCATAGGGTGAGGATTCATCGAATATGCGGTTGTCGCCTGAAGACGGCAGCGCCCTTCGAATGTCTTGGGCGGGGTCATGGATGTAGTAGGTGTTAAAGTGGCCTGTCTTGTTCAGGCTTTCTAAAGGATCTCTACTTACCGCTTGAATTTTTCTGATTTCACCTTGATTTCCCTTGCCGTCCGCGCCCGGCTCTTCTCCTCCAACGTCTGCCAAGACAGGGATGTCCCATCCAGCAGGTTTACCGAACTGGGACTGCGATTGAACTTTTTCAATCGTCTGAGCAAGAGTCACTGTTGTTAGTAGAAGCAACAGTGCTAGCAAAGAAGTTAGCTTAAGTCTCATAATTCTCCTAAAAGTTGTTACGTGTTTGTGACACGGGTTGATTGCTGATCATATATTTTTTCCACGTGCTTGTCCAGGTGTTTTTTGTATGTGAAAAACCCCAGCGTGTGTGAGAAACGCTGGGGTTCTATTGAGGGAAGAAAAGCCTTGTATCAAGGCGTGCTCATGGCCATGAGCTTGCTGGCACCATAAGCGAGTATGCCTATGAAGAACAGCGCGCAGATCGCTGCCATTACGAGACGTTGTGAACCTGAGAAGCGGCTTGGAGCCGAAAAACCTTTTTGCCTTTGAGGGATGGCGATGTTTACGGCTGGTACGACTGTGCCGTATTTTGTGAAGCCAGCCCTGAAAAGACCGTCAGTATCTGCACGGTAGCCTCGCTCGAGGTTGAGCGCGCTTATACGGGAGATTACCCTGTCCGCAGCCACTCTTTCGCGATTTTGTTCAAGGTGTTTCAGAAGCCTGCCTCTTCTTCTACGAGCAGCGTTTTGTGCTGCGATTTGCGCGCGCTGCTTTCCGTAGATCTTGTGTGTGTAATCGGTTTTTTTGCCATCAGTTACTACGAGTGCTTGTTTCCGTTTCATTTCATTCTCCTATTTTTTGTAGTTGTTTGACGGGGCAGAGGCATAGACCCCCGCCAAATGTTTATTCATTTCTTCATTTATGAATGACAAGATAAAGTTTACAAATTAAAAATAAAAAGTCAATCTTGTCATTTTATAAATTTTCTCGTATAATCCTTGTTAATTTTTTGCCGACTATTTCTTCCAATTCTTGCTCGCTCGCCGCACGAATATTGGTAATACTGCCAAACTTTTGTTTCAAAATCCTCTTATAAGCTGGCCCAATTCCGCGAATGTCGTCCAACTTTGACTTCATTGCCTGCTTTGAACGCAAATCTCTGTGAAAGGTAATACCAAAACGGTGAGCTTCGTCGCGTAGCCGCTGCAGGAGTTGCAGTGCGGGATTGTCATGAGGAAGCGTAATAGGTTGAGATGAATGAGAAATGAAGATTTCTTCAATTCTCTTGGCGAGACCAATCATGGGGATAGGTGATAGGGTAAGGGTTTTAGGTTCCAGGGTTTCGGATTGAGCTTCAAGAGCAGCTTTAAGTTGGCCTTTGCCTCCGTCTATAACAATAAGATCTGGTCTTTTAGAAAATTTTCCTTTTTCTCGATTTTCACGGCCGTGAAAATCGAGAAATTTTGGGTGTAGATATTTTAATCTTCGGGAAAGCATTTCCTTCATTGACGCGAAGTCGTCTGGGGTTTGGCGGTTGAATTTAAATTTTCTGTATTCAGACTTTTTTGGAAGACCATCTTGAAAAACCACCATAGACCCGACCGGGTTAGTGCCTTGTACATTAGAGTTGTCGTAGCATTCTATTCGTAGTGGAAGTGTTGGTAAGTTCAAGATTTGCTGCAAGCTGAGCAGAATTTCTTTTGGAGTCGCTTCCTGCTTAATGTTTTGAATAATTTCTCTACGTACGTGCAATCTCGCGTTCTCCTCGGCCGCTTCTAGAAGCCTAAGCGCTTTTCCTCGAACTGGGATTTTTATAGCAACTTTTTTTCCAGCTTTTTCCCTAAGCGCGGTTTCTAGTACGTCACTCTCACTGGCTAGAAACTGGATGAAAATTTCACCAGGTATCTCAGGGGATGTGAGGTAGTATTTTTCAATAAACGATTGCAGGATGCGCGGAGGAGGCGAGTCAGTTTTTAGTTGTATGCTAAAAGCGTCAGAATCTATTACCTTACCGAACCTGACTTTCGTTAAAGCCACACTTGCTGTTTTTCCCTCAGAGTACACGGCAAATACGTCCCAGTTCACACGACGGGGGAGAATGACAGTCTGCCGTTCGCCTAGGATTTCAAATTGCTGCAGTTGGTCGCGCAAGCTCGCAGCTAATTCAAATTTTTTTGTTTTCGCTGCTGCCTTCATTTGCTTCTGTAGTCTCTTCACTAAAGAAGAGCGATCTCCAGAAAGAAAGTCGGTAATTTTTTTTAAGTGTTCTTTGTATTGCTCTATGGTTATGTCTCCAGCGCATACTCCAGGGCAGCGTTTAAGATGGTAGTAAAAACAGGGACGCCTTTCAATTTTCCTATTACCGCAAATTCCAAAGGTGCGTCTGAGAAACTCTATAGTTCGTCTTATTTTGTATACAGCAGAGTATGGACCAAAGTACTTCGCATGTGTTTGCTTTTCAATTTTTCTAACGTATGTAACTTCAGGAATCTCGCAGGCATAGTCAATTTTTATAAACGCAAAGTTTTTATCATCCCTCAGGTCGATGTTGTACTTTGGCTGGTATTTTGAAATTAGTGTGTTTTCTAAGTATATGGCGTCAAGTTCACTTGGTGTTGAGGTGAAGTCTATATCTATAGCTTCTGCTATCAAAAAAGGCAACTGTACCCGTTTGTCATGTCCAAAATATTGCACAACCCGCTTTTTGAGGTTCTTGGCCTTGCCAATGTATAAAATTTTTCCATCAGGTCCCAAAAATTTATACACACCTGGAGTTGAAGGGAACACTTTAATTTTTTCCTTAAGTTCAGTCATGATTTAATTTTAACATTTCCTATTTTCTCCGCGTAATACGCAATTGCGTTATTCACGGAGAAAATGAAAAGCGAGAAGCTACAAATTACACATTGTATCTTCTCGCTAAGACATAGGCCATTGACACCATTATGCTCCCAAGGCCAAGTTGGCCGAGGGATGCCGTGTTCAGACCGCTAAGCGCAAGGCCGATGCCGACTGAACCTAAAAACAAGCAAACTATTTTAGCCATTTTTTCTCCTTTTTGAAATGATAACCGGGGCTCGGGTAGGGAAGTGCCAGGTCTTGCTGGGTTCCCCCCGAGTTTACCCCCGTGAGCTTTGGGGTCCAAGCCCCTTAGAGATAGTATTTTTCCGAATCAGATATCTCAACATGGATTGAGACTCTCCAAAGCGCGGACCTAATTGCCCGAAACTATCTCCTTCATGGCGACTATGCACCATGTACAGCCTTCCGGTTAGGCAGGACGCTTTGCTCAGCACGCCCTATAAGGGAAGATTGCGCATCAAGTGAGGTAGAGCCCGTTCCCTCAACTTGGCACCTATGTGCGAATACGCTTTTGGTGTTGCTTAGTATAATGTAGTCCCCCTGCCCGCATTCAGCTAACTTCGCGGCTTGTATTGAGTTCTTGTTCGGGAAGAACATGCAGTACATCCGGAACTGACAAAATAGGCGAGACGTAAAATGGGATCCGTAAGGGCCCCCACTTGAGACCCTATACACAACCCCATCAGATGTACAAAATTTATACACCTTATGGGACGTATATAGCTAATCCATATATTTCGTCATGCAATTACTGAGTGACTCATCAGTTGGGGTCTCACCCCAAGATATCCGTCAAGCTTATTGGCTTTATACTTGATCGGTAATGCCCATTTTTATTGTGGTTTTTGCCATGGGCGCCACTGAAAAGTGTATGTATGAGAACGTTGATTGTTTGTCTACCTTGTCTCCCCGCGAGGGACAAGGATCTGGCTACCACCTCGCGCCAGACTTTACGGGTTTTTCAGCGGCTTTACAACCGCTTGAGGTGTGACCTTTGCAGGTTAGACAAAAACTTATCGCTGCCCGTTGCCCATCGGCGTGTAGATGGGTCTCACCGACTCATCTTTTTCACCTTTGGACTGTCCGTTCGTTTTTAATCCTGCTTTATGCAGGATCTTATTAGCACGACGGACTAGTTCAGCTTGTTCTTTTTTACTCATAGGTCTCCTTTAATTGTTAGTCCTTTCCGTCACTTTTGTGCAATTGCACAAAAGTGACGGAAATTCCCATTTCAATGTTTTATAAATCCAAGGATTTATATAGCGCTGGAATGGGAACGCAAATGAGCAAGTCATTTGCGTTTCACGACGGCGGTTCACTTTAGAAAAATAAATTTGAGTGGTTCCGCCAAGGAATTCTAATTTCCATAACATCTCCTAAAGAAATAATTTGAGCCTATAAGGACAGTTCAGCTCTGCGAGATTAGCCCCGGACTTTCACCGAAGGTTATCCACCGTTTGCGACGGTTCTCGCCTTTGACCACACCATTCCACTTTGTAAGCTCAGGCCTTACAAAGCGCTACGGTGCCAAGCGTTTCGACAGACTCCTTCTTGGGATACTAGCGCTGGCCGGCATTTTCTCCCATAAGTGAGGGCTTCTCACTTTCCCGCTTTTCATCCCACTGTCTTTTGAACTGTGGTCTTTGCGGTATGGCCCAAAGTCATCTGTCTATCTCTACCTTTGCCTTTTCGCAAAACCTTGATATGGTTTTACGAACTAACACTTATGTCAGTAGTAGAGAGGCCAAGTAGCGAGTCGCTTGCGGCGATCCTCACTCTGGCACTAACTTTCCGGTTCAAGGCTTGCGCCCTGAACGCCGCGGTGACCGCGACACCCATCCAGTATTGGCGTACACCGCTCAATGAGCGGTAACTCTTCGGCTGTTCACACCTCGAGTCTGGACAGATCTTCTCTTTCTCCTTGCAGCCGCCAAGCCGCTTGGACCAGTGGGGATGTTGGCGCCCGGGAGTGCTAGTCCCTGCCTACACCTCACAGTGTGGAGATTTGGGAACTAACTCCCGGCAGCAACCGTGTCCCGTTGCCACCTATCACCCCTTACGGGGCTATCGTGCTCTCCAAAGCTCTATAGAAAGAAATGTTTCTTTGCATAGAGCTGTGGAGAGCTAAGTTGTTAAAGAGTTTTTTGTAGGCTGAAATACTTTCGGGTCGGCTTTACGATGTTGTTTATAGGCCGTATGGGGTGACCTCTAAGCCTAGCGAAAATGTTAGAGTGAAGTAACATTTTTTACTTCAGCCTACATCAGGATTATATACATTAATTATTTATTCTGTCAATAATAATTAACAAAAAAATGGACGAATTATCAAAAAAGCTTATATTCAAGCCAAAAAATATTTATAATTTTGATAATAAATAATAACAAAATTGATAAAAAAATTATCATAAAAAAACAGATTTTTGAAAAAATCTATTGACATAATTTTTGGAATAATATAAACTTCTTATAGATTCGGAATTTCGGTTTTTCGAATTTTCGACGAAGGAGGTACCGCCATGGACTAGTTGACTGGGGTAGGGCTCGCAAAAGACGGGCCCTATACTCAAAAACTTTTTCTGGTGTACCAAATTCTATTTTAACTGACAAAGGAGGTGCCTTATGGAATAGCCAACTGTGGCTAAGTCGTAAGACACATAAAGGCCATACGGCCTGTATTCAGACCTGAGACTGGGTGAGATTGTCTAGGTCAAAACTGGGGTGAGCGTTTGCAACTGTTGCCTACGCCCACCCCTTTCAATTTTCTCCCACTTTTGTGCAATTGCACGTTACAGGGAGAAAGGAAATATTGTGATAAAATGTAAATATGTCATTACTTTCTAATTTAGAAAAAATTGGTTTGAGCGACAAAGAGGCGCGAGTGTACATGGCTTCTTTAGAGCTTGGGCAAGCTAGTGTGCAGAATATAGCTAAGAAAGCTGGTATAAACCGTGCTACTACGTACGTTATTTTGAAGTCATTACTTGAAAAGGGTCTTGTATCTACTTATGAGGAAGGCAAGAAGACTAATTTCGTGGCCAGCCACCCGCAGTCCTTGGTAGGTATTTTTGAATTACAAAAGCAGCAGGTGCAAGAACGTGAGAACTACTTAAAGAGTTTTCTCACTGAGCTTGTTACGTTATATAACAGCCGAGAAGACAAACCAGTGATACGTTTCTTTGAAGGCAAGGCAGGTGTTTTAAACTGCGTAGAAGAGTTTATGTATGACTGGGAGGAAGGAGAGGACGAAAACCTAAAGATTTTTTACTCGAAAGACCATATTGACAGTGTATTTACACAAAAAGAGAAAGAGCGATTTCATGAAGCACGAGTTAAGCGTAATGTGAAGTCTGAAGTTATATATAATTACACAAAGGGTGAGCTTTCTACCTCAGCAGATGGTGAACGTTATAAGGTAGATGAAAAGGAATACCCATTCACTTGTGATATAGGCATTCATGGTGACACGGTGCGTATAACCCAGCTCGGTAAGCGCACTTCCGCAGTGTTAATAAAGGACAAAGACATTGCAAATACTCTAAAATCATTGTTTAAGCTCGCCTGGGAGCGAGTTAAAGAAATAAATAAGTAATATTACACCACAAAAATCAATCCCAACAAGGCGACCTTGTTGGGATTTTAGTATTGTATTTTTGGATTTCTTGATGGCCTGAAGAGATAAATATATATTCCCAACAAGGAGGATTTATGAAATTTCTTATCATGACTGAGATTGTGTTGTTGTCAATATGCTTTGTTGTTGGGCTGTTAGGTCCAAACGCAGACTCGAGGAGTAGAGTGCCGAAGTTTTTCCAGTTTACCGCTGGACCCCATCGAGGGTGGTGTTTGGGTTCCTCTGCGTTAAACATCTTATTCATGGCCATACTTGGGTTGGCATATGAACATAATGAATACGGGTTGATCTTGATTAGTGTGATCTTTGCTTTTGTATATAGCTTACTTTTACTAATGCTGTCAGCAGTAGCAAAGTTATCACTCAAGGAAAATCCTAATGATCCTGATTTTACACCGGTATGCATTTGGTATAACGGTATATCCGGAGGGTATTTTTTCCTGAAATCTGTTGTAATAGCCTGTTGTTTGGTTTATCTCAAAATTCATGGGTCGTAACATATGCGATCCATGAATTTTATTTTCTCATTGCTTTTCTGGTTTTCCTTTTTCACGTATTGATAATTTTGTCCATTCATGGTAGTCTTATAATTGACTTTTTTTGTGGGTTCGCTATCCACTAACCACTACACACTATCCACTAACTATATTATGCCTTCAGATAAAATCATCATTCGTGGTGCTCGGCAGCACAATTTGAAAAATGTAGATATTGACCTTCCGCGCGGCAAACTGATTGTTATGACCGGACTTTCTGGTAGCGGAAAGTCTTCTTTGGCGTTTGACACAATTTATGCAGAAGGCCAACGCCGATACGTGGAGTCTCTCTCAGCTTACGCACGCCAGTTTATCGGTCTTATGGACAAGCCAGACGTGGATAAGATAGAAGGTCTGTCTCCGGCTATTTCAATCGATCAAAAATCAGCTTCTCACAACCCACGTTCTACCGTAGGTACAGTAACTGAAATATATGATTACATGAGGCTGCTCTGGGCACGAGCTGGACAACCACACTGTCCGGATTGCGGAAAGAAAATTTCCGGACAAACTGTACAGTCTATGCTGGAGTACGTGATGTCGCTTGGTGAAGGTGCGCGGATTATGCTGCTTGCGCCGTTTATTCGTGACCAAAAAGGCGAGCATCGCACAGTATTTGAGGCGATTCGCAAGGCTGGGTTTGCTCGTGTGCGTGTAGATAGCACGGTAATGGACTTAAACGAAGCAATGAGTCTGAATTTAGACAAACAGAAGAAGCACTCAATTGACGTGTTGGTAGACAGAATAGCCGTAAGTACTGAGGACAAGTCGCGTATCTACGAAAGCTTGGAAAAAGCCTTAGACTTAGGTGACCAGCTCGTAACCATTGCTGAGCTTGATGGTACCAACATCAAACACGAAAATACTTTGTCCCAGAAATTTGCCTGTCCAGACGGACATGTGCAGCTCGCTGAGCTCGACCCACGCGACTTTTCTTTCAACAGCCCGCATGGTGCGTGTCCAGCGTGTAAGGGATTGGGTACCAAGCTTACTGTTGAGCCAGACTTAATAATTCCGAATAAAAAGCTGTCTTTTGCTGAAGGTGCTATTCGTCCATGGAGCAAGACTACCTCGCGCCTCTCTTGGTATAGTCGAGTGCTTGAAGCTTTGGCCTCAGAATACGGCTTTTCTCTTCGTACACGCGTAATGGATCTGCCTGAGAAAGCCTTACATGCCGTACTGTATGGTACTGGTGAGAAGCGTATACCTATAGGTAGCGACTACACGAACTATGGGCAGGAACTACAAGTGCCATTTGAAGGCGTTATACCTTACCTGGAACGTAAATACCGCGAAACTGAAAGTGACTTTATGCGTATGGAAATAGAGCAGTATATGCGCGTTCGTCCGTGTTCAGAGTGCGGTGGGTTACGGTTGAAACGTGAAGTGCTTGGGGTTAAAGTGGGCGGTGAAAGCATTGTGACTGTTTCCGCTATGAACATAGAGATTGCAGCGAGGTTTTTTGTTGGGTTGCCAAAGCTCCTTTCTAGCAAGGATATGCAGATAGCCAAAACTATTTTAAAAGAAATTTCCGCTCGTTTGAGTTTCTTGCTGGACGTTGGTCTTTCATATTTGTCCTTGGACCGAACCGCAGATACGCTTTCAGGCGGCGAGGCGCAGCGTATTCGCCTCGCTACACAAATTGGCTCAGGTTTAACTGGCGTCTTGTATATCTTAGATGAACCGTCTATTGGTCTGCACCAAAGAGACAATGCTAGACTGCTCCAGACACTAAAGAATTTGCGTGACTTGGGAAATACAGTTATCGTCGTAGAGCACGACGAGGAGACTATCCGCGAAGCTGACTGGGTTGTGGATATTGGACCAGGAGCTGGTAAGCACGGAGGTAAGCTCGTTGCTGAGGGGACTCCTAAGGCTATTGAAAAAGACAAAAATTCTATAACCGGAAAATATTTGTCGGGTACGGAATGTATCGATGTTCCAAAGAAACGCAGGGCAGGAAATGGCCGTAAGGTTTCCGTTGTAGGTGCGCGTGAGTTTAACCTTAAAGACGTTACCGTGGACATTCCACTGGGGAAGTTTGTCTGTTTAACTGGTGTGTCGGGCAGCGGTAAGTCTACGTTACTAAATGAAATTTTAGCTAAAGCTTTGTCCCAGTACTTCTATGGCAGCAAAGATGAGCCAGGCAAACATAAGAAAATTTTGGGTATAGACAACATAGACAAAGTGATTAACATTGACCAGTCTCCAATTGGTCGCACACCGCGTTCAAATCCAGCTACGTACACGGGTGTGTTTACATTTATTCGTGACCTGTTTGCAGAAACTAAGGAAGCCCGAATGAAGGGGTACAAGTCGGGCAGATTTTCCTTTAATGTGAAAGGCGGGCGGTGTGAAAGGTGCTCCGGTGACGGCGTATTGAAAGTTGAGATGAATTTTTTGCCAGACGTATATATTACCTGTGAAGAGTGTCACGGTAAGCGCTATAACCGAGAGGCTTTATCTATTCACTATAACTCCAAGACTATTGCTGATGTATTGTCTATGACTGTGGATGAAGCCAGAGACTTCTTTAGAAATGTTCCAGCAATCTTTAAGAAGTTGGATACGCTTTCATTGGTGGGCTTGGGCTATATGCAGCTCGGGCAAAATGCTACCACACTTTCAGGTGGAGAAGCGCAGCGCATAAAACTCGCAACCGAACTTTCTCGTTCTTCTACCGGAAAGACATTATATATACTAGACGAACCAACCACAGGTTTACACTTTGAAGACGTTAAACGGCTTATTGCGGTACTTAACAAATTAGTAGACAAAGGCAATACCGTAGTAGTAATTGAGCACAACTTGGATATGATTAAGACCGCAGACTGGATTATAGATATGGGTCCTGAGGGTGGAGACAAGGGTGGGGAATTGGTTGTAGCGGGTACCCCAGAAGACGTTGTTAAAGTTAAGCGTTCATACACTGGTCAGTATCTTAAGAAAATTTTATAAAATAAAGCCCTTTGCCAGTTGGTAAGGGGCTTGTTTTTATGTTCATGCATTGTTATACTTTCTGCAATAAGGAGGTAGGTATGGATGTAAGTGAGATCATGTTTTTTGCAGTCGTGAGTGTGTTTGTGCTTGTATGCGGAGCTGCGCTAGGATTCCTATTCACCCTAGCGTTCGGAAAAAGATTTGTTTCAGTTTTGTGCGCGGTGGGAACATTTGTCTTTATTGACATGTTCGCGACACATGAATCATGGGTCTGGTTCGCTGGGGAGTGTGCAGTAGTCTTTGTTGGTTCACATATAGGGGTGTACGTTCCCTGGGAACGCGCTCTGGTAACAAAGGTCTAAGTAAAGGAGGTATATGAGTCTTTTGATTGCGTCAATCGTAACTGCGGTATCAGTTGCAGTGCTGACTTGGGCTATGTACGTTAAGTTCGTTCGTTGGTTTACAGTCAGCATGGTGACTTTGATAGTATGGTTACTTGCTTGGAGTTTTGGAAGTTTTCGTCTTTCGTTAACTCAAGCTTTGGTTGCCTGCGCGGTTTCTCTGGTGGTTACATTCATCTATGACAAGCTGATAGAGCCACCATCGGATCCAGAGGCAGCGGAGCGAGAGATTCTCCCAAATAAGTGATTTAAAGAGCGGTTCTGTCTGGAACCGCTCTTGTGTTTATATGCAGGAAATATATACTATGCAAACGAACAAAAAACCAGATTAAGGAGAAAAATATGACATTTACTACGATTATTTTGCTTGTCCTGTTCGGTCTTGTTGCAGGCGCAGTGTTCAGGCATGTATTCAATGCACCACGGTTCCTGGCGATCCTTATGACAGTGGGTCTTGGGGCTGCGTTCCTTACGTGGCCAGTAGTTGGTCAGCCAGGCCAGGTAAAAGAGTACCTGTTCAAGCTCTTAATCATCTGCTTTTTCTCGCTGATTTCAACCTACGATTTTCGAAGGAAGATTGCAGGAGAAGTTGCGCGTGAAGAGGCTGAGACATCATATACAGAGGCGCTGGAACTCTGCAAATGCTGCAATAAAAGGCGGGACGAACATGCTCTCAAGTCTGACTTTGAGAGTGAGGCCTGCCCCGATTTACACGATTGGTGCTGTTCAGATTGCAATAAGCATTGCTGTCGACGGTAAATAAATAAGGAGAAAATATGGAAGCTATTGCATTGCTGGTGCTCGCATTAATGACTGGAATGGTTGGTTACGTGCTAGAGAAACACATGGAGCGTTGGGTGGCGATCTTCCTGACATTCAGCATGTTTCTGGTCTGCAGCCTGCCAGCGTTTGGGGAGCAGGTAATTGGGATTATCTCAGTTGCTGCGTTTATTGGGTGTCTGATCGGGACCAAGATCCGAGCAGAACTTAACGCAGAGATTAATGAAGAATTTCTCTGAGAAGCCAGGAATATGATCAAGCTCATTTCTAGGCGACATGACATTGTGTCGCCTAGTTTTTTTTATATGAGATATGTATACTTACGACGAAAGGAGAGAATATGTCTGTTTGGTTAGTTATTGCTTGTTTGCTGTTTGGAGCTGTGTTTGGTCATGTGACATACGCTGTATTAATGCGTAGGTATGTTGCAGTGTTTGCCACTGTAAGTTTGTATGCTCTCTGTCAGCTACCGCAACTAGTGCATGGCAAGAGATTTATGGCTGAATTGGGTCTGGTAGTGCTTAGTTCGTCAGTCGTGGTCTTATGGTCTAGACAGGAACCTACTAAGCCAGAGCAGAGACGGTGCGGATGTTGTCGCAGTAGCGTACCACACACCGGATGGAAAAACGAATGTATTGGGTTTAGTCCGCAGGGACGCAAATGTTGTGAATATTGCATTCACGAATGTTGCTTCTTGGACTAACTGAAAGGAGGAAATATGTCACTTTGGATCGTTGCCGCCTGTGTAATGTTTGGCCTTGCGTTCGGTTTCATGATTTATAGCGCCACGCGGTGGCGCTTTGCAGCCATAGTCTTAAGCGGGTTGCTTTTCCCTATCTTTAGCCCGCGAATATTTTCATTGAACTGGAAATTTTTTGCGCAAATTGTTTTGGTGATGACAGGAGCAGCTATTTCCGCCCACTGGCTTTGGTCAAAGGACCAGAAGCCAAGGGCTCAACAAGACTAAGGAAGGAGATAAGCTTGAAATTTTTAAGACCATGTGCTTGTTGTGGCTCAACTAGTCCGAATCACGAGACTGCAGTTGATGACCAAGACTACTGCCCCAAGGATTTTCTCTATTGCTGTTGTTACTGTCAGTGTGAAGAAAGTTGCAAGGGCGTTAACCCAAAGAGAGTGCCTCATTAAAATCAAAACAGACTAGTGTTCATCGGGACGCTGGTCTGTTTTCTGTTATATTCTACTTTTTATAATCCTGCCATATGAGTGAGACTATTTTTGTCAGGTTCATGACTATGAGCACAGCAAGAAGCCAGTTGTTGAGCTGGTGGTTTTGTATGAGGTCGTAGAGTAGGCCTAAGGAGAGCGTAGCGACACCAGCAATAAACGCGTGACGAGAGGCAGTAAAGCGGTGTGCCATGTCACGTTCGTCTCCTGACTTTATTTCACCAACCAGAGAGATACCTACAGAGTAAAGCGCTAAAACCCCAACAATAGACACAATTTGTGTCATGCTCATAGGGTCATGCACCGCAGAAGCAGTATACCCGCCAATGAGTCCAAGTAATACCAACAATAAAAGATAGTAAATAATTATTCTCATATTAACTGCACTATTCAGTGACGGCCGTCACGGAACTGTGGCTATTTTTTTAATGAAAAGATATTTTCAATATGTAATTTAAAAAATCTGGCTACTTGCATAGCTAACAGCAGGGAAGGTACATAGCTTCCTTTTTCCATTGCAATAATAGTCTGCCGAGAAACACCAAGAACTTCCGCAAGCTCTTCTTGCGTAAGTCCCTTGTCCATACGTATTTCTTTAATAGAATTTTCTATAGTCATATTCTTTAGCCAAACGTAAATGTGTAGGCCTCAAATCCTGCTTTTGGAATTTCTATCCATATCATTCCACGTTCCCTTTCAGGTAGACTGAGGAGTTCATAGAGTTGGGAAGCTGAAACTGTTACTTCTCGCACTGCTCCTGTATTTTGGAAATGCACTTTTATTACTTGCGGTTTTTTACTTGCAGCTACCATGAATACCTTTTTCGCATTGAATTTTAAGAAAATGACACCTGATTCCAGACTTGTAGTTTTTTCGGAACTAAACTGCCATTTACCTCTTACACCAAAATGGTTATGGGCTGGCCAGTCATCCGTACGGGGAGCTTCGTACTCTGTTTCGCTTACCTTACCTCGATTATCAAAGGTTTCGGCATTTCGAGCTGTTCCAAAGTACATTTCTGGCGTTTGCGCTTCTGTGGTTTCTGTTTTTACAGAAACTTTTGGACCAGGTTTTTGAAGGAGTTGCTGAATGGCGCTCTCTGTTACCTCATACTTTCCTTCACCGAAGTGAGTGTAAACAACATTTCCTTCCTTGTCCAGCAAGTAATGTGCAGGCCAGTACCGGTTGGAATAAGCGTTCCAGGTGCCAAAGTTATTATCTTGTGCAACGGGGTAGCGAATACCGTGGCGATTGAGGGCTGTCAATACGTTGTCTGTTTCTTTTTCAAACGCAAACTCTGGAGTATGTACTCCAATAACCACAAACCCATCTTTGCCATAGGTGTCATACCATTTAGTAATGTAGGGAAGGGTGCGGATACAGTTAATGCAAGAGTAGGTCCAGAAATCTATAAGAATTACTTTTCCGCGAAGCTCTCCTAGAGTTAGGGTATTTTTTCCTTCAGGTAAATTGAGCCAGTTGGTAATGCCAGTGAACTCAGGTGCTGGTACAGGCTGTATCCAGGGAACTTTGATATTGAGCATTTGGGGTATAGTTTGCGTGTCCGGAATGATTTCTGTATTTTCTGGTGCGGATGGCGCGGTCTGTTTATCAAAATATGAATTCACTTTTTGCTCCAGGGAACCCAGGGAGAAGTTCTCAACAAGTTTTGCTTGCAATACGGTGTCATATTGGAAATATATACTTGCAGCAAGCACAATTAGTATGCCTCCAAAAATTGCCTGGAGCGTGCTTGAGTAGCGGGCTAATCCTTTAATTTTAGTAGTTAAGGCCTGCCCCCCATATGCTATGAGCATCATAGGTATGCCAGCCCCCAAAGCAAATGCAAACATACGGAGGAATGCTGTGTCGAGTTCTTTTTGTTGCAATATAAGTGCAAGTACTGGAGCAATAAGCGGACCGGCACAGGGTGCCCAGACAAGGCCAATTATTACCCCAGTTACCAAACCACCCCAGAGCCCTTGGCCTGAGCCGGAGGCTATTGCACTTGCCTTAGTAAATAAGCCAGTAAACCTACCTGCAAATTTTTCAAAGCCTGAAGGGAAAATGAGCACAAGGCCGAACAGGGCAAGAAGTATTACTCCTATCAACCGCTTATGTTCGTCACTAAAACCAAAAGCCTGGGTTAGGTAAAACAAAAAAACTGTAAGTAAAGTAAAGGTTGCGGTAAACCCGAGCGCAATCATTACTGGCCGGAGTTTATGGCTCTGGCCTATGGAACTGCCGAAAATAATAGGAAGGGGTAGTATAATACAAGGTGCCAAAATAGTTAGGACACCCGCAACAAATGAAAGTAGTATCTCAATCATAGACATAGTATGTTACTAATATCTTAATAATACTCGTCATATAAATAATGTCAAGTACACTTTACATTCCACGGTGGATAACTTAGCTTTTTTGGGTTTACATATTGCATAAGGAAGTATATGATTAGTCTATAACAGAGCACCTGTGTTTTTTTATGACTAAGAATCTTAAGCCTAAACCCACTACTTCAGAGAAAATTACCAATTGGGTAGGTACTCCATTTTCTATTTGTGTTCATACAGTTGCCTTTCTTGGCATATACTCCTTGTATTTCTACGGATTAGGATTTGATGAGATCAACTTAATTCTCACAACGGTTGTTTCACTTGAAGCTATCTATTTAGCTTTGCTCATTCAAATGAGTGTTAACCGCCAGGCACAAAGCTTGCAGGACGTGCAAGAAGACATTGAAGAGATTAGTGAGGACGTTGAAGAAATTGCAGAAGACGTAGAGGGTTTGGAGAAAAATGTAGACGAAATTCAGGAAGACGTCGAAGACTTGGGACAAGATATGGACAAGATTTCAAAAGAAGTTGTGGAAATGAATGAGGATGATGAAGTAACCATGTCTAGCACACAACAAAAAACACTCGAAAATATAGAGTTAACCCTAAAGCACATCATTAATGAAATAGATGCAATTAAACAAAATGTAGCAGGTCAAACCAAACACAAGCAGCCAGAAGCGGCACAGGATAAGAAGCCACGCTGGAAAATTTTCTAGGAAAAGTGTACCTTATAGTCACCACTATAGTAGGTAAGAGCATGTTTGAAGAACTGGTAGAACGATTGGCACGGACCCGTGAATGGTTGGACTGGTGGCATTGTTGCAGCCACTATGACGAACGCAAAGTGTTTTACTGGAGTGCTGCTAAGCTCCACTGGCTCTGCGAGTCATGTTACCTGGAGATAGAGGTATGACAAAATTTTACAGATTCATAAAACCATACCTTGGGCAGGAAAAAAGGAAAATCATTTTGATTTTCCTTTTTGTCATTGCAAGCCAGTTGCTCTCACTCATTGAACCGGTATTTTTTGCAAAGATTATTGACGAGTATTTGCGAGACCCAGGAGCGTTTCCTTCAAGCAGTGAGTTCTACCAAAGTTTAATGCGTCTTGTATTGCTCTGGATAGTAGTAGCATTTGGAGCTCGTACGTTTAAGAATTTACAGATGTACTTTGTGGAAACTGTTTCTGACCGCCTTGGCTACCGTGTGTTTGAAAAGTCTTTTGCGCACACCTTGGCATTGCCAATGGCTTTTCATAGTAAATTTAAGACAGGAGAAACTTTTCGGAAGATAAGTAAGGCTCGCGATGACATTACCGGTCTCTTTACGGTTTTCTTTGACAAGATTTTTCAAAACGCATTTACTATTACTGCCGTTTTGGTGTATGTCTTGGTACGTAGCCCCAAGATAGGAATTCCACTGTTTGGGTTTGTACCTCTGTTTTTCCTGGTAACGTACATTTTTACTAAACGTATAAAGAAAGCTCAAGTTGAGATAAACGAAATTAACGAGCAGCTCTATGGTAATTCGCTCGAGGCGCTTAATCATGTAGAGGTCGTGAAGGCTTTTGCAGCAGAGAAACGCGAACAGGATAACTTGCAGCATGACAACATGCTGCAGCATAAGCGTTTAAAGAAAAAGACTGTAGCTAACCAGGCGTTAGGCTTTGCTCAGGGAACGGTAATTAATTTAGCCAGGGTTGTACTGTTGTGGTACGGTGCAGTACTTGCGTATAATGGAGAAATTTCTTTTGGAGATGTCATCCTGTTTAATTTTTACTCGTTTTATGTCTACCAGCCATTATATGAGTTAGGCGGCATTTATACCAAAGTAAATGAAGGTAGGGCAGCGGTAGAGAGACTTACAGACTTGCTGCGTGAAAAGCTTGGAATTGTGAATAAGGAAAATGGTAATACTGCTGAGCGTTTGCGGGGTAAAATAGAGTTTAAGAATGTAAGTTTTTCATATTGGCCTGAACGGAAAATTTTGCAGAATGTGTCATTTGTTGTCGAACCTGGTAAAAACCTTGCACTCGTAGGCGGCACGGGTAGCGGTAAGTCTACGGTGGTAAAGCTGCTCCTGCGTTTCTATGAGCCGGATTCAGGGCAAATTCTCATAGATAATGTTGATATTCGAGACTATGATATATATGAGCTGCGAAAACGGATAGGCCTCGTACTGCAAGATAATTTGCTCTTTAACGCGACAGTCGCTGAAAATATCGCATATGGAAGTTTTTCTACAAGCGAATCTGAAATAACAGAGGCAGCATCTCGGGCGCAGCTCGGTGGGTTTTTGGGTAAATTAGCCAACGGCCTACAGTCAAAGGTTGGCGAGCGAGGATTACAGGTTTCCGGTGGAGAAAAGCAGCGTATTGCTATTGCCCGAAGTATAATAAAAAAACCAAGCATCTTGGTCTTTGATGAAGCTACCAGCGCCCTGGATTCGAAAACTGAACAAGAAATAAAGCAAAGCATAGAAGAAGTAAGCGCCGGTATTACTACAGTAACTGTTGCGCATAGGTTTGCCACAGTGGTCAACGCGGATGAAATACTCCTACTTCAGAATGGTAAAGTGGTAGAGAGGGGTACACACGAAGAACTTTTAGGTCTTGATGGGGAGTACTCACGTCTTTATAACCTTCAGACACAACGTAATCTTGATCTATAAATATTCTCACTTTATCGCAAATGCGATAAAGTGAGAATTTATATCCGTTAGGAGTAGATAACTCCTCCGGAGAAAAAGCGACTGTATGTCCTTGAGAAGAAACCGCGTTCCTCGACACCGTGATTTTCCCCGGCCTGGTTGGTGAGCATGCCAAGCACAGAGTCGAAGAAAAAGTAGGTATTGCCGGCGTGTTGACCTTTGCTTACGGTCACCTGTACGAATGCAGGCGTCATACTGAGCGGGGAGCTTGCGTTTATGGCAAGCGTGAGTAGCCCGCTCACATAATACGTGGGGAACTGACCCGGAAAGCCCAACGGGTCAAACGTGATCCGATCACCCTGGCGGAACGCGTTTGTTGCGGCAAAGCGGTCATTTTGGTGGAGCGTTGCGCTTGGGTGGAGGTGCTCTACCAGAGCCACGTTGTCTACCTCCATTCTCAAACGGGCCAAGGGCACGGTCACGTCCTCTGTTGGATTCATGACGCCTCTCGGGAAGAACAGTGCAATTTCAACCGCATTCCCTTTAACGTGAATGCCGTCAATGCACTGATCATGTCCTCGGCTAGCACCAATGCCAAAATTCAAGTCCCACGCTGGAATGCGGGCGCAGAACGTTCTGAAGATCGCCTCATTGCCGGTCGCCTGGCCTGGGCTTTCTGGACCTGTCGCAACTATTGCACGGCCAGTTCTGTTGACAATCCCATTTCTTTGATTGAAAATTTGGGCCACTGCAGTCCTGTCCAGCGTCAGCCGGTTTTCAACTCGGGGGAACCCACCTACGATAATGGGTTCTTGGGCGATGAGCGTACGGGAAACCTGAATGTTGCCCGTAGTGCCCACTAGCTCAAAAGGAAGGGTGCCTTGGTAACCATGGTCATGGTTACCGGGTACGTCTGGGTTCCACGCCCAGCTATGTGAGAGCAAAAACGCGGTCAGCCATGCCTCACGGGTAAGTACTTGCGCTTGCATATCTAAGCCGCGCGCAGAACCTACTAGTGTAAGTAGTGGGGATGCGGCAGCCGTTTGAAGGAAAGTCCTTCTTGGTTGATTCATACTGACTCCTTTTACAATTGTTTGTGTTTCGGGTTTACAGTAAACCCCGTAAGTTGGGGGAGCTACACTCTATTATAGTACGTATTCATTAATGAAGACAAAATGAATTATAGTTAATATCATGTTTTGAAGCAGTAAAAAAGATTAAAAAAATCCGCTATTCAGCGGATTTTTTCCCGCCGATTTGGCGGGACGCCCGAGGGGTCGACTTTCTTTTTGTTTTTTTCTCGCCGTCTTTTGGTCCTTCTTTCCATTTTTCGTAAAGCTCCATGAGCTCTGCTTCAGTGTTTGGTTTTGTGTTTATTATGAAGTTACAGTCAGGGAAGCGGGTGCAGGCCCAGAAAGGTTTGCCTCTGCCGCGACCCTTCTTCTCAGCAATGTCCCCAGTCTTGCAGTTCGGGCATTTAAATCCAATTTTGTTCCAGATTTTTGAGATGCCTTTGCATTCAGGGTAACGGGAGCAGCCAAGAAAAAAACCAAACCTGCCACGCTTTATATCCATGGCCGAGCCGCAAATAGAACACTTCTCTTCCTTGGTTTTTTCTTTCAATGCGTCAATCTGCGCCTGTTCTTCTGGCATTGGCTGGGTTATTTTGGTTCCAGGCTCTGGGCACGCAAGGAATTTACCGTTGCGTCCAAACTTTACAAGCATCATCTTCCCGCAGTGCGGGCAGGGTGTAGTAGAGACTTCAACCTGCTTCTCTACCTGTTCTTCTTTTTCTTTGAGGTGCTCTTTAAACGGCTTATAGAAATCAGAAATGACTGGTTCCCACTCTTGGTTACCTTCTGCTATTTCGTCAAAACTTTCTTCAATTTTCGCTGTAAAGCCTACATCTACAATTTCTGGGAAATTTTCTACCAGCATGTCATTTACTAGGTAGCCTATTTCGGTTGGTTTATATTTTTTCTCTTCTTTTTCTACATACCCACGGTCTTGAATAGTTGTGAGTGTAGGCGCGTATGTAGACGGGCGGCCTATACCGTTTGCTTCTAAAGCTTTAACGAGCGAGGCATCTGTGTAGCGGGCAGGGGGTTCTGTAAAATGCTGTTCTTCAGAAAGGTCCTTGAGCTTTACTGTATCTCCTTCATTCAGGTCCGGAAGTATGCCTTCAGTGTCTTCTTCGTCAGACTCGTCCTTTCCTTCAGTGTATGCGCGAATAAAACCGTCAAACTTAATTACTGAGCCGGTTGCCTTAAACTGGGCTTTCTTCTTGTCTCCCGACCCATCTACTAACACTGTAGTTTGGTCCATCACCGCGTGCTGCATTTGGCAAGCTATGGTACGTTTCCAAATTAAGTCATACAGCTTAAACTGGCCTTTGTCTAAGAATTGTCCTATCTCCATGGGTGTACGTAGCAAAGCTGTGGGACGAATAGCTTCATGGGCTTCTTGTGCTCCTTTAGAGCGAGAGGTAAATATACGAGGTTCATCTAGTGTATACTCCTTTCCAAACTCTTTCAGTATTACTTGTTTTGTTTCTTCTAGAGCTGACTGGGCTAGGTTTACGCTGTCAGTTCTCATGTAGGTGATTAGACCCACTTCTCCCTCGTCGCCTACCTTTATGCCTTCATAAAGCTGTTGTGCAACCACCATAGTCTGTTTGGCAGAGAACCCGAGCTTACGAGCTGCCTCTTGTTGGAGTGTGGAAGTAATAAAAGGAGGAGAGGGGTTGCGCTTTACCTCTCTTTTCGTAACGCTGCCTACTTCATAGTCCATACCTTTGACGTTAGCAGAGATTTTTTTTGCCTCAGCTTCATTGTGTATATCCATCTTTCCTACAGCTGTGCCGTCAAAGGAAACTAGTTTTGCATTGAATTCATGCTTGGTTGAAGTTTTTTGGAAGAGTCCAAGCAAAGACCAGTACTCATCTGGTACGAATTTCTGTATTTCACGTTCTCGTTCGACTATCAAGCGCACAGCAACACTTTGTACGCGCCCAGCTGAGAGCCCATAACGAATTTTTCGCCATAGGAACGGTGAAAGTTCATAACCAACTAGGCGGTCTAAAATTCTTCGTGCCTGTTGTGCGTCTACGAGCTTAAGGTCTAAGCTTCTTGGGTTTGAGAGCGCATGGTCTATAGCATTTTTAGTGATTTCATGAAAAACAATGCGCTTGGTTTTTTTCTTATCCAGTCCTAAAGCTTCTACTAAATGCCATGAAATAGCCTCGCCTTCACGGTCTTCATCAGTAGCGAGGATTATTTCTGGCGCAGAATCTGCAAGTTTTTGTAATTTTTCAATTGTCTCCTTGGCTTTGACTGGAATAGTGTAGGTTGGTTTAAAGTTGTGTTTTACATCAACTCCAAGTTTGTTTTTAGGCAAGTCGCGCACATGACCAAAAGACGCTTCCACATTATATTTACCTGCGAGGAAGCGCGTAATAGTCTTTGCCTTTGTTGGACTTTCTACTATTATTAAAGATTTTGGCATACCAATATGAATCAAGTATAAACGACAAAAAAAAATTTAACAAATATTTTGGATACCCGCCTCTTCGGCGGGTCGCCGATGAGGCGACAGAAGTGATTTTGTCGCAAAAAAAATTATTTGTCAAATGAAAACGTGAACCAGGAATTTCTGGTTCACGTTACGAAAGATTATTTGACCTTCTCTGCGTGAGCAGTTGCACACTGCTCTGTGTCGTGCAAGATCACACCATGTGCTATACATGCCCGGTGTGGCCTACCAAACACTACTTGCTTCCTACAGGCCGCACAGAAGGGTTTGCTATCTTCGGCGAAGTCGTCTGGGCTCGTTGTTGGGAAGTTGAGGATTTCGCACCTCAGCTTATCTCCTTGGCTATATCCACAGTCTGCACACCGTAGTCGTTTTCCACTCGCTATTTTCGTTTGCCCACCGCAATTCGGACACGCTTCGAAAAATTCTTTTTGCAGCGGTGGTTGCTTTGGTTTCTTGCTCCCAAAGAGAAGCTTGAACACAAAAAAGGCGAAGATAGTGAACAGAAGCAATTTTATCGCGAAAGGCAATTCATTCACGATGCCAATAAATTGTTCCATTTGTTCTCCTTGTTCTCCTTTGATAGTAAAAAGCATTCCGATAATACACCGGAATGCTTGCGATTATTGCTTCAATATCTTATCTTTTTGACCGATTTTATTCAAGATGGTTTGGCCTTCGGTTTCGGTTGCTGGTCTTGGCCGAAAGTTTCGTTCTATTATAGTGGGAATAAGCTCAATTTGGGTGATTTTTGGGGCAGCGTCCAGGGATCGAGTGCTTTGCAAATCGTCCAATGTTACTGTTTTTTTACCTGTTTGAGGTTCGTTAGGGGGAGGGGGTGCGGTTTGTGAACTTGGCTTCTTACCCTCTATTGAAATTTTAAGCACCAACCCTTCTTTCGTATCCTGTGACCAGTCTTGGTCAAAGACAAAATTACCTAATGAGTAAAAAATATATTTACCGTTATAGTTTTCAATGGTCTGAACCCAATGAGGGTGGTGGCCTATTACTATGTCAGCGCCAGAGTCAATTGCTGAGTGGGCGAAATTTTTTTGTAATTCATTTGGTTCACGTACGTACTCAGTTCCTGCATGCATGCTCACAACCACAACGTCAGCTGTCTTTTTTGCTCCTGTCACGGATTTTTTTAGCCGTACTGTGTCGTCAATGCGCGCGACTATGTTATTTTTTACAGCTCCTGAGTCATTAATGGAAGAGTATGAAGCAGCTATAAACGCTATTTTGAAGCCTTTTATGTCAATTATTTTGGGAGCATATGCCTCGTCGAGGTTTTTACCAGTACCCATATGCAGAATATTGTTTTGGCTTAACCAGGTGCGGGTAATTTCTGCACCAGTAGAGCCTTGGTCGAGTGAGTGGTTGTTTGCAAGACTAACTATTTGGAAGTTGGCCGCTTTCAAACCTTCAACATTCTTCTTCGGGGCGTTAAAGACTAAGGTGTTGGAAGGAGAAAAAGCATTTGAATTGGAAAATGGGGTTTCCAGGTTGCCAAAATTAAAGTCAGTACTTGCAAGAATGTCTTTCATTTTTTCGAATGGCGCAAAAGTATTACCAGAGTTTTTTATTTGCTGCGCCACATTGCGGGAGAGAGAAATGTCTCCTACTGCAAGAAAGGTAATTGTTTGCTTGGTTTGAGGGTCATTATTTTTACCGCCATTCGCGAGATCCTGAGCCTTCACATACATTTTTTGCAGCTCGCTTTGAAGCCCAGCATCCCCTGTGATCCCTTGTGGGGTTGTGGTTCCATTTGGTATTACTATGGAGTGGTTTTGTGGCGTGACCTCCTTATTATTAAGAAAACGGCTAATACCTAGCCCAGCGAAGAGTCCGAACAAGAGAATAATACCTCCTAAGACTATTGGTTTCAGATTATTCCTATGTATCTGCTCTGTATTGTCTCTAACGTTTAATTCCGGCATATTATGTAGTATCCTTTACTCTGCTCCAGGAAGCCTTTGAGTTCCAGTGAAGTAAGAGTGCTTAGGGTAATGTGCGCGGGGAGTGCGCTTGTTTCAGCAATCCCGTCCGCGGTAAGGGGACGTATGGTAAGTATATCTAAAATAGTGCGTTCATTCCCACTGAGGTCAAGACTAAGCTGCATAGGAGGTTTGGCTGCTAGATTGAAGTACTCCATGAGCTGTATATGGTTGGTAATAGGCGTAGCACCTTGCGAAATAAGCTGGTTCGTGCCACTTGAGTAACTGTCTGTTATACGCCCAGGAACAGCGAGTACGTCTCGGTTTTGTTCTAGAGCATACCGTGCGGTGATCATAGTTCCAGACCGTGTTTGCGCTTCCACCAGCAGCGTTGCACGAGAGAGACCGGAAATGATTCGGTTTCGCTCATAAAAGTTATGTTTAAGTGCTGGAGTTCCGGGGGAATACTCAGAGATCAAGCAACCACCATACTCTAAGATTTTTCGAGATAGTGCAAAGTGTGTTTTAGGGTGCAGGCTCTGGTCGTCGAGTCCATTTGCAAGCACTGCAACAGTGGGCTGCTTGTTCTCAATAGCAATCGAGTGAACCTCGCCGTCTATGCCCAGCGCCATACCAGAAACCAGCCGGATACCTTGTTGGCAAGGTATTGTGAGCAGGCTGCGGCATGCTGCTTTTCCATAAGCTGTCATCTTTCTGCTGCCAACTACAGAAAGTAAATTTTTGTCATTTAAAATAGATATGTTTCCCCTATAATATAGTTTTACAGGTGGATTAGGTATTTCTTGCAGTAATTTTGGAAAATCAGGGTCTTGTAAAGAAAGTTCGTGTATATAAGGAAAGGAAAAAAGCGCTTTTTCTTGCGCTTTTATAGGAGATATTTTTTGTTTGATAGTTTCTTTTGACAAAATAATGAAAAAAATATAATATAGTTTATACGTTAGTTACGCAGTGAGTACGCTCCCGCAAGCGACGGAAGTGAATTCCGTCACTCACGGAAGCTACTCTACTCTTGAGTATAATTTGTTCAGTACCCTATTTGCAAGTGGTGAATTCAGTGAGAATCCCTCCTACTTACTGATAATAGCCATTAAGATAGGTTCAGGCGCGAATGCACTTGAGCCTACACTTGCAGGTAGGGTGTTGAACAAATTTTTTTGGTTTAGTACGCTGGCCGGGGGAGCGCATCTCTTGGCCCATGTTGCACGTTTTTCTTCCGCGCGTCGCTCCACCGTATGAAGCATACGCCTCCGCGCCGTGCTCAGAAAAACGACCAACCTGAACCAAGATATGCACTCCGTGGGTGGTTAGGTTTCCGGAAAATTATAAAAAAGAAAAAAGCCCGCAGTTCTTTATAGGATTCTGGGGGCTTTTTAGTTTGTTGGGATAAGAAACTATGCTGCGTTTGCGACGTAAACGACGACTACGCGGCAGCCGGCGCCGGCGCAGGTCACGGAGCAGAAGTTTCCAGGTCGATTGACCCAAAACCACAGAGGGAAATTGTGGGGGATGAACTGCGTGTAACCTCCGTGCCGTTCTCCTCCGCATGGGTAAGATGCTTGGGAAGGGTTTCTGGTATATCGCAGATCGGGGTTAAGACGTAAGATTTCAGCTATTTCTCCGTTTGACACGTATGCCTCCTAGTGTGTGATAGGTTAGGTCTCAAGAAATCTTTCGATTTCTTTTGCTATGGTTGGGAAAGTGGAATTGGAAAGAGTAGTTAGTTCTTCGTTTGTAAAGCGGTGAAGCACGTAGTCTACGGTGGGTGGGATTTTCTTATCGGTTCGAGCTTCTATGCCTATGCGTATCCGAGAGAAGTTTTTTGTGCCCAGGTAGTCGTAGAGACTCTGTACGCCATTGTGTCCAGCGCTTGAACGGTCCTTGGAGAGCCTGACTTCTCCCAAAGGGAGATCTATTTCGTCATGTATCACGAGGATATCTGTTTCTGGACTGAGTTTGTAAAAGCTTACAATTTCAGCAACCGCTTGTCCAGACAGGTTCATAAAAGTTTGAGGTTTAACGAAAAAGGTTTTAACTCCTCTTATATTCAGTTCGCAAATTTGTGTCTTAAACTTTGATTCGCAGGTTATGCCAGGTTTGTCTTGTAAAAAAAAGTCTAAAGCCAACCAGCCTGCATTGTGGCGGGTTTTTTCGTATTCTCTTCCAGGGTTGCCTAAGGCTATAATGAGTTTCATATATATAAGTATACTCTATACAAAACACCCGAAAATATCCACTAGTTGCGAATATTTTCGGGTGTTTTCAGCTACTTCATACTGAAGGACTTGCGGTGATTTTTCGTGTGACGAACCTTTACCTCTTTGTCTGTGCGTTCTTCGACTTGAATAACCACCATTTTCGGGTCTCTTTGAGGTTGGGTATGAACCTCAACGTTGCAAGCATAATTCAAGTTGCTGACATCGGACCCTAATGCCCAGTATATGCCTCCAGTTTGAGCTTCGGTAAGTTTCATAGCATTCTCCTTTCCTGTGTTCAGGGGTTTGTGCTACAAGCTTACTACACTTAGTCAAGATTATCAAGGAAAATTATTTTTTATCTTTACTGTTCATTTTAAGCACAACTGGTGTGCCCCAAAAGCCAAGGTCGCGGATGATACCGTTCTGGACAGCTTTTCTAAATTGCTGGGAGATTGCAGCGGAGTAGTTTACTACTAGTTCAAACTCCGGAGGCTTAGTGCCAATTTGGTTTAATGAAAAGACTTTTGGTGCCCGTTGATCACGGATGAGCTTGGGCGGGTTAACTTTCATCGTGTGGTCCAAAAGCTTTTTCAGCTCTTCAGGTGAAACGGTCTTTTCTCTGGCGGCATAGATTGACTTTACCGCGTTTAAGATTTCAGAAAAATCTGTGTCAGACTGCGCGGAGATCAGGAATACTGGGCTCATCCACAAGAACTGAAAGTGGGAAGAAATAAAGTCTTTCAGCTGGTCCTGCATACTCTGTTTTTTCTTATCGGTTTTGTAGGATTTGGCCCTGGGTGCATTGCGTTCTCCGGCTAACTGTGCTTCGCTCGCTGGTTTGTATTCATCTGGCGCATAAGCGTCAACCTTGTTAGCGACTATAATCACGCCTTTGTTTTGTTCAGCAATTTCCGCGGCTATCTGTTGGTCTTGCTTTGAGATCTCCTCAACACTGTCCAGCACAAAAATACACACGTCACTGCGGCGGATTGACTTGAAGGCGTGGAAGCCAGAGTAAATGTCCGGCAGTTCTTGGTTATGTGTTTTCTTTTTTAGTCCCGCAGTGTCTATGAAAACATACTCAGTACCGTCTATTGCCACGTAGCTGTCCACTGGGTTTCTGGTAGTTCCAGGGATGGAAGAGACAACAGAACGTTCCTGGCCCAGGATTTTGTTAAAGAGCGTGCTTTTACCTACGTTTGGCTTGCCTACGATAGCTACCTTAATCCCCGTGTCTGGATCTTTTTCACCCTTCAGGCCAAGTTCTTCAATCTTTGAAGCGATTGCGTCCAGTAAGTCTCCAAGGCCTCTGCCGGTAACTGCTGAAACCGCAAAACTTGGCTTAATGCCAAGATGCGCAAACTCAGCTAACATAGCCTCAACTTTGTTAGGAGCGTCCACTTTGTTTATTGCTAGGATCACAGGCTTTTTACTTTTCCTAAAGTACACCAGCACTTCACGGGAGATTGTCGCAGGGTCAGCTTTGCTGTCTGCCACGAAGACTAAGATATCTGCCTCGCCCTTGGCTACGTCTATTTGTTTCTTAACATTTTGTTCAAGCTCAGCGTTTGCGAAAATTAAACCCGCGGTGTCTACCAGCGTAAATTCTTTGCCATTCCAAGAAACATCCACGTACTGGCGGTCACGTGTGGTACCTGCAACTGGAGATGTGATTGCATGACGTTCTCCAGAGATTTTGTTTATTAA
>DASPKA010000140.1:0-11480 GCA_035628335.1 Patescibacteria group bacterium | reverse complement strand
TGTAGTAGGAGAAGACAGTCCACCCGAGCCAATAGAGATGCCAAGCTGGAATGCTACGAACTGCTGGTTTAGGGCACCAAGGAGGCCTTTGCTATTATTAAGTGCCATTTTTACATGCTTACTCGAAGGAGCGACCGGTGTATTGAAATTTATCCCTCCTATGAAGATGGCGTCTTTGCTAACAATAGTTGGAGGGTTAAGGTATAGCCTGCGAGGGCTGTAGAACTTAACAGCGATGCAGGGTCGTGTGTGAGAAACAGGTCGTTCTGAAACGGTAATGGGCTCCTCACCGCAGTTTGTGCTAATTGAGGCATTTTTTGAATCTCCACTATACACTGCAAGGAAATTGTAAGTTCCAATCTGGCTCAGTGTGGTTGTTCCGGAGGTGTAGCTGCCATTTCCTGCAACAGGAACACTAGAAGTGAAGATGGGAGATGTACATGTTGGGTCGCTTGGGGCAAAGAGTAAGAAGGTTATAGTTCCAGTAGGGTTAAATGCTCCGCTGAGTATGGCCGTGTCAAACACTACTGCACCAACCGTGGCCGTGCCAACAGAAGTAATAGTGCTTAATGTCGGAGATGCAGGGCCGATAACTACGGTTTCCGCTCCACAACCGGACACGGCTGGGAGATTGTTCGCATCACCGCCGTATACTGCTGTAAAGTTATACGTCCCAACTTGTGTTGCGGTAAAGAAGTCGCTTAAAGCTACCCCACCTACGAGCGCGTTGTGAGAAATTGCAACAGGATTCGCGCAACTTACATCCCCTGGCGCAAAGAGTGCAAATGTAACTGTTCCGGTTGGGTTTAGTCCGGTAACTGTTGCTGAGTCTGAGATGGTGCTTCCCACCGGACCTCCAGCAGACGGGGTGGTTACTATAGTAGACTGGGCTTGAATTACTGTTACCGTGTCAGTTCCGGTACCGGTCCCTGGTAAACCAAGGCTGTCATGAGAAGTTACCTCGCCGCTTTGTACGGTTTGTATTCCTGCTGCTGCAGAGGCATCGACCGTTGGAAGCTTAAGCACATCAATTAAGAAATTAATTCTGCATGTTGCTCCCAGCGCGAGGGTGATCACGCTTGAAGGTGTAAGGCTCACACGTCCGGTTGCAGGATCGACAGTGGTAATGGTAAAGGTTATACCACTACAGGCTCCTGAGCCTGTTCCCGAAGTATGGACGGAAAATACACCAGGGTCTGGGCTCGTACAAGGCACCGAGGAGTCTCCACATTGTGGAGTAAGAAAAATTGTATCTAAAGTTATAGGTCCAATGTCAGGGGTTGAGGTGTTTGTAATATCTAACCCGGCAGGGACGTTAGTTGAGCCAGCACTCACCGTTGCCGGAAAGTCCGGTGCTACGCCTATACCTATACCTGCATATGCTTTTGGTATGGGCATAAGCAAACCCACGAGAGCTAAAGTGCAGAGTCCCGCGGAAATTCTATAAATTGTTCTACGCATATCTAATCCTTCCTTCTTACGCTGTAAGCGTAGGAATATTAATATATCCCCATGCTAAATGAAAAATATGAGTATCATATGAAAGTATATTAATTCATTTACGATATCACCTTTATTTTCTGATAGAATTTATGTATGGGCGAAAAAGGTTACATCCCAGGTACAATTGTTATTCACCCCTCGGACCCAGAGCGAAAGGCTGAGGTAATTGATACAGACACACTGACAACTCCTGAGTATGGAGAGAAATCCTGGCCACTTAAATCAACTGTACGAGACCTTAGGCAAAACAGCATGGACGCGGCCACCGAAGTGTACTATGAGAAACTCCTGTTCGAACTTGTTAACATGGAGGCTTTTGAAAATGAATTGAAAACTCTTACCAAAGACCAACGCGCAGCAAGGTTAGAAGCACTAGGTGAGTTTGGGTATAAGTTATATTACTGGCATAATTATAGTCATACTTTTTCGGAAGCAGATGTTATTACCTACCAAGAAACACTACAAGCCGCATCGCGCGGTTTGCCTATGAGAAGCGGGTGGCAAAAAGGTGAAGAAATAGACTTTGCGCTCGTGCGACAAGAGCTGAAAGAAATCCGCGAAGAACCCCCCGTGCTTGAACTTTTCGTGCGTGATAAAAATACTGGCGGTCGAGCTTGGATCACAGAGCAGGATTTTTTAAAAAAATTCAGCAATGTGAATGGGCGTAGCTTTTCTGTAGATTTCGCAGATGTTTTGGAGTTGCGATTGAGTGACTCAGGTAAGGGGTATGATTCGGAGTTGGCGACCGACTTTCACTCAACAAAGGCTGGTAAAAAACATTTGCGAGGCAAAATTGGAGAAGGGGGAAAGCTTTCAGGATTGCGATTGCAGCAGCTAAACGCCAAACTTACTCGAAACTCCAACTTAAACTACACATCAAAAAAAGGTGAGCGACGAAGTCGTGTATGGTCTCATTTTTTATATAACACAAAAAACAAAACTATAGGTGTCAAAGGTTTTAAAGTGGATGTACCTGAAGGAGAGCTTGGTACCTCAAGTGGGTCTTCCATACAAGTTAACTTAAGAGAAATGGATGCAAGTTCCAAAGAAGAGCTTATTAGAGAATTTTTAAATGTTCCTTTGGATGGTAAGCCTGCATTAGTACCAGACCCAGAAAAGTATGTTTACTCGGCTGTTGTGCCCATAGGTGTAAATCCAGAGCGTTCAGATATGATATACCTTCAAGACCTGTTCCTTCTCAAGATAAACTCAGCGTTTTCGTATAATATTCTGGACAAATCTAATGTCACTGTTGATCGCAATCAGCTAAAGGAGGGCGAGGGGAAGTACATAGCTCAGTTTTGGCACGTGTGTAGAGATAAATCGTTGTTTAACAAACTACTTCCGATGCTTGAGAATTCTAATGGAAATCAGTTGCTGGAATTCTCTGCTTTATATGAAGTACTCAGCGAGGGTGAGAACAACGAGGCATTAGAAGCATTTGTGGAAACACATCAATTTCATCCAGCTGAAAAAACCTTACTGCTTATACGAGCACGGGAACCATCTCGGAAAAAAGCACAAGAGAAGTTAATACGAATTGCCGAAAGTAATGGATATAGGGTTGAGGTAACTAATTTTGTTGTGTATTCTCTTGCTGAGAAAGTCAGAAGCTTGCACCCCGAGCTTAGGGTTTTTTCTGAAGCGGAATGTAAGAAAGACTTAGGAGTAAAAGATATATGGGAAAGAAAAGAGAATGATTTCTTGCGTGACGTAAAGCAAAATGTCCGCACGTTTTTTCATGCCTATTTTCCTGGGCTTTCGCAGAAATGCACACTGGATTTTTCGGAGGGCACGGAATCCTACGTGTTCGCAAACGAATATCATGGTCATGTTTCAGTTTCTGTACAAGTCTCACGTACAGGAAAATTCGGGGAGGCTTTAAGTGTTGAAAGAATTGCAGAGGAGCTGGTAGAGGAGATAGTTAAGGATGTTTCTGGGCAGCTGCAGGAAGAAGGGCGCAGTTTGTCTCTCGTGCAGCACCAGACTCAAACAGAGCTTAACTTTAGCTCTTTCGGCCTCATGCCAGAGAATTTTAAGTTCATCGAGAAGCATGCACGAAGAAAGAGCGAGGAGTACATTGAGGGTGTTTCCAGTGATGAGCTTGAGCTACTGAGAACCCAACAAGAGCTTTTGCTAAAAGCTTCAAAGGATTACAAGCACGCACATGAGGTGTGTGAGATGTTCTCGTCCTTTCACCCTACGATGCAAAAGTATGCTGACAAGTTCTTAAGCGACAGCTTTTTTGTCGAAAATGCACAACTAAGGTATTTTAAAAAAATTAATTATTCACCGCCCGCTTTTGAGCCAAAGTCTGAAGACTTATCCACTGCGAGTTACCGCGATATTTCTATTCCTGGCGAGCGGAGGGAAATAGTAAAGTTTGAAAACAAGTTTTACTTGCTTTCAGAAATTTCGTTTGACGCGCTCCGATTTGCTCCCGGAAAAACTTTTTTTACGCATGCATCGAAGACGTATTTACTCGACGGCTCTTACTTATATAATATTTCTCAAGATCGTTTGCCCATCCCAGGAGTGAAGAATATGGAGGAGGCGGTGCAGTTGGTGGCTGAAAATCTGCTGATTGAAAAACTTGATGCCTCAGAGCCCCATGAGGAGCCGCGCTTCATAAAAACACGTATTAATCTTAAACACAGAGAAGAAACATTTACTCAAAGCGCAGAGGGTGGCAGGAAGATTTTTTTGGATTGTGCTCAAAACAACCTTGCAGAAAAGCGCAATGGTGACGCAGGGGTAAAATGTCTTGTTGGTTTGCCGGATGAATGGGTGCCGCGTGAGGCTGTAGGAAGAAGAAAGGTTTTAGGGTATAAGTTTTATGATACGGGAAAGGGTTTCTCTCCGGACCGAATAGGTATTTTAGGTGATACAGAAAAATTACACCCCATGATTCCTGGGGCGTATGGCGAAGGTCTGAAGTTGATATCTGTTGCGTCTTTGAGAATACCATGGATTCGCATGGCGTTTTCTTCCTACAACAGAAAAGAAGGCAGGCGCTGGAAAGCAAACCCGAGTCCGTATACTAAAGATGTAGTGCTAGACGGTCTTGAGCAGGGAAGCAAGTATTTACAGTTTGATGTTGAATATACAAACGAAGAACTTGGAGAAGAAGTTTCATACACGGAAGTACGATTCAATGGTGACGTGTCTGACGCAGACGCTTTTGCTCAATGGGAAGAGTTTACCAGTTTTATGCGAACTGGCTTTGAACAGGCAATACCTGAAATGTCTGACAAGACTATTCCAGTGTACAAGAGCGGCCTGGTGGGGTTTATGCCAACGTTGTCAGGGGTATATGAAAATGGGATACGAGTTACTGACTTTGAACCTTCTATAGGAGCTTGGAGCGTACCTGACGTTACTACAGACAGGGAGAGGAGAAGTATAGACGTAGGCTTGTATTACAAGTACATCTGGACTGGTTTTGTGCACGCAACTCCGGAGTTTGCAGAGCAGGTAGTGAACAAGGTATTTAACCAGTATGAACGACTCACGCCAAAGGCTAAGGAGTTTTTTGAATTCCTTTCCCAGAATGCTTATTTTACCAACCTTGGCATACCAAATACCGACATTTGGCACGCTGCGTATGCGAAGCGTTTTGGAAACGCGCCGATTTACTCTATTTCTGAGGCTCAGCGTAAGCTGGGGCAGACTCCTCCTGAATCATCAGATTACCAGAAGCAGCATAGGTATGTAAATTACTTAGAGTATTTTGCTGCAGACAACCGTTCGCTTTCAGAAAGCGCCTATAGTATTTTAAAACTCCTTTTACCAACGGTAGAGGGACACATGAAGCCCTTGGAGTTTGTAAGAGAAGAAGATTCTGTGGAACTAGTGCAGGAGGTAAAGAGATTTGCTGAAAATATCCGTCCTAAACTCGAAAGCTGGGCGGAAGACCTCACTAAGCGCTGTCTAGATGACCAGCCACCAGCACATACGTTGGGCAGGCGTGTTGGTCGGATCTCGAGCCGGCTTAAAGACTGGTATGAAAAATTGAGTAGCGATCCAAAGCTGATAAAGATTGTGAAAGATCCATTTTTAGGTGCATCTATGAATATGGCAACTGGCGAAATGGAGGTTTCCCAAGCCATGTTTGAAGAGCATTTTCCTAGTCAATTTCCTGGAACTATATTGCACGAGCTTGTTCATTATATTTCTATAGAACGAGATTTTGAGTTTTCTTTTGTGGTGTTGCTTGCTGACCTTTCACGGTATTTACGGGGGGATGAGCCAGTGGAAACTACTAAGTCCCGCAGTTTCGAGTATGACAAAGAGGAAGACGAGTATAAAACGGATATTGATGACGAAGCGGCATCATATGACCCGGACGACTATTATACTGAGGACTGGGAGCGGGATTTTTGGGTAGACGAGGAAGTTGAATATGACGAATACACAGACGAGTATCCAGAACCCTGGGAAGAGGAGTATTATGAGGAAGCTCCCCATGAAGTCATGAAGAGATTATGGACAAACGTAGTAAGTGGAAATTAATTTAGTTTGATATATTAAAAGTAATGAGAAATCTCAGTGTAAAAAATATTTACTTGTATCTGGTTTTTGGCAATACGCTTGCAGCGTCATTTATATGGGGCATAAATACCATTTTTCTTCTTGATGCTGGCTTAAGTAATTTCCAGGCGTTTGCTGCAAATGCGTTTTTTACCTTAGGGCAAGTTTTGTTTGAAGTCCCAACAGGAGTTATTGCAGATACTAAGGGCAGACGAACTTCGTACTTGCTTGGCTGTATAACCTTAGCCGTTTCTACGTTACTGTATTTGCTGATGTGGAAAATCCATGGGCCGTTTTGGGGGTGGGCAGCTGCTTCTGTGTTACTTGGACTTGGGTTCACATTTTTTTCTGGTGCGCTGGAAGCGTGGCTCGTAGACGCTTTGAAAGCTACAGGTTTTCAAGGCAGGTTGGACAGTGTGTTTGCAAAAGGTCAGGTAGCCGGGGGTGTTGCTATGCTTGCCGGGTCGTTTGCAGGTGGAGTTATAGCCCAGTGGACAAACTTGGGTGTGCCATATATATTACGCGCTGCAGTTTTGGGACTCAACTTTGCTACAGCATTCTTTTTTATGAGAGACCTAGGCTTCACACCAAAGCCCGCAGCTCGTCCGTTGCAAGAGATAAAAGCAGTGCTCCGTGGATCAATAGAAAACGGAATAAAAAAACCGAGCATCCGTTGGGTTATGCTGGCTGCACCGTTTGCTACCGGAGTAAGTTTTTACATTTTTTATGCCCTGCAACCTTACTTGCTTGAAATGTACGGAAATTCCACTGCATACAGCATAGCAGGGCTCGTTGCAATGCTCACTGCAGCAGCTCAGATTGCTGGTGGGCTTTTGGCAACTCGCATACACAAAGCTTTCAAGTCTCGCACTACAGCATTAATCACAGGTACCATTGTTGCAGCTGTAATTTTATTTTTTGTAACACTGACGGGGAATTTCTATTTGGCGCTCGTCTTGGTTTTTGCCTGGGGCCTTATATTTGCCGCAATGGGCCCGGTACGGCAGTCATACCTAAATAGTCTCATACCAAGCGAACACCGAGCAACTGTCTTGTCTTTTGATTCGCTCGTTGGCTCCAGTGGTGGAATAGTGTTTCAGCCATTACTGGGCCGCGCTGCAGATGTATGGGGGTATGCGACGTCATATGCCCTTGCAGCTGGAACACAGCTCTTAGCGCTACCGTTCCTATTCTTAGCCAAGAGAACTCGTGCTGTGTCTGACAAAGTGTAAAAAAGGAAGTCATGGCGATTGAGCCAGGACTCCCTGTTAAATTATTTCCCCGAGAGGAATTTCTGAATTTTTTGAATAGCGAGCATACGCTCTTCTCCGTGTACTTTGAGCGTAGCTAGTGCGTGTTCGATTACTACACTTGCGGCTACACTTGGACGAGCGGCGTCGTAGGAAACTGAGAATTTTTCACCCAGTGGGTAGATTGTTTCTTCGCCTTTTTCGTGCGTTCGCATAACTTGCTCACCTCTGAATGTGAGCTTATCGCCTACTACGAGTATAGAGACTCGCTCCGGTTGTTCTGGTTCGTTCTGCTTTGGGAGCTGCAGCTCGGCAACTAGGTAGACTTGATTGCTACCGTATTTGATAACAATACTGAACTGTGGCGCTACTGAGTAGAACTCTGCGCCATTCGCACCGTATTGCCAGTTGTTGATGATTTCAGCCCCAACAGGTTCGCCTCGGTGTACTGTTGCTGTTTGACGCGAAGCACGAGGCTTCTTTTTATTACGCTGCGCGTTTGCAACCCCACCAAGCGCAATGCTAAAGAGCAAGATTGCCATACTAAACGGTAATAAGATATTCTGCATAGATCTCCTTTACATATTGTTTACGCTTCAGCGAACATCTCAACAACAGATGCCCACCATAGCCATGCTGCCATGAGAAATGATTGTTGGTGTGGATGGTCGCAGTTATGAGTAGAGTAGGTTTTCCCGTGCTCCGAACGGTCTTTGTCCATCACAAGCCACACACCGCCACCTCCTGGATGGTTAATCTGTGTTAAGCCATCTTCTTCCCAGAAGGTGTCTGGTATATTTTTGTAACCAGCTTTGTTAGCTATTTTTAGTAGCTCGCGTCGGGCAAGGTCAGCGGACATCTTTACCCTAGCAATTTTCGCTGCTTCCAAAAATCTGTTAGATACAAAGATACTAAAGTTGTGGTTACCTTTCTCATGCATCCATGTCTGAATAGTCCAAAAATGGACTTCAGGTTTTAGTACTACTTCCACTGTGTAGATCTCCTTTCATTTAGGATAGTATACTATTCTAAGACATTTGCGGGAAGTTTCCCAGGTATGGCCACTCGGTCTCTTTCTGTTTCTAAACCTCTCATGATAACGGGGTAAAACCAGAAGATCATGAGGGAAATAAGTAGTAGGTTGAATAAGAAGAAGCCGGTCACACCGTTCTCGAGCACGTACCATACGCTGCTCATGGTGGCGAGCGCGACGTATGTCAGGTGGGGAAGTATGAAGGTTATTTCTCTGGATTTTTTTGCTACCTTGCAGGTCACTGAATATTTTGGTTTTCCACTACGTAGCGCTAGTAGCATAGCTTTTAAGTAAACGATAGAGAGCGATGCCCAATATTGTGAGCTAGAAAAGAAATTACCACTAAGAACGTAGTACATGTAGAGGAGAAGCACGAGGCTGGGAAGCCTTACAAAGACGTAGCCAAGGGGGTCTGTTAGAATGTCTAGATTGGTCCAAAGTGCAGCAACAGGAAGCAGAGCAAGTACAGGAATTGCGAGGGCGGAAGCCATATACGTTAGCCCAAGCTCCATATAATGGAATTTTTGTCTTAGTGACAAAGTTTTTTTAAAAATTGGGTTGTCTCTGAAGAACATTCTAAAGGTATCGAGCGCCCAGGTGCCACGTTGTTTGTAAATGTCTCTGAGAGTGTACGGGGCGGTGCCTTTGGTATATGGCTTGTTGATATAAAGCGTGTTGTACCCATACACCTGTAGTGTGTAGGAAGTGTACATATCTTCTACTAAATTCCAAATCTGAAAACCGCCGATTGACTTGAGCGCTTCTCTTCGGTATATAGCTCCTGAACCGGTAGAGATAGCAGCGTTGTCGCTGTTTTTTCCGGGTTGCATGTATTCGTAAAACAGAGTATCGTTGTTAAAGTCGTCTGGAGTAATGTCAAAGCTCTGCCTTGTTGAGATAAGCGCAAGCTTTGGGTTGTGGTAAAAATGGCCAAGCAAGTCAGAGAGCAGAGCAGGGTCTGTTACTCGCTGGTCCGCGTCGAGAGTTAGGATAAAGTCTCCATTTGAATTCTCAAGTCCAAAGTTAAGGTTGCCAGCCTTATAGTGCTCAGGCTTGTTTGGACGGCTAAGGTATACCGCGTTATACCGCTTTGCTAAAATTTGCACCGCTGGACGTTCGCCATCATCTAAGATATATACAGTTTTATGGGGGTAGTCTAATGTAGCCGCTGAGGCTATAACAGCCGCAAGCAGATGTAGCGGTTCGTCAACTACTGTTATAAAAACATCAACCGTGCCTTGTGGGAAAAACACGGAGTGATAGGTTTGCTTTGGGGAGAGGTGATTTATGATAAAAATAAACGAAAGCGCAGAAACAGCACTTTCTGCGAATAAGAACACAAGACTTAATAAGCTGCCGGAGATGTGTTCGGCAAGCCACATGAGGTAGAGCAGGTTTACAAATGCTGTGAGGAGTAGGAATTTCTTTGGCATATATGGCTCCATAGTAAAGTACAGATATTACAATTTCATGAGGGGAATTGATATACTATAATTAATGACAATCTTAGATTATGGATGGAACAAGTATTCAAGTGAACCTGCGACTAGTGAGTTTGCACGGGTAGGAGTTCAGAACAAGACAAACTATGTCTTGTATTCTGACTATGGGGAGCTTACTGGTGTAGTGCGGGGGAAGTTTTTTTTGCAGGAAATGCCTAAAGTTGGTGACTGGGTGAAAATACTTAAATTGCACGGTGAAGACAAAGCTGCTATAGAGGAATTGTTGCCTAGAAAATCAGTAATTACTCGCTCAAATGAGAAAGGAGCGTCAGAGATTTTGGTGGCAAATGTAGATTTGGTATTAGTAGTTACCTCGTTAGATGCAGATTTTTCTCCTCGTAGGCTGGAGCGATATATAGTAGCAGCAACTGCTGCTGGGTGTGAGTTTGCAGTCTTGCTTACAAAAAGCGATTTGGTTATGAACTTGCATAGTTATGTAACTGCTGCAACGTCTGTGGCTAAAGGTAGACCGGTGCTGGCGGTTAGCAATAAGACGTTGCAGGGAATTACAGAGTTAAAGGGATTAATTCCCGTTGGCATAACGGTGGTGTGTATGGGCTCGTCCGGGGTTGGAAAATCTAGCTTGTTAAATACATTATTAGGTGAAGCTGCGCAGCGGACTGCGGAAGTGAGATTGGAAGACAGCAAGGGCAGGCACACTACAACTCGCAGAGAAATGTTTTTATTGCCCGGGGGAGGGATACTCATAGACACACCAGGAATGCGTGAATTTGGAGTAGATGTGGTAACCGCAGATGTTACAGAAACATTTGCGGATGTTGAAGAATTGGTTAGGAGTTGCAAGTTCACGGACTGTGATCACGTGCAAACTAAAGGTTGTGCGGTGTTAGCGGCTCTAAAAGACGGGAATCTTTCTGAGGGTAGATACAGGGGTTACATCAAACTCCTTAGAGAAGCAAGGTTTCAGGAAGAAAAAGACAACACTCTTGTTCGACTTACACGGAAGCAGAAAGATAAGAAGCTAAAAACATCATTAAAGCAGTTGTATAAGAATAGGCAAAAATGATTACATGGAACAGTAATTTAAAATTTGTACTTTCAGACGTGGACGAGACTGTGGCAGATTTGTATATGCGTGCACGTCCAGACATGTGCAGAGAGCTTGATCGCGTTCTGGCAGAAGGCACTGTTATATTTTTTATCACTGGTCAGAGTTTGCAGAGTGTTCAATGGCGGATTACAGACCATATTCGTCCTGACCTACGAGCTCGGGTGCTTATTGCGCACTGTAGCGGCGCTGAAGTGTGGGGTTTTGACAGTACCGGTAGTTTGCGTGAAAGGCCATTTTATAGTCTCTATGAGAATGCTCTTTCAGAGAGCCAAAAACAGAAATGGCGTGAAGTCGTACAACAGGTGATTGAAGAATTCGCATTGAATGTGCATCGTACGATGCCAGTTGAAGAGTTTAAAGCCCTAGCAGGCGATGATCCAGCGGCAATTATGTTGGAAGACCGCGGACCGCAAATTACCTTTGAAGTTGTAAATGGTTACAATACCCCTCAAGGAGACATGCGAGTGTCCATAGCTAAACGTCTTGGTGAACTGTTCGTAACACACGGTGTTCCGGTTACGGCGAGGCTTGCCGGGGTGTTCGCAGTAGATACTGCGCTCAGTGGAGTTTCGAAAACCACTGCAATTACA
>DASPKA010000139.1:0-12567 GCA_035628335.1 Patescibacteria group bacterium | reverse complement strand
TACGTTGGATGCCAAGTGTTCTGAGTAAGCATTATACCTGTCCTCAAACACTTTTGGGTAAGGATATGACTTACGGAATATTTTGCAGCATTCTGTTATATACTCCTTATCATTCCTCTTTTCTACGTCCCTTATGGAGCGTTCGATTTCTCGAAGCGATTTAGCAGCCGCGTCAGTATTGAAACCTGCTGTGGTGTCTGCAATAAGTACCTGCTCGGCACAGCTTTTCCAGTGAAATTGACTTGCAAAACCTAACACTACGCAGACAAGTATCGTTGTTCCGAAAATAAATATTTTTTTCATGACATACCTCCTTGTTAGCACTAGTATAAAAATCCCTTGACATAAGGTCAAGGGATGTTATTTCAGGTTCCGGGTTTTATGACAATTCTGCGATGTGGGTCGTTGCCTTGGCTTGAGGAGTTGAGAGCTGGATAGTTTTCTTGAATATAGGCATGAATAAGCTTACGTTCATAGTTTGGCATAGGCTCTAGCCTCAGGGCCTTTCCGGTCATTTTGACTTTTTCCGCAGCAGCTTTGGCAGTTTCTTTCAGGTACCACTCTCGTTTTCTCATGTAGTCGTCTACATCCATACTAAAGTAGTAGGGAGCATCACCTTTAAACTTTTGCGCAGCGATGGACTGAACTATGTGTTCTATGGCTTTAAGCATTGAACCACCGCGGCCTATTAAGTCACGAGACTGGTATGAGGAGAGATTGAACACCACGCCTTTGGTTATAGAGTCCTCAACTTCTATAGAAGCTTCGAAACCGCAGTAAAAGAGTACACTCTCAATTGTCTTAATTATGAATTCGTTTTTTTCATTGTCTAGCATATACGAGTTACTGGTTAATAGTAAATAGTGAATAGCAGAACACTTGTGTTATGCTATCTGCTTTTTACTCTTAACTATTCGCTGCCGGCTCGTCGTTTTGCCTTAAAACGTAGTATTGTTGTCCAATCTGAAAGAGAGAAGTGAGTACCCAGTAGAGCAGCAACCCTGCAGGCAGGTTCAGTTTATATGCCATAAAGAGGGTTAAGAGTGGTAAAATATACATTGTTTGCTTCTGCATAGCTTGTGCTGTTGGATCTGCATTCGGATCTTTTGAAACCATCATCTTTGCTTGCCAGTACTGTGCAAATGTAGAAAGAATGGTAAGGGTCCAGCTGAATTTTGACAGGTCCATTATATTCAGGAACATTGGTTTTATGGTTCCTGGGTTGTGCACAAAGGAATATAGGCCTTCTATGTTTTGTCCATTTAGCGCATGCGTGAAAACTTGGTAAATAGCAATTAAGAATGGGAGTTGAATGAGCAACGGCAAGCAGGAACCCCAAGGACTGACACCATGTTCTTTGTATAGTTGCATGGTCGCCTGACCTTCTGCGACTTTGTCACCTTTGTGCTTTTCCTTTAACTCCTTGAGCTTAGGTTGCAAAGCAGTCATCTTCTTTTGGCTGTGCAACGACTTGTGCATCTGCGGCGCCAATATGAAGCGGATGGCGAGTGTTAGTAGGATGATCACAATACCAATGTCATGCCCGGGAATGATGTTATAGGTAAACACCATAAGGTTAAGCAAAGGTTTGTATATAATAATATCGTAAAGATAGTACATAAGAAAGAAGAAAGTTTCAACACACAACCAACAAGTTCAAAATAAATCTCAATTAACAATTTCCAATTGAAAATTGGTCACTGGAAATTACTTGTTTCTTGGAGGTTGGTCATTGATTATTTTTATTAAGGTACAGGGTCAAACCCGCCAGTCTGCCAGGGATGGCAGCGAAGGACTCTGTTTAATGTTAGACGTAGTGCATAAGGCGTAGGGTGCTTTTCTAGTGCAATTTTAGCATAGTCACTACAAGTTGGTCTGAATTTACAGAAACCAGCAGCATACCGGTGTCTGAAAGGTCCATGGTCAGGAGAGAGTGTTTTTTGGTACAGCTGTATGAGTTGTATAAGCACTCTTTTCATTGTTGGCAATAAACTTTACCTGGGTAAGAAATGCTAGAAATTCATAACGAATCTTGTCTGGGTAAAGGTTTTTAGCTGAAGGTTTGACAGAGAAGATGTAGTCTCCTGGCCGAAGTTCTTCCAAATGCCGCACTATTATTTCTCGCATCACCCGTTTGAAACGGTTGCGTCTTGTAGCTCGCTTGTCTACTTTGGTTGAAATAACGACTGTAAAACGGGTTGGTCCGGCTGTTTTGAGTACTTTTGCTTGGAAAAATGAGCCAAAAAAACCGCGGCCGCGTTTGAAGACTGTTTCAATGTCTTTCGTTTTATGTAAGCGGTGCGGTCTTGAGGTCATTAGGTGTATTTTGTTACAGTCAGCTTTTTACGGCCCTTTGCGCGTCTTTTTGACAGTACGGTTCGGCCAGTACGGTCTGCCATGCGTTTGCGGAAGCCATGCTTGCGCATTTTCTTTATGACGCTCGGTTGATATGTGCGTTTCATGAGATTAATTATAGTTAAAACTAGAAAAAAAAGCAAGGCACTTTAACTTGTGAGTTAAGGTGCCTTGGAGGTTACTCTTTTGCGAATGTGGCACGTAACCAGCTTAGGTAGATCTCAAGTGGAACTGCAATGCTCCACGCTGAGTTTGCTGGTTTTGAAACAAAGGCAATAGCTTCTTCTTTGATCATGATCTTGAAGTCTATTTTCAAAGCGTTGTGTAGTCGTTTCCAGACCAAAACCTTGTACCCCGGAGGGATAAGGTCATAAGGTGGACTTTCGCTATTAAAGCTTTGGAAATGTAAGTCAAATGGGATGCCAAAGTGTGGAAGTTCTTGCTTCACACTCCAGCTGAAGCGTTCAATGATTGGCATGTTATCCTCCTAATTTTTAGCATATTATTAAAATACAGCCTTTTTGTGAAGGCTGTATGTATTTACAGTATTTTTATAAATTTACGTTTACCTACTTGTATTACAATTCCATTCACGTCCTTAATAATTAAGGTGTCGGATTCGGGAGTTTTTTGATCAATTTTTACACCGTTTTGCTCAACTAGCCTTCGAGCTTCATTCTTGGAAGTAGCGAGGCCTGTTTCCAAAAGCACATCAACAAGCTTATAGCTTCCAGGCAAGAGCTTTCGTGCTGGTATTTCGTCAGGAAGCTTCTTTTCACTAAATTGCTTCACAAACGCTTTTTCAGCTTTCATTGCCTTTTCTTCGCCATGGTAAAGCTTAGTAATCTCGAAAGCTAAGCGCATTTTCTGTGTTCGAGGGTGCTCATGCTGTTTGAGGAACTCAGTAATCTCTGTAATCGGCATTCGTGTGGTAACCATAAAGTATTTTGCAATCAGTTCGTCTCGCAGAGACATAACTTTGCCATACATATCTTTTGGCTCGTCCAGAATGTTTATAGTATTGCCCCAGGAAGAGGACATTTTCCTCCCATCTAAACCCTCTATAATGTCCATCATTAAAATATTCTGGCTCGTTTGCCCGTAGAGTGGTTGTATAGTCCTACCTGCAAGCAAGTTAAATCGTTGGTCAGTACCGCCGAGCTCAACATCTGCTTTTACTGCCACTGAGTCATAACCTTGCATAATAGGGTAGAGAAGCTCTCGCAGCGAAACGCGCTTGCCCTCTGTGTAGCGTTTGGCAATGTTCTCGCGTGATGCGAACTCGTTTAAAGAAAATAGGTCAGCCATTTTGCAGATTTCCATAAAACCAAGCTTTCTCAGCCACTTTGAGTTATAGGCTATTTCAGTCTTGTTACGATCAAGGATCTTGTATGCTTGCTTCAGGTAAGTCTTGAGGTTATTCTTTATGCTTTCTTCAGTAAGCATAGGGCGCTCTGTATTTTTGTCTGAAGTGTCTCCGACCTGCCCAGTAAAGTCACCTACTATAAACACTACCTGGTGGCCTAAGTCTTGAAATTGCCGTAGTTTCCAAAGTGCTACTGCCCGCCCAATATGTATGTTGGGGGAGGTAGGGTCTATGCCTAGCTTAACACGAAGCTTAACACCAGAATGAAGTTTTTCTTCTAAATCTTTTTTGTCTATAACTTCATTTACCCCACGGGTGAGCACTTCTTCAATTTGTAAGTTTTCATTATCCATATTAATGATTCTATCATACTCCCCTCTCTCCGTCATTCCCGTGTAGACGGGAATCTATTGACAGTAGCACTTAGGTCATAAGTTCCCCGCCTTCGCGGGGATGACGTGGGATGGATGCGAGGGGTTGAATTTATAGATAAATTGTGGAATGATTACACAATAGACACCCATACTTATGAAAAAGGAGAGAAAACATGTACTTACCCAGATGGCTTAAGTTTTGGCAGGATTTGGCATACCACGTTGGTGAGGAATTAACAGTGAGGTGCCGCTGTGCGTTTCTTGCTAAAGTGGTGCGTGGTCCCAACGCATGGCACTATATGGGCCATATCGGCTCGGCAGTTACAGCAGAATGTCCTCGCATTCAAACCGTTGTCATGTTGGCGAATGAAAATTCAGAAATCATCTAGTTACGTTTGACGGCCGCGTACGTATAATACGTATACGCGGCCGTTTCTTTTTTTAAAAAACTATTCTATAATTTTATAGATGACCTACTTTAAAAGATTTACTAACCTCGCAAAGAAGTTTTGGGCATTTCTGCAAAGGATAAACTTCTTTACCTGGTGCTTTCGGTTATTTGCGGCAAGTGTAGTTGCATTTGCCGCACTTTGTGTGTATTACAGCTTTTCCCTCCCAGACCCAAACCGTCTGCTAGACCGTAATGTAGCACAAAGTACAAAAATTTTAGCTCGCGATGGTTCTCTCTTGTATGAGATTGCAGGTGAGTACCGTAGAACCAAGGTTGACTTAAAAGATGTTTCTCCGTATGTGAAAAACGCAACGGTTGCGTTGGAAGACAAAGACTTCTACGTCCATAGCGGTATTTCGTTCCGTGGTATTTTTCGCGCTATCTTAGTTGATATCCTGCACTTCCAAAAGCGAGAAGGTGGTAGTACCATTACCCAGCAGTTCGTAAAGAACGCGCTTTTGACGAGAGACAAAGCTTACTCTCGTAAGTTAAAGGAGATAATCTTGTCTATTATGATAGACGCACGGTTTACTAAAGACCAAATATTGGCATTTTACTTAAATGAAATTCCATATGGACGAAACGCATACGGAATAGAGTCCGCAGCGCAGCGGTACTTTGGCAAGCATGCAAGCGAGCTCACACTGGCGGAGAGCGCTTACATGGCAGCGATTACAAATGCTCCAAGCTATTTTAACCCACTTGGTCCTAACCGAAAGGCGCTCGATGACCGTAAGAACACAACACTGAATAGGATGTTGGATCAGAAGTATATAACACAGGAAGAGTACAATCAGGCAAAGGAAGAGAAGGTAGAGTTTAAGTCTCCCCAGATTGCAAGTTCTGCAACTCATTTTGTATTTTACGTGCAAGACTATCTGGTTCAGCAGTTTGGCGAGAAGTCACTGCCTGAAGGCGGGTATAAAGTCACCACGACCATTGACCCTGTACTTCAGAAGTTAGCAGAAGACACGGTAAGAGAATACGCAGAAATCAATACAAAGAAGTATAACGCTCATAATGCCGCCATGGTGGTTATAGACCCAAAGACCGGACAGATTTTGGCAATGGTAGGCGGGAAGGACTATTTTGGCAAGCCCTTCCCTGAAGGCTGCACTCCAGGTAAGAACTGTCTTTTTGAAGGAAACGTAAATGCCGCACTCTCTGAGCGTCAGCCTGGTTCCAGTATAAAGCCGTATGTGTACGCTACTGGTTTTAAAAAGGAGTTTGGTTACTCTCCGGCAACTGTGCTTATGGATGTAACTACAGTGTTTGGTACTACAGCTTCTGGCAAAGACTATACTCCTCAGAATTATGACTTAAAAAATAGGGGACCAGTTTCTGTGCGTTCGGCTTTAGCAGGCTCCCTAAACATTCCAGCAGTAAAAATGACTGCGTTAGTTAAGCCGGAGAACGTAGCAGCGACTGCACGGAGCATGGGCATTACCTCGCCATTAACAGGCTGCGGATTGGCATTAGGTGTCGGAGCTTGTGAAGTTAAGCTGATCGACCATACTTCAGCGCTCGGTGTTTTTGCCGCAGGCGGTGTTCGCCATGAGAAGAACCCGTTACTTAAAATTGAAGACAAGGACGGAAAAACCCTGTATGAGTTTGAAGACAAGGCAGAACAAATAATTGACCCTCAAGTAGCTTTCTTAATCCAGGACATAATGTCAGACAACCAAGCTCGCTCGTACATCTTTGGAGTGAATAACGCATTTAACTTTGGCTCAAAGCATATTGCTTGCAAGAGCGGTACCACACAAAACTGGCACGACGGCTGGGCCATGTGCTTTACACCTTCCTTGTCCGTTGGGGTCTGGACAGGAAATAACGACGGCACGCTGATGAAGAAGAGTTCAGACGGTTCATTAACTGCCGGCCCTATGGTTAAGAAGTTTCTGCAAGAAGCCCTAAAGGGTAAGCCAGATGAAAAGTGGATTGAGCCAGACGGTATTCAGCATGTTGCGGTTGATGTTATGTCTGGAAAATTGCCTACTACCTTTTCAACCCAAGTCAGGACGGAAATCTTTGCAGAATGGCAAGTTCCTACTGAGCGTGATGACGTGCATCGTGCAGTAAAGATAAACGTTGAGACTGGTGAGCCCGCAGACGAAACTACTCCAGATGATATGATCTCTATAAAAAACTACACTATACTCCACAGCGAACGACCTGACAACCCAGCATGGGAAGAGCCGGTACAGCGTTGGGCAGTGAATGCAGGGTATGAGTATCCTACGGGTCGGTATACATATGCAACGAGTTCCGACAAGAAACCAAACGGACAAGGACCAGAAATTGTGATCCTAACTCCTCAAGATGGAGAGGTAGTTTCTGGTAGTTCACTTACTGTAACTGTACAGGTGCCGTCCGGGGCAAAGATCTCTCGCATGGACTTGTTTATTGATGGGGAGCTGATTCAGAGCAAGTTTGCAGAGCCATATATATTTGCTGTCTCAAAGAATCTTTCTCTTGGTGATCACACTATTGCTGTACACGCTGTGGATGATGTTGGAAATACTTCAGATACCTCGTCGGTTTTTACCTATTCAGCTACCCCTCAGGAAGCAGTTCCGCCCAATGAATTGTTGCAATTTATAGAAACCGCTACAACCACTGTGCCATAAAAGTCTTATGAATATAAGCTTATTTGTCCATAATCTTGACAAATAAGCTTATTATATTTATAATTTTGTAGTAATTTTTTACTAGCTTTTTGCCTTAAAGCTATCAGCGTAAAGCAAAAATGCTATACACCAGACAGTGCCCCCAAAACCAGTTAATAGTGAACTAAAAAACTTTTGGAAATTAGGCAATGAAGAGCTCAACACCCAGTATTTTGACATTACTCGTGGTGGAGACCTCATGATCAAAGAAGGTAACTATCAGTACAATGTAGTAGAGCTTATAAAAAAATACGGCTCACCACTTGAAATTGTAGTTCCTTCGATTATTGAATCCAGGCTCAAGAACATCATAGATTACTTTAACGCCTACATAAAACTTTTGGACTACAAAGGTAAGTTTTTTTACCATTATCCAATGAAGGTAAACCAAAACAAAGAGTATGTTCTACCTTTGATTTCTGAAGGAGCAAACTTGGAAACGTCCTCAGCAAATGAGCTTTGGATAATCAAACGCCTTTGGGAGCAGGAAAAATTTAACTCCAAAATCCGCGTGTTATGTAATGGCCCAAAGACACAAAAGTACCTGTCTCTTATAGACGAACTGGACCGTAAGGGGGTTATAATTTCTCCAGTGATTGAAGAGGAAAGAGAGCTTGAGTTTTTCAAAAAGTACCCAGGTGAAGTTGGTATCCGTGTTGATTTAAGTGTAAAAGTTAAGTCTCACTGGGACAAGAGATTTAACCATTTTGGTTTTCCTGAAGAGGAGCTGTTGAAAATTGGGAAAATCCGTAATCTCGCTATTTTGCACTATCATATTTCTTCTCAAATTGAGAGTCTTGATGGTATCACCGCGCCGATTAAGCGCGCCATGTACATTTACAAGAAACTGAAAGAAAAAAACCCACAACTTGACACTATAAATATTGGCGGTGGTGCTGGTGTGCCTTACGAGAAGCGAAAAATGTATACTACCAAGTCACTTATAAACAAAGTAGTAAAGACCTTTAAATCAGAAGCTGACAAACTTGGCATAAAGCACCCAAACATTATTTGTGAGTGGGGCAGGTTTGCGGTTGCCCCTGCTCAGGTGAGCATTTTCAAGGTTATTTCACAGAAGGAAATTGAAGGCAGTACACAGGCAAAAGCATGGTATATGTTAGACGGTAGCTTTATCAACGACCTTAAAGACACCTGGGCTATAAAGCAAAAATGGCATGTCACCCCGGCAAACAATTTAAACGACAAGAAACTCAAGCATGTCTGGCTTTCAGGTTCGTCCTGTGACAGTGACGACATTTATACTAACGGTGGCCACATCTTAATGCCAAAATTGGAAGAAGGTTATGACCAGTATGTAGCAGTCTTCGACACTGGCGCCTACCAGGACTCGCTTGCCTCTCACCACTGCTTACTGTCTTCCCCGGCTAAAATAATTCTCCACAACGGAGCCGTAACAGTCGCCAGAAAACGTGAGTCACCAGAAGAGGTAGGAAAACTTTTTGGCTGGTAATATCCCATGAGGGGAAACCAAGCTCTCCTTTCCCCTCATTACTCCCCTTTCCCAGCTCAATGATTTTCCACCGGCGGGAGACCCGCACTCAGGAAAGCTATAAATATTTAAAAATCTTAAAGTCAAAAACAAAAGCAAAGCTTCAATTTGAAACTTTGCTTTTGTGTTTGAAGGCTGGCACCTTCGGGTGTCAAAGAATAACAATCAATGGAGGGATTATGACTGAAGAAAAAAGAGGAATTTTTTACGGCCCGACAACAGGACTTCCCGAGCGAATGGAGAATCCTGCTCAGTGCATCTTTGATAGCATTTTGAGCTATGAAGATGAAAATCATCCATTTCTGCTGGCAGGGGCAGTAATGGACCTACACATGTTTGGTCAAACAGAAAAAGCTGAAGCCCTTTTGAAGTTGGCTCAGGCCAAATTCCCCGCCCCAGCCTGGGCTGCGGTTGACCAATTCTTTGAAGCTTATACTGGGCAGGTTTTTGGCCAAGAGAGTCGCAGCCAGATTTATGCGCTCATATCAAGGCTCTTCGCAGATATGCCGATAAATGTCATCGTTCTATAAGTGTTTGATGGGTCGGACGCGGAGTCTGACCCATCAAATTCAAACCCAGAAGCAAGACAAAATTTTGCTTGCGGGCTTGAGTCCACGAAACTGGCGTGAGAGCGCATTTCAAAAAAAAAGGAGAAAAACATTATGGATTTTTTGCAAAGTGTTACTGAAGAAGGAAAAAAAGCAGCTAAAACTGGAAATATCACCTCCGGGTATACCATGCAGACAATCAGCGAAGGTGATCTTGAAAAGTTTCGTACTTCTACATTCGCCAAACGCTTCCGTCGCTTCTTAGCGAAGCAGTCACATAGATTACGATTCTTCCTCGCCGCTATACCCAGGAAACTAGTTGCTTTTTGCTTGATGGTCATCCTGGCAGCGTTCGGGATCTGGCATAGCTTTTCCGGTTTTCCTCTTATGCCTAAGACTGGCAATTATGCTGTACTGACGCGTGGGGGAGGTGATGAACGTCTTGTTGTGGAGGAGAGATGGCTCAAGCCAACTCGTTGGTCAGAAGATCAAGTGATTTGGCTTGGTGAGAACACCTTCAAAAAATACCAAACGTATGTGACTTTGAAGGATGGACGCAAGCACGTCCTTCAAATTCAGACTAGGATTCATATCGCCGATCTCATTCCTTTGAAAGGCAGGACCGCTGATGATTCTCGTCAACTTGTTGAGCAATTCTTAGCAGACTTTTCAGGCGCAAACGCAGATCTGCTCAATGAGCAGGGGCGATATGCATTTTGCAAGCTGCTGGAAGCACAACGAGCCCATGGGTATTGGTTCGACACCTATTGGGCTGAATTTTTGACCTATTAAAACGGGTCACGGTTGTACTCTACAACCACCCGTTCATTTCGAGGAGCGTTTCGCAGGGCTTGTAAGTCTTGCGGAACGTTTTCTTTTTTTATGCCAAAAATTGGGATGTTTTTTGCCTGGCCAAATGCTTTGGCTAGAGTTACACCAACCCTGACACCGGTAAAAGACCCGGGGCCAGTACAAACCCAAATCTCTGAAATATTTTCTAAAGTAACTTTATTCTTTATTAAAAACATATTTAACAGCGTCAATGTCTTATCGTTTTCATTGTAAGTTACCCGAGTTTTAGTCTCGGTTACACGCTCTCCGTTCAATAATGCGAGTGAAATATTTTCTAAATCCGTAGTATTAATAAACAAAATCATATATTTCTTTGATTTCTCAAAACTCACGGCCGTGAATTTTGAGAAAAGTTATTCAGTATATCTCTTACGACGTTACGGTCGTCCCAGGGTATTTTTACATTTCCTGGTAGAATATGGAACTGTTCACAGCCTTTACCCGTTATGAATACGGTGTCACCGACTTGGGCTAGTTCTATGGCCCTGGCGATGGCAGCTTTTCTGTCTCCAATCTTTTCTACAACAGTTGCTCGTGGATGTTCAGCTTGTGTAGTTCCAGTTTCTATATTTTCCATAATTTCAGCTAAATCTGACTCATACGCGTCTTCGTTGGTGATTATAATAGCATCGGAATACTGAGCAGAAATCTTACCTTGAATAAATCGTTGAGAAGCGTCGCGTAGACCGCCTGTCATACCAAATACGTGTATGAGCTTTCCACTAGCGCCAGCGCGTACTGAAGGCAAGGCTGTTTTAAACGCAATTGGTGTGCAAGCATAATCAACAATAATTGTTATTCCTCTTGAATTAGGAATTTGCTCCATTCGTCCTGGAGCACCTGCGAAACTAGCTAAAGCTGTTTTGCAGTCTTCAGTAGAAATGCTGAGTGACAGGCAAGTCGCAGTTGCTAGAAGTGCATTGTATGCATTGTAGTCCCCTAAGATTTTAGTTCCAAAAGTTTCACCGTCAAGTATAAACGCAGCACGTGGGCTTGCAACTTTGTTCGCTGCATAAATAGTATCAACCTGAGCAGAAGTTTTTCCTTCTAATGTGGTTGCAAACATCTTTACATTATTTTTTCCGTGAAAGCCTAAGAACGAATCCAAATTTTCTCCATCTAAACATACGCCTAGCAGCTTTTGTTTTTTGCTTTGTTTGAGCGGTGAGCTTACAGTGGCGGTAAACAGTTTAGCTTTCGCTGCAATATAGCTTGCCAAGCTTCCATGATTGTCTATGTGCGCAGGAGTAAGGTTAGTTAATATTGCAGCATCAAACTGAATTCCTAAATGCCGGTTCTGTTCTAACCCTTCAGACGTGCATTCTATTATTGCAAACTCACATCCATGTGCGAGCATTGCCTTGATTTGTTTATGCAATACCGGGCCTCCAGGCATAGACTGGTTTTCTCGGTTTAAAGTTTCCACGTCCCCATCATGGCTGCTGATCGTTGTGGTAAAGCCTGTCTTTTTGCCAGATCCGCGTAGAATATGTGCAAGGAGCTGTACGGTTGTGGACTTACCTGCAGTACCAGTAACGCCAATAACTATAAGCTTGCTTGATGGCTTGCCATAGTAAGTGTTTGCAAGCAGAGCCAGAGCACCATGGTATGGAGGACGCAGCGATTTAAGGAGTTTGGTTGGAATAATCTTTTTAAGAAATTCTTTCATGTTTTAAATAAGAGAACGAATAGTTCTTACCAATTGAAACAATTTGTACTTTGCCGGATTATAAATCACATCTATAGCATTTGGGAAATTGAGTAGTTTGCCACCAAATCCCTGCTTGAATCTTGTAAATCCAACTTCTTTGCCATGAATGTTGGTGAGTCCCCAAAAATCGTAGGTTTGAAAGCCTTGGGCTTTAGCATCTCCTACGGCTTGCCAGTGAAGTAAGTAAGGCGCCATATATTTACGGTATTCATAATCTGAGCCACCAAAGAGGTAGGTGCGAATGTTGTCATAGTCCAAGAACAAACCGAGGGCGTACGGCACGTTGTTTTTTCCAACGCAGAGGAGTTTTGTAGTTATGTTGCCTTTGTTGAAAAATTTGACCATCTTTTCATAGTACCCTTGTTCGTGAGTTTTAAAGCCTTGTCTGCTACCAGTTTCGTATAAAAGGTTCACCATGGCTGGGTTGTGATCTTCCCAGCACTCCAGTCCATGTTTTTGTGCAACCTTAATGTTATATCGTGTCTTTGGGTGCATTTCGGCAAAGAGCGTGTCGCTGTCTTTAGTGAGTTCTAGCACCAGTGAGTTAGGTGTTTGTTGGCGGTTTGTTCTATTGTTTATTTTAAAATTTTTACAAGAAGAAATCACTTGCACGATACTTTCTTCTCGCGGTTCAAACTTTGTATGGCAAATGTACGGAAATGTCGCTTTGATTTTTGCGCTTAAAGCCTCAATTGCATCTGTGCCAAAAGAGGGGAGGCCAATAGGTCCAT
>DASPKA010000138.1:0-3751 GCA_035628335.1 Patescibacteria group bacterium | reverse complement strand
CCCAGGAAACTGTTTGTTTTTGGAAACAGTTTATCTTCTAAGCAGACCCCGGCTATCCCTCGTTGCTCTAGTTTGTGGACGAGTCTTCGAACTGAGTTGAAGTCCCCATACCCTGTATCTCCGTCAAGTAGAATTGGAACCGTGGTCGCGTCACTCATAAATTCAGCAACTTCGAGTACTTGTGTCCATGAGGCTTCATTGTTGTCACGTACGCCGAGAGCAGCAGAAATAGAAAGTCCACTGGCCCAGATGCCTTTAAAACCAGCTTCTTCTGCAATTTTTGCGCTTAATCCGTTATGTGCTTCCATGAGGAAGTCTAAATCTGTACTTTGTATTAACTTTTTTAAAGCTGTAGTCTTTTTCATGAGAATATCTATATTTTAGCACTTTCCCGGCTTCTTGGCTGCTGGCATAGTATGGTATAATGTAGCTACGTATTTAAGCGAAAACAAAAAAAATGGAAAATAACAATATGCATAATCACAGCCACGTATCGCTGTTTGAACGAATACTGACCTACCGACCAAACCTTATGGTAGCGCTCGGTATTTCAGCTATGTTCATGGCAGCTATTTTCATGACCGGTATTTTTAAGTTATATGCAACAGCGCGTAACATTCAATATGCGGCTAGTTCAAGTTCAGCTGCAGAAACTAGCTTTGAGTGTAGCTTTAATAACACACTACCTCCGCTGAACACAGCAGAGCCAGAAGTGTATACAGTAGACTTGAAGTTTAGTTATGCTTCACATATCAATTGTGCGGGTACCTGGAGGTTAAAAAATCCCTATGCTACGTACCCAGACCCTGTTAGTCAGTTTGATCTAAGTCCAGACGGTAAACTAACAGTAAAACAAGGATATGCTCCGTCCATGGGAGCTTACGAAATTCCTGTGATTTTTACAGATAGTAGTGGAAGGTCATTTGAGCTCACGTATAAGTTTCGCTAAGTTTGTGGATAAGTAAAAAGTATAAAGCCAAGAAAATATATTCTTGGCTTTTTTATGCGAATTTTGCAATTTTTTTTATTTTCAAATAAACTAGATATAGTGTCATTTTAGTTTAATACATACTATATATAGTAAGAACAGTTGAAAGTCCATAAAGTCCATAAAGTCATTACTTTTTAATGATTTTTACTTTACGGACTTTATAGACTTTCGACTTTATGGACTAAGGATGAAATGCCCGAATTGTGACGAGACAGATACAAAAGTGCTTGATAGCAGGCCTATAGAAGACGACTCTGTTATAAGGCGGAGAAGAATGTGTGAAAAGTGTGACTTTCGTTTTACGACTAAGGAAGAAATGGAAATATTAGGGTTGGTTGTCCTCAAACGCGGAGGGGGCAAACAAGCCTATGACCGTTCGAAGCTTGAACGGGGAGTGAGGCTTGCGTTTGAGAAGCTTGAGTACGATGAAGATACGCTGCGCGAGTTAGTGCACAAGGTTGAACAAGAGGTGTTGCGTAAGTCTCGGGATGGGGAAGTTAAGTCTTCTAAGATTGGAGAGGTGATTATGAAAATTTTAAAGGAGAAGGACAAGGTGGCGTACATACGCTTTGCGTCTGTATACAGACAGTTTGGGAGTATAGAAGAATTTAAAAATGAGATAAGCAAACTTTAGCGTTTAGCGTCAGCGTTAAGCGTAAAGAAAAACACATAAAATTAACTGAAGCGTCATGTCTTTTGCGTTACTCTGCGCTTTACGCTTGACGCTCTACGCTCTAGTATTATGGAAAACTTGCAGGTCAGGACAAAAAATGCGCTTTCGGAATTAGGGGAGAAGATTTTTTTGGATAGGTATGCAATTAAGGACGCCAAGAAAGAGACATTGGTGGATGGTGATGTGGTGGTGGTGTGTGTGAATTTGAAGACAGGACAGCGGGAGATTGGAGTAGCTGAAAAGGTGGACCGTGTAAAGCAGGAAGTGCATGTACGGCTTCGCGATGGCAGTATAGAGATTCGTGCCATAGAACATGTAGACAAGCCGCTTGAGCTTAAGCCGGAAGATATGTTTACGCGCATTGCCCGGCACATTGCTTCTGCAGAAAAGACTGACGCTAGTAGGCAGGAATGGGAAGAGAAGTTTCTGAACCTCATGGACGACTGGAAGTACGTGCCCGCAGGACGTATTTTCACTGGGGCGGGTACGGGCCAGAACCTTACATTCTATAACTGTTATGTCATTCCTTCACCAAAGGACAGTCGCCATGGGATTTTTGAAACTTTGGGGCAGATGGCAGAAATTATGTCTCGCGGGGGTGGTGTTGGTATAAATGTTTCTTCTTTGCGGCCACGGTATGCGTATGTTAAAGGAGTCAATGGCCGTTCTTCAGGTTCCGTGTCTTGGGCGTCTTTGTATAGTTTTGTAACTGGCCTAATTGAGCAGGGTGGATCAAGGCGCGGAGCTCTTATGTTAATACTAAACGTCTGGCACCCGGATGTCATGGACTTTATAAATGCTAAGCGTGAAGCGGGGCGCATTACTAACGCAAACATTTCTGTTGGTATGACAGATGCGTTTATGGATGCAGTTAAGGCAGACGCTGATTGGGACCTTATTTTTCCTGACACTTCTGACCCGAAGTACGCTACAGTATGGGACGGAGACATAAAAAAATGGCAAGAGGTTGGTGGTAAAATAGTTAAGCACAAGACTGTTAAGGCGCGTGAAATTTGGGATCAGGTTATACAGTCAGCATGGTCTTCCGCTGAGCCAGGTATGTATTTTATTGACCGCGCTAACTACTACAGTAACTCCTGGTACTTTGCTCAACTGCCCTGTACTAACCCATGTGGGGAACAACCGCTGCCAGCATGGGGCGTGTGTAACTTGGGCCACGTAAACTTGTCTCGGTTTGTGGACAAGGAGCGCAAGGAAGTAAAGTGGAATGAGCTTAAGACTACCGTTAAGTACGCTGTGCGCTTTCAGGACAATGTCATAGATGCAACTCCATACTTTTTTGACGAAAACAAAGAACAGCAGCTGTCTGAGCGTCGTGTGGGTATGGGAACTATTGGTTTGGCGGAAATGCTTATCCACCTAGGTCTTCAATATGGTGCGCCGGAGAGTATTGAGTTTATAGACAAACTTTACAAGTTCATAGCAGAGTCTGCGTATGAGTCTTCTATTGAACTTGCGCGTGAGAAGGGTGCGTTTACTAAGTTTGATGCAGACAAGTTTTTGCAGAGCGGATACATGAAGCAAATGCCAGAATACATTCGCGCACAGGTGAAGCAGTATGGTGTAAGAAATGTGACTATTATGACTCAGGCCCCAACTGGTACAGTAGGTACTATGGTTGGAACTTCAACTGGTATAGAACCGTTCTACTCCTGGAAGTACTTCCGCAAGTCCCGACTTGGCGTGCATGAGGAGAACTTGCCAATTGCTCGTGAATGGTTAGATAAAAATCCAGGCCAAGAGCTACCATCTTACTTCACGACTGCAATGGAGCTGACACCAGAAGCGCACGTACGCGTTCAGGCTGCGGTGCAGCGCTGGACTGATAGCGCGATTTCGAAAACCTGTAATGCTCCACAAGACTACACTGTTGAGCAGACCAAGCAGCTCTACACTCTCATGTACGACCTAGGCTGTAAGGGGGGTACTATTTACCGAGATGGTTCACGTGATGAGCAAATTTTGGCTGTTGACTCGAGCAAATTGGGCAAAGATGTGCAAGATCAACTTACCGCTAAACAAAATGAAAGTAATAGCGGCAAGGCCGCGAGAGGGGGAGGCTCCAT
>DASPKA010000137.1:0-12847 GCA_035628335.1 Patescibacteria group bacterium | reverse complement strand
GGCCTGAAAACCCCCCAGGCTCAACTCAGAGACGTGCTTCTCGCACAGTCTAACGCCTCACTACAAAAACTAGCAGGCGAACTAGGCCTAATCTTTCGACTCTCTATTAACAAAAACATTGACATAACCGAAACGGTGTCTGAGCTTGGAGCGGCATTTGGGCGTATTGAACAATACATGCCCGAAGGGGACTACCGCAATCACTTATTTACCTTCATTAGACAACTGCCGGAAGAGTATATTCCAGCGTTTGAACAAGGCGTGACGGTCGGGAAAATTACCCCCTCACCAAGAGACATTAAAGAAACTTTTGAACTCTCAGCAGAGTCTCTAGCATCCTTAAAAGCAGGAATGGGGGAAGACGACATACTGCGGCTAAAAGCCAAGTACCTTACATTTGCAAAGGACACCGCGGGCAAATTCAGCGTTATGGAGCAGTTAATAACTGTTGCTAACGCGGAAATTTACAAAAGAGGTTTTACCTTTGAAGATGGACTAGTCGGGCAAGTGCTGCGCGAACTGCCCATCAGTTCACCTGATGAGGTCATTTTGCTTGCTCAGGCAGCGAGCAATGAAGTAGAAAATATGTCTGCGTTTCCGGTACTGGTGCGAGTTATGCTCGAACTGGGTAAAAAATTTGACTGGTCAGACCCCCGCAGCGACGAGATTTTCCGCTACTGCTTTAACAATGAACTATCCGCTACCACCGAACTCTTTTTCAGCATCAACATGCTTGCATCTGAGGAATTCAGAAACGTCTATGCCCAGTACTTGCTTAGTCCGGACGCAGGAGTACGCCGGGTAGCCTGGGGCTTGGCAGAACGGGCACTGCGCAGAAAAAATCAAAATCAAGCAAAGCTAACCGAGACAGACGCCGACATTGCCCAAAACATGGAACAGCTTTCCCTCCTACTCATAGACCTAATTCCTGGTCTTCCACAAGACGAGGCTTGGTACAACATGCAACGCTTGGTGGTTGTAAACATTTTTAAAGACACTGCCCAATTAGAACGCTTTACTAATGGTTGGCTTGCTGCTCATAACACCCAGGGACTGGACCGGCTCCATGATTTCTATAGCTTCGTTGCAAATACCAACCAAACTCGTAAAAATTTATTCAAACCAGGTGCGGCATATGCACTAGAATTACAAGCGTACTATAGACGCCAGGAGACATTACTTTCTGACCTGGCACGCGAAAAAGCAGAGAGGGAGAATGCTGAAAGACAAACAGCGTTGAATAAAGAGCTAATCGCCAAAGAAGCAGAACGTCTGTGGGTGAGGCGTGAACGTATTGCAACTGCTATTGAAGAAAGTTTAGTGGAAATCTTTGGCAGCCAGTCCGCACCTACTGAGACGAAACAGCAAACCGGTGCGGAATTTATTGCTCTTTTGGATAAATTTCTAAACCCTGACCCAAAACTTGATGATAAGGAACAGGTTTTTGTCTTGCGTAAGCTTAAAAGACTGCTCGATGGAGCGCGCCAGGAAACCATGACTACGCTCATGCAAAAGCTTGAAGCATCCGCCACTGCGGCTTCGCACACTCAGCTGGAAAAACAACTGCAACGGTTTGAACAAAAAGATTTGTTCAAAAAAATAGAGCAAGGGAACTGTTGGGAAAACGTAGGCTATGTAGTCCTTGCCCTGCGCAAACTACTCAACCCCCGCACAACATTTCTGCCCCAGTACGGGTTCGTACCAGCAGAACGCTACCCGGACGCACTATTCGGAGACGAAGTATATGAGTTCAAGAAAGGCGGCAACTCAACAGACCCCCTAAAAACGGCACAAAAATACAAAAAATTACCATTCACCAAAAGCAACAAGCCGATCCGCCTAATTTTTGCTAAATCAGACCCCCAGATTTTAGAGGAATTGTACGCTGCACCGGAAGCTGACGAACTAAACGAAGGGTATGAACCATTCACTATGCTCTTGCCTAATGGGGAAACTGCTGAAGTAAAAGTATTCGGCATGTGGCAGTACGAAGAAGACATCATTGACCGGCAGAGAGCGGAAGCCCTCGTTGCGGCACACCCGGAACAGCATCCTGAGTTAAAGCGCTTGCTAGAAGAAAAACCTGATGACAGCGAATATATTACCACGCAAAAGCCGATAGGTATAGTAGAAGACGGAAAGGATTTTATAGAAACAACTTGTATGCAACTGGCCGGGGCACTTATCCATGAAAAGCAAGGGGAGCAAAACAAAATTCGGATTACGAACATACAGAAATACCTAGAACAGTTGCGTGGTGTATGCACAAAATCCCGCCTAGACATGTCCTCAGAAAAAATTTCCCAGGTGAGCATACTGACATGGAACATGTTCAACTGGCTGAGTCAGTGGAATCAAGAATATAGGCAAGCCCTAGCAAACACGCAGGCGCTAACGGAAAAATACCCGGAACTTAAACAGTTGCTTAAAGATCCCCCAGTGCTTCGTGATGTAGTGCAAAAGCTGGAAAAATCTCTGGAGAAAATCACCAAATTTGCGCAAACGGCAAACCTAGAAGCAAGCGCGTACGAAAAGCTGAAAAATTCCCTGCAAGAGTCCTTGAAAACAAGCGCTGTGCCGCGCATACTGGACGAAGACATCACCCGGGGCAGGCACTATGATTATGACGAGGAACGAAAAGTTTTTCTCTATGAACCAAACCGCTTCAACGGCACGGAGAGTTTAGAGTATCTGAGAAACTTAGAGCTCAGAAATCCCTATTTAATTTCCGAAGAAGAGTTTAAACGAATTCCCGGAAAGGCAAAGCAATTCCTGGTAGATGTTATCCAGCAGGAACAACAAGAATCTCGGGTTGGGGCAAGTCCCATATATATAGATATAGTAACGGAAATCATGGACCGCATTACCTTAGAGTCAGCAGATTTGTTTGCTCCTGGTTATAGTGAGGGGACAGTAACCTACGACTCGTTGCCGCCGGAAGCCGCAGCCATGACTACGGACTTGGAAGTTATCATGCACGAACTGAAAAATTCTGAATTTTGGCAAGCGGTGCTTAATTACTTTTCAAAGAGCATTCTCAAACGAAAACCTGAGCTTGCAGAGCAGAAAAAAAACCTGGAAGAACTAGCAGAGGACCTCGCCAGGACACGCATCCAAAGCCGACTCTCAGCTAGTCAGCGCTTTGACAACCCCGCTCCAGGCTACTACGCCCTTAGCAAATGGTACTTCGACAACCGTCCGCGCTACCAACAACAAATCGGCAGCATAAAGCAAGCCGTGAAATCTTCATAAATCTTTGACACATGAAAGATATAATATTACTGTAACGTTGCGTGTTACAGCAATAGTCGCTCTCAAACATAGGAGGAATGTATGGGTTTTTTTGACGAGATGCCAGGTGGCAAAGGGTTTCAGACCCAAGGCCCCAACAAAAGCGTGGCCATGTTAGCAGAAATGCTTGTTTCGGAAAGGGTTACGGTACTCATCACCCATGGTGGATACCGCTACGCCCACGCCGCGCCGCACAGCGCTGATCTAGTTACGCAACCGGTTGGCCGTGTAGGTCAGGTTGTGCACATGGTAGACAACCAAACTAGGCTAAATTTTGGCATTCTCCTGGCGTTGCCCGGGAAATCCAAAACTGAGTTCCGTTCCCACCTGCTCATAGTGGGCGGGGAGCTTAACCGCTGCACAATGCTGGTGGAGCCACCCAACTTTAGGTTCTTCGACATCCTGAGGACATCTCAAGCCATTAGCCAATCCGCAGTCTGGGAAGCAGGCAGGCTCTACGAGCTTCAACTGGCAGGTATGCCGTTGCTTCCTCCCTGGATGGCAGGCCAGTGGGCTAAAGGCATGGTGCCAGAGTTGATCACCATGGCAGATTCCCTTGAAGTCATTTCCCAAATAAAAATATGGGGCAAGGCTAATGTCAAGGGTAAGAACGGGAAAAGCGGGCTCACGGTTACCAGAGAACCTGTGCCGAAGCCCGAGGAACTGCCGGCTATTTCCGAACGCATGGTTATAGGTCTTGAACTTGAGACCGGCAAAACAGAAGAGTATGACGCTCCCTGTGTCAGCTACGCACTTGAAGATTACACACCGCCAACATTTGACCCGGCGGCTTATATCCAAGATGAAATAAAGAATCAGCCGAAGTACGGTGGACTAACCGAAGCCGGAATTTTGGCAGTAAAACTAGATAGTGCTAGAACAACGTACCGAGAAGCCCGTACTCGAGTACGACTGGCCGCGTGCGCCCTGGCAGAACGAGGCGGGGGCTCGATGCGCTGGAGACGAGACCACAGCTTTACGTCTGGAAACAAGAAGAAAAAGGAGAAATACACAGTACTTGTGCCGGACGGTAAGGGTCTGAAGCTGGTTAAGCTCACCTGGACCGAAAAAGACGTCCGCTGGGCGGACTGATCCTTGATGCTCAAAGGATGGACAAGATTTGTCCATCCTTTAATTTTTTCCTCATATAATATGTGATAAAGTAAGTTATATGAAAAATTCTACCATCGTTTGGATTATTATCGTTATTTTAGTCATCTTGGGTCTTGTCTGGTGGAGTAACAACACATCAGTTCCAGACACCGGGACCGTCCCAAGCACCAACTCCCCCATTGGCACCTCAACCACTCCTGCGGACATGAATCCAGTTGCTACAGCTACATTACCTGGCACCACTACACCAAGCATGCAGCCTGCCACCAAGGAGTTTACAGTAACTGGCAAGAACTTTAATTTTTCACCGGCTCAGATTACAGTAAACAAAGGAGATAGGGTTCGAATCACCTTCAAAAATGAAGCAGGTTTCCATGACTTAAAAATTGATGAGTTCAACGCTGGAACAAAGCAAATAGACACAAACGCTGAAGAAACTTTCGAGTTTATAGCAGACAAAACCGGTACGTTTGACTATTATTGCTCAGTGTACAACCACAGACAAATGGGCATGGTAGGTAAGCTAACAGTTAACTAGGTCATAGTAAAAATCCCTCCCGAATCCACCAGCCGGCGGAGCATCAGGAGGGATTTTTTGCTGTGATCACTTTATTCTAAAGGCTAGCCAGTCCGTTAGGACATAGCCGCCTATGGCCCCGCATGCAACTGCAACTACAGTGTTCACAAACTGGTAATCAGCAACCAGCCTATAGCCAGCCAATCCAGCAAGCCAGCCTATCCATATGCAGCCGAGACCAACCGCAATAATGTGAAGCATCTTCCATGCCCAGTCTAACTGACCAAACCTTTTCTGTTGCCATGCTACTGCACTCGTCGCTATTAACCAGTATATCAGGATAAGTACAAAAAACATTCTTTCCATTCACTTTCTCCTTTAGTTTAGGTGGATATATATTAAAATTTTTTCACATTTTTGTACATCCTTGGGGAGGAGTATACTACATATATGAACATGTCAACACTACCTTCACCGGTTATTAAAGGCATCTTCCTCAAAAGCCACATTCAAGCAGTGGAGAAAGCACTTGGACCGGAAGGCTTAAAAAAACTCGAGTCTGCATACGGGGGCAGCCTCAAATTCAACAACTCAGACGAAGTACCTATTAGGGACGAAGTCCGCCTTATTGAGTGTGCTCTTCGTCTGCTAGCAGCAGACATCCCTGAAGATAAAGTACCGTACGAAGCTGGTCGGCTCCACTTTAACAATTTCAGTACAACACCGTTGGGCAAGCTTATTTTGCCTTTTTTTAGAAATAATTTCAAAAAAGTTGTTTTAAATACCCGACATGTTGCCGGACATGTGTTTAGAGGAGTTACATTCTCAACACGAGAATTAAGCCCCACGCATATTGAAGTAACTATGACCAATGCCGACTATCCAATAGAGCATTTTACAGGGTTTTTCCAGGCATGGATGGAGTATTCAGGCATTCAAGGGACAGTGACAACTCACGTTACTGCCCCCGGAGTTTTTGCCTACGACATAGTATGGGATATGACGAGCTAGAAACCTATAAGAGATATGTTGCTGAGCAGCTTACAAGCTTGCGCAGCGTCTTTGCCAAAGCATCAATAGGTGACTTCTCAGAAGAAGTGGAGATTCCAGACAAAGAAGACGAATTTACTGAACTTAAGGCAGGAGTGCAAATAATGATAGAAGTCATACGCCAGAGACTAAGCGACTTGGAACAAGAAATTTCAGAGCGTAAAAGTATAGAAGAAAAAATCCGCTATCAGTCCCTACATGACCCGCTCACAGACCTACCAAATCGTAAGGCTCTAGAGCATAAACTCACAAATGTGGGCAATTTGTCTGCGGCAATGCTCTATCTGGACCTGGACCATTTTAAAAAAGTAAACGATGTGCTGGGTCACCTGGCGGGCGATATGCTTCTCTCAGAGTTTTCCAAAAGATTGCAAAAATGCGTTCGCGAGACTGATTTTGTAGCCCGTCTAGGTGGAGACGAGTTCATAGTATTGTTGTTTGATATAGAAAAATCTTCTGATATTCTCCAAGTCGTAAAAAAAATATTCCGTTCCCTGCAAAGTCCGCTTCGGGTGCACGACCAGAGTATCTTTTTGTCTACAAGTATTGGTATTGCCTTGGCGCCATCGGATGGCAAGGATATATGGACCCTTATGGCAAATGCAGACGCGGCACTGCTGCTCGCAAAACAAGAAGGCAGAAATACAAGCAGGTTTTACAATCCTCAAATGAACAAACGAGCTTCTAAGCACCTGGAGCTTGCAGGTGAGCTTAGGCAAGCAATGGCAAAAAACCAAATTGAGCTGCACTACCAACCTATCATAGACCCTCATAAAAATGAGATTTTGAACGTAGAAGCGCTTGTACGATGGAATCACCCGAGCAAGGGTTTGTTGCTTCCAAAGGGCTTTTTAGATCTTGCGGAAGAGAACGGTATAATGCCTGCCCTTGGTGAACATATTCTAAAGCTTGCTGTTCAAGATATGCATGTCTGGCGCAGCAAAGGACTACAAACCCTTGGTGTGTCAATCAACATTTCTCCCTTGCAGCTAGTAGACACGAACTTTTTTGCTTTCGTAAAAGAAACTATAGCCGACGTGCCGCCACAATTATTTGAGTTTGAGATTGTAGAAAACTTTGCTATGGAGAACATTCATATCTCCCGAACTTTTTTCCAGGCAGCACAAAAGCTAGGCGTTTCAATCTGCGTTGACGACTTCGGGGTGGGTTACTCTTCTCTTAACTACTTAAAAAACTTCCCTATCAACAAACTAAAAATTGATCGCTCATTTGTGCGCCATTGCATGGCGAGTCCTGCTGACAGAGCAATACTTCAAGCCATGGTTACACTTGGTCAAAATTTGGGCCTAGAAATTGTCGCCGAAGGAGTAGAAACAAAAGAGCAATACGAATTTCTAACTCAACTCGGCTGCAACGGCCTCCAGGGTTTCTACATTTCCAGGTCTATGGCCCGAGACCAACTCATACCTTGGGCCACACAACCATTGAAGTTTGCCATGTAATATGTTAGGGTAAACCTATGAATCAAGATATTCTAAAATTTATCTCTGCAAAAAAATCCCGTGGGGAAAGCGACGAGACAATACGGCAAGCTCTCGTGCATGCGGGCTGGGAACCATCTGTCATTGATGCAGCGTTGTCGAACGCAGCAAGTGAACCGACTGCTCCGCAAAACCCACTAGCAACCGGTTTTCAACCAGTGTTTGAAAACTTAAAATCCTCTTTTAAAATATATAAAGATATATTTTGGAGAATGCTCGGCGTTGCATATGCTCCACTAGTGGTACTGGTACCATTAGGACTGCTGATGGCACTCACCTTGTTTCTTACATCTTTCGGCGAGCCAGCTCAAACACGACAGACATCAGCAGGGGAAATTATTATCTTCGTGTTGTTAGGCATTGCCATCTTTTCTGCGATTATCCTTACAGTACTTTCAGAATTTGGCGCCATAATCCTGCTATTAAAAAACAAAAGTTTTGCGCCAACCGTATGGAGTGTTTGGAAGCAAGCCTTACAGAAAGCTCATATCTTTTTTGGAGCGTTCGTACTGTTTGTGCTTATAACCCTTGGCAGCAGTATTTTACTTATTATTCCAGCCATTATTGTATGCCATTATCTCCAGTGGATCTTTTACAACATATATGAAGACAACCTAGGCCCTGTAAAAGCATTAAAAGCTTCCTGGGATCTAACAAAAAACTACTGGTGGGAAACATTTGGCCGCGCTGCTTTCATTGGTATTGTGGCGTTTGCAGTAGCTTTACTTCAGCTTATCCCTGGCATTGGTGTGCTTATAAGCCTGCTCTGGTTCCCTGTGCCTATTATCTATACTTACATTACCTTCCGTCAGCTTAAGACAATCAAAACGCAGAACCTACCCAAGACTAAAATTTCTAATGGCGCACTCGCAAGCAACATCATCGCCGGAGTTTTTGGCCTTATGCTCGTGAGTGCACTAGTGTACTTTATAACCGCTGCAGCATCAAATCCCGAAAAATTCTGGAAAGGCTTTAAGGAAGGCCTCATGGGTGACGTACAGAAATACGAAGAAATGCATAACCCAGACTTCTACAAGACTTATAACAACGACATGTTCAGGGAAGAAGGAACCGAGTTCGACTCAATGATAAAAGAACAATAAAAGAAAATCACTACCACAAACCGGTAGTGATTTTTAGTAACCAATCACCGGACTAAGGTCCGGTGGCTTTGTATTAGCCGGCTGTAAGCTGGCAGAGCGTTTATCTGTCATGGGTTTCTGTATGAAAAAGACTCGACAATGAAGCGCATGGATTCCCGCCTCCGCGGGAATGACATAAGACACATACCCACAGAGTTTGACAAGGTAATACAATACCTATACAATATTTACATATAATTAAAATTACATGTATGGCAACTAAAACTCTTAACATTGCTCTTGACGCCAAACTACTCAAAGAAATAGACAAAGTGGCAAAACAGGAAATGTCTTCTCGAAGTGAATATTTCCGCCGTTTGGCTTTGGTCGACCTCACCCGTCGGCGACAATGGACTCGCTTGCTCGATTCAAGTAATCGAAAAGGCCGCGTCTTGGGCATTAAATCTGAACAAGAAATCTATGCCGCTCTTGAGAATTGATCCAATTCGAGTGGTGATAGATACAAATGTCTGGTTATCTGCTCTCATCTTTGGAGGAAAACCCAGGCAAGTTGTGGAGTTATTTATATTTGGGTTAATTGCTGTAGTTATTTCTGAAGAAATTTTTACAGCAATGCGCAGAAAAGTCAGACAAAAATTTCCAGAGTTTATTTCAGATTTGAAAAAAATGGAACTATTAATTAGAGCAGATGCCGAAATTGTCTTGCTTGGCGAAATTACTATAAATATCAGCAGAGATCCTAATGATAATCATATTTTAGAAACCGCCATTCTCGGCAACTGCACTCACATTATCACCGGCGATAAAGACCTGAGAGATATAAACAAATATAAAAAACTAAAAATTGTAACACCTTCGGAATTTCTCGAATCAAATAAAGCGTACTAATAAGATACGCTTTAGTGTGGGAATGAACTTATCACTTTACTTCAAACCAGTCGGTTGTGGCTGAAAGGTTTTCGGTGTTTTTAACAAGGAACTGGTACTTGCCTGCAGGAACGTTGACTTTCCAGTTATAGGTAACCACTTGCAGGTGGTTAAGCCCCGCAATGTATTCTTGAGTCGTAAGCAAAGTGGCTTTGCCTGAATCGCTGACTAGGTACAACTTGCCGTTCCCGTCTGAGTAGTCTGTCCAAGAGACCTGCTGAACCTCTCCTCGTTTCCTGACTCCATTATTCACTCTCCATACCACCAAGTCCTCTGCATCGGTATGGCCTGCATGGTCGTGCACTATCTCACTGGCGCTGCTTCGCTGAGCAGCATATGAGAACGTGGGGAGTTTGTCGGCTACGGAGAAAAACTGCAACTCAAACACCACAAATAAAAGCATACACGCCACTACTGCCAAGTCACTGGTATTAAGACCGGAAACAAAGTAAAATAACTTCCTTGTCTTGGAAATCTTTTTCACTTTTTTCTTCTTTTGATTTTTCTTTTTGTTCGTAGCGTTCATATGGTTATGCTTTGCGCATATCTAAGACGTTGAGCCAAACTCTTAGGAAGAGCTTTGACTTTGTCGACTTAGACTGTTTTTTTCTCTTTTTATTTTTCATGGTTTAATTAGGAACTTGGAAAGAACCTGAACGGGCTTTAATTGCAGGGTTTGAGGTAGAATTAATCTCAATTTGATACGTGCCAGCTAACAAGTTCGTGAACCCTGCCAACTCACTGCACGAATACATTCCATTACTTAAGCCTGACAAAGGGCAACTCTGGCCTGAAGTATGACTATATACCTTTCCACTGACCGGAGTACCATCTTTAATCAATGCAAATGTTAAGTTTGGTGGTATAACCCCAGTGATGGAAAAGCTAACCGGAGCTACGACTGCTTGAAGTGAGTACACGATCTGTGCGGTCGCTGGGACTATCACATTAGTTATGGTCGACGTTGCCTGGTATGCGGGTACCTGAAACACCGGAGACAGTGCTCGTACAGAGCTGTACAATGGGTCACTCACCTCTACCTGGTAACTTCCTGCAGCAACAGCTTCAAACCCTATGGGGCCGCTACATGAGTGCACTCCCTGGCTCGAACTGGATGCAGGACAGTATTCACCTGCTGGTCGCTGATACCACTTGCCAGGAACCAAACTTCCGTCCTTAAACAACTTGAACATCATGTTTGCAGGTAAAGTGCCACTTACAGTAAATGTAAGCGGAATAATCACTGCTTGTGTTTGGTTAACTGCAACAGATTGACCGGTAACAGGAGCTACAACATTTGAGATAGTTGTAGATAGTGCAAGAGGTTGCAGCGAAATTGTAAATGATGGAGATACGGCTACAACTGTGTTGTCGTCCGCGCTCTTTACTTCAATCTTGTATGCTCCTGTGGTTCCTACCTGAAACCCACTTTCACTCTTACATTCAAAGCTTGCAGGAGTGGTGTTTAAACTGCGACAAATGTTTGAAGAACTTATCGTATATGCCTGAAGACTAGAAATGGCACTAGAAAAAAATCTAAATTTCAGCTGCGAAGGCAAAGAGTTTGTTACCTTAAACGTATAAGGGATACTTGCTCTATATGGTGATGCCTGGGGAACATAATACACATCTCCAGTCGTTGGCCGAGAGAAAGTAATCGTGGTAGGCGTTGGCAGAACAGAGTACTGGCCGGAGCGTGCTTTAACACCCGGGTTGCTGGAGTCAAACACATCGAACACATATACTCCCTGACTCGCTTGAGTAAACGTGCCATTGCATGCATATACTCCAACCTGAGAAGCTACCTGAGGGCAATTCATATCAGTTAGAAACACTGCAACAGGAGACAACGTAACACCGCCACCATATGGAATGCGACTAATGGTCACTTGTGTCGGTCTCTGACCCGTAATAGTGAACTGGTAAGGTACTACAGCCTGACCATTTGCACCTAAGTAATACTTAGCCCCGCCTGATTGCTGAGGTACTGTGACGGTAACAGATGCTGAACGTTGAATTGAGTTGATAATTGAATTAGTAGTAGCTAAGGGCACGAAGGTAACCTGTTTAGTTGTTACTCCTTCGCCATTTGTTACTCCCGTATTGGGTAGTGATACGTACACACTTCCAGCATTATATGGGACACCTGTTGTGCTTACCAAGTCTGCTGATACAGTAAGTTCGTAGAGTTTATCTTTCTGTAATATAAAGGGAATCCCGCTTGGTTCTAAATTATAATGCAAGCTTCCTGACCCATTCCAGTTTTGTATTAATCCAATTCGGACACCATCTAAGTGTAAACCTACATTTCTTATACCATTTGCTGACGGAACCATACCCGAGAGTACGGGCGTTACAGCCAAAGAAATAACCCGTATGTCCTCGTTACTTGCTTGCAAAGTAAACTTAGCAATGTTTGTATTTATAGCTCCGCTAGGTAAAGAATGCGAGACGCTCACTGCTTGTATCTTTATAGTACCAGGAATAACGCCCTGGTATGTGCCTCCATCTTGAGGAATCAGACTTATGTCATTGGTTATGTAGAATGTATCGAGTCTGGTGTTTGCTTCACGAATATAGAAACGAAATTCATAAGTTTTCCCGCCAGTTAAAGAGAGCGCTCTCTGCTGAACACAGAGGATTGTAGTAGATGGAAGATCGCAGCTTGCAGTACCTGCCTCAGCACGACGCATGCCCATAGCTGACCAAACCCATTGGTTATGGAGGTTAGCAGAACCATGAGCAAACTTACCGCCTGCTTCATTCACATCCCAAGTTGTATTTACTATTAAGGTCTGACCACTTGCATTGTTCTCATATACCTGTACCTGTAGCGAATCTTCCTGATAGGGGTAAATTTTGCTTAAGGCCGCATATGTACGAGTCAGAACCTTACCCCAGATATAAAAGGATTGCTGGTCTGTACCAGGCATAGTGACGTTTTTTGAGACATACGCGTTGTTCGCGAAATTACTAGTCACATACCCGCTTCCTGAAAAAGAAGGTCGAATAGCACTCACCCCACTTTGGCGCGGATTAGAACACGCAGCCGTCGCTCCATTTGGACATTGAACTGCCCCAGCTGCAAGGGTTGAATTTTCAGCTTCAAAAGTCGCAGACCATGAATTTGCTGCAGAGCTCTGACTAGGCTCAAATGCAAAGAAAGCCGCTTGTGGGTCGCTCTGAGTAAGCTTAACCACGCTCGCAGTAACAACAATAGAACCAGCGAAAATCAAGCACACAGCGGCAACAAACATGTTCACCGGACTATGCGCAACTTCCTTTATTAAAATGTGAATTTTGTTTTTGTTATTCATATTTTTTTTGTTTTATTCTCACTTTAT
>DASPKA010000136.1:0-2254 GCA_035628335.1 Patescibacteria group bacterium | reverse complement strand
TTAAGGTTTAGGTTTAAGGTCTTTTTATACGCAGCTATTGGTGCCATAGGGGCGTATTGGTTTTACTTTAAGTTAGGTATATCTTCAGTATTTGTTCCGTTGTTGCAAAATATTGACCTGAGCTGGGCATTTCTTATTTTCTTTGTTTTGGCTATTGTCTGGACAAGTTTTTCAGTAAACCAAACAGATGGCTTAGACGGGCTTGCGGGTGGGGTGTTACTTATAAACTTTTTAGTCATGGCCATTATTTCCTATTTTTCTGGAAGACCTAATTTGGCTGCTATGATTTCAGTAGTCTCTGGAGCATTGCTAGCATTTTTGTGGTTCAACGTTTACCCCGCTCGTTTCTTTATGGGAGATACAGGAAGTATGGGACTTGGAATACTTCTAGCTATAGTTGCATTTTTAAACAATGCGGTATATATACTACCTATCTGCGGAATAATATTCATGATTGAAGGAGCGAGCATATTTATACAAATGGCGTATAAAAAACTCTTTGGAAAAAAACTGTTTCTTTCATCGCCCATCCACCACCACTTTGAGGCTTATGGTTGGCCAGAAACCAAAGTCACTATGCGGTTTTGGATTATAACAGCTGTGTTCTCACTCTTTTCCGTGGTTGTATTTTTCACCTTTAAACCCTAATGCTAGTCCATAAAGTCCATAAAGTCAAAAGTCCATAAAGTGTAAGTAGTTGTTCGCTTCGCGAACTCCAAGACTTTACAGACTTTCGACTTTCGACTATCGACTTATGTACGATTTACTAATAAAAAACGCCAAAATTATAGACGGGACTTGTACCACACCATTCTTTGGTGATATTGCAATAAAAGGGCAGGAAGTCGTAGAGGTTAGCCGACAGATAACAGCTCGTACTGACGCAGTCTTAGACGCTACAGGGTTAATTGCTGCTCCAGGGTTTGTTGATATTCAGAATCATAGCGACAGCTACTGGAGCTTGTTTGATGACCCAGGCTTACATAGCATGCTTGCCCAGGGAATAACTACTATATTAGTAGGCAATTGTGGAGCGTCTCTAGCTCCTGTTTTGAGTCAGCAATCGTTACTTTCTGTCCGTAAGTGGCACTCACTTTCCGGGAACAACATTTCCTGGACAAGTTTTAAAGATTACTTACTTACCTTGTCAAAGTTACCGCTTGGGTGCAACGTAGGCAGTTTAGTTGGATACTCAACAATTCGTCGAGGATTGATAGGCGACGAAATACGTGGTCTTGAGAAGTCAGAGCTCGCTGCTTTGTGTCGTACACTTGAAGAAGCGTTGTCGCAAGGAGCCTTTGGACTTTCGTCAGGCCTTGCGTACTCTCATGAGGCAATCATTACAGAAATTGAATTGTATGAACTTGCTAAGGTGGTTAAGGAATATCAGGGATTGTTGTCCATACATTTGCGCACAGAGGACGCTGGTATTTTGGAGGCTCTGTACGAAGTACTGGATATAGTTAGACAGTCTGAAGTTAGGCTAAAAGTTTCCCATTTTAAACTGCGCGGTGAGCACCCGGACCATCTTATTGCTGACGCCCTTGCAGAGCTTGAGGCCGTTTACCAAAAACATGGAGGCGTCTTCATGGACGCATACCCATTTAACACCCTTTGGCAAGTTCTTTATGAGTACCTTCCCGCGTGGGCGATTGAGGGAGGAAGAACTGTCATGCTACACCATATTAGTGAACCTAATTCACGTAGAAAAATTTTGGATTATTTGAAGTCTCAACATGCTAAAATTAGCTCTCTTGTGGTTGCTTCCACAGAGAGCGGGCTACATATTGCTGGTAAAACTATTTCAGAGATAGCGTCAAATTTAAATTTAAGTCCAGAGGAAACGGTACTCAAGATATTAGATACTGGAGGTGGGCAAATTTTGGTGTTTGAACGTGCAGTTTCTAACTCTGTCTTAAAAGAAATCATTGCTCATCCACAAGCAGCAATTGCCAGCGATGGCGCAAGCTTTAACATTGACCAACTGCAAAAAAAGCAAGACTTCTTGGTGCACCCTCGCTGCTTTAACACAACGACCGAATTCCTCTCTCTTGTTCTGAATGAGAACCTCATGCCTCTTGAGCAAGCTATATATAAACTTACGAGTCTTCCTGCTCACATTATGGGCGTCTCTAACAGAGGCGAGCTTGCAGCAGGCAAAGCTGCAGACATAGTACTCTTTGACGCAAAGAAGCTGACCACCCCAAAGGGATACGAGTATGCAAACGCATACCCTGATGTATATGATAAAGTT
>DASPKA010000135.1:0-5124 GCA_035628335.1 Patescibacteria group bacterium | reverse complement strand
ACGTACAATACGTTTGCACCAGGGTTCTGTTGGACAAACTTGTTTCCCACAGCGTGCATTAAGTGGGTTTTACCTAAACCCACTCCCCCGTACAAAAATAGCGGATTATATAGCGTTCCAGGGTTTTGAGACACAGAAAGCGCTGCGGCGTGAGCAAGTTCGTTGTTTTTGCCCACAATTAATGTTTCAAACATGTAACGCGGGTTCATGCCTATGTTTATGTTGGAAAAAGCTTCCTTTACCGCAACAGTTCCGGCTTGGATTTTTTTGAAAACCACCTGATTTTCTTGGTTTTTTTGTGGTTTTTCAGGTATCCCCTCCTGTGCGGATTTGCTATTGAACAACTGGTATTTTATATTTTTAACCTCTGGCGAAATAGTTTTGAGGGTTTTTAGAATTTCGTTATGGAACTTGTTGTGGATCCAGGATTTTACAAAAAGACTGGGTACGCCAACTATTATCGTATCCCCACTTTTTTCTAATATAGAGGTGTTTTTGAACCAGGTATTAAAGTTCGCTTTTGATAGTTGAACCTCTAAGTTACCTAGAATTGCTTGCCACAGTTGTTGGTTGTTCATATAATAGGGGCTCACGTCGCCCCCTCACACGGGCAAAGCCCTTAGTGAGCCTCCCCCCTCTCGCACCCTTGGTGCTAGGTGAAATGCAACGCAGAATTTCCATATTTTTCTTTATCAACTTTAGATTCTTACTGGTATATTAGCAGTAAAGTTATCAACATGCAAAATGGGCAAAAAAGGTTATTAGTATGTGAGAATATTATTTGAAGTGGATAAAAATGTAAAAGAGTGGATATCTTTTTTGATTATTTGAGAATTTAAAAAATAATTGTGGATAAATCTGTGGATTGTGGGTATAACTTGTTTATTATTGATACGGTATAATGAATGTAAGAAGTAGAATAGCCATACATAGGAAGAATTTCAGCTTATAGGCGGACTACCAATGGTATGACACTTCCATAATTGATGGCGTATTCACTATGGCTAGAAAACATACAGACTTATCACTTGAATTACTTGAGTTTATAAAAAAACGTGGAACCTTAAAATACTCCTTACTTTCTCAAAATTACAAAGGGCTAAAACGAAAAAAGGTGTATGACTCTCTTTATAGGATGGTAAGACAAGGTTATATAGAACAGTTTGAGAAATCAGGAGATTCATATATCCGCTTAAGTAGCAGCGGGGATAGGCTTTTGCATACTAAAAGCCCAAGAAAGGATGGAATTTGGAAGTTAATTATATTTGATATTCCTGAAAAGCATAGGAAAATTAGAAACTCTCTAAGAGGTAAATTGCAGCAACTTGGTTTCAAAAAGTGGCAAAACAGTATTTGGGTTAGTCCGTATGAGATTCATGAAGAAATTGAGCAAGAGCTTCAGAAACTCTCAGACGTGTTTTTTATTCGTTTGATAAAAGTCGCTTCGATCAATAATACCAAAGACCTAGAAAATTTGTTCAAATAAGAAGTGGATAACTTGTTGATAGAGTGGATAACTTTTGAATAAAGCATTTAAAGGACTAAAAATAAGCCTAATTTCGTACTCCACAAGCTGTGGATTTTTTCATATCCTATATAAAAAGTATTGCAGAAAAAATCTAAATATGCTATAATTTAATTAGGTATCAAGCTGTATTGAAACAAAAAATAGAAAAATAAAACCACAAATACATATTTAACAATGTCCCCAACTAACGAGGATAATTTTATTGTCAGGGCGGATTTACCTTCTAACAATAACAGGTTACAGGGCTTCTTTTGGCATATTGCAGACCATTTTATACCCCACGAAAGGAACAGTTATGTCCCGCATTTAATACATAACCGCTCTCTTTCTTTGTATGCAGTACTTCTGGTTGTTGTAAAAGTTTCTGTAGTATTTGCTACGGTTTTTTCGCCAGGATTGCCTGTGTATTCAAGTGCAATAACAAAAGAGAATGTCTTTCGATTAACCAATGAATCTCGTGAAATTAATGGAGTAAAACCGCTTAAATATAATAACTTATTGGATACTGCTGCTCAAAATAAGGCTGAAGACATGCTTGCTCGGCAGTATTTTTCTCACAACTCCCCAACAAACGAAACGCCTTGGGTTTTCATTCAAAGTGCAGGGTATGACTATATAGTCGCAGGTGAAAACCTGGCAGTAGACTTTGTTCAGGCAGAAACTATGGAGGATGCATGGATGAACAGCCCAGGACATAGAGCAAATATTTTGAACAAGAACTACGAAGATATTGGGATTGGTATCGCCGCAGGTGATTATAAAGGGCACCGGTCAATTTTTGTCGTTCAGATGTTTGGCACGCTTATGCCTCAAGGATATAAGCAAAAACCTGTTGCACGCACAACGCCTCGTACAAAGCCAATTGCTAAGGTAAAGGGTGAAACTACCCCAGCTCCTAGCATAATTCATTTAGATATATCTCCGAGCCAAGGAAATGTTTTAGTGACTCTGAAAACTTCAGCACCAGTATTTAAGGTTATTGGAACCTTGGCCGACCAGCAAATAATGTTCGAGGCGAAACCTGAAAATACTTGGATTGGAGAGATTGCAATAGCACAACTAAAAGAGAATACCAACTTAAATGTTGAACTATATAACACAGAAGGCAAAGTGTTGCTTAAGCAGGTTGCGTCTATTGCACCTGACTTGGCTTCAAATTATAATCCTGATGTGGCTAAGTCGAGTAAAAGATCTATTTTTGGCTTCATTTTTGACTTAAAGCAATTAGAGTACATTTTCTTTGGTTTCTTCGTTGCAATATTGCTATCGGTATTAGTCCTAAAGATCGGCATCAAACGCCACATCCAACACATTGAAACCATAGCAAACACCTCAGCCTTGGTAATTTTCGCTACTATTTTGTGGCATTGGGTATAAGTATCTAGTGGTATAATTAGCATGAGAAGTAGAATGTCAGATTATAGGAAGAATCTCCGCCAGAGTGCTGGTCTGCTTATGGCATCACATTCTCATAATTGAAACGTATTCACTATGATACATAAGTACATTGCTAGGTTTGTTTTATGTGCGATACTGGTCAGCCTACCAACATCGGCTGTTTTTGCGCAAACTAAAGACTTAAGCCTAAGTGCTGCTGCAAAACAGAGCAAAAATATAGTAGGGCAGGTGTTGGGGGATTCCACCTACACGACTAATGAAATTATAAATAATCCTCAAATACACGTATCCGTAACACCTGTTGAGTATTCAAAGACAAAGAGGAAATGGTTATATAAGCTTTCCTGGAAACTTGGCACTGCAAAAGTCGGGTCTTTGGTATTTGATGGCAAGGTATTTGTGTCTTCTATGGTAGCCTCTGGAGAAAAAAACATTGTTAACTTAAAACCTAAGAAGCAATATACTGTAACTTTTTATAGCAAAAAGAGCGGGAAGGGTAAGAAGGTTGTTTCTGGGAAATTTACGACACTTGAAGCCGGAATTTCGCCGCAACCTGGGCTGCAGTCACCGCCCACGTCTCAACTTCCACAAAATCCAATTGCAACCACCTCAGACCCTGCGACACAGTCCCCGCAGATACCAGACACAACAGGGCAGGGCATTGCTGGTTTGTCATCTGTGCAAAACAAGTCCTTGCAAGAGACTATTGCTGTCATAAACAGTTCGCGATCTTTTAAAGACTTACGTTACTTGGTCACCAGTAATTCCGTGGGGATATTTGATGAGCTAAACAAATACGTAGAGGATTCAGAGTATGAGGGGGTATTCTATAAGGAACAAAAAGATGCTCTATTTGCGTTTTCGCGGCTTGAGAATGGAAACCAGACCGCAGTTATAGTAGATAAAAACTCCAGGTACGAAGCGGCCATGTACCTCGTTTGGCAACAGAGCACATGGAAGATAGACTTTGAACGCACGGTCAAGTCGTGGGCTCAGGACATCCCTGCTGCAAAAACTAAACTGAACCCAAACAACAGCGCTGTAACAGGAGCTGGAAAAACTGACTTAGTAGTAGTTGATATGTTCCAGGCTTCAGAGACGCTCATTGCGGGAGATCCAAACTCCACTATTGTGGCAGAGATTAAAAACATGGGCGACACTACTGTGTGGTTGTACACTGCAGATGTCTATATAAGCTCAGTGCGTACTCGTGCGGTAACTATAGACAAAGAACTGAAACCAGGGGAGTCTGTGTATGTAGATATGTTCTACTTTGAGTACCTGAGGCTAATGAAAGGCAAAAATGAGTATGGGTACAAGGAACATACTTTCAACATAATAATAGACGCCGGTAACCAGACCAAAGACACCAACACTCAAAACAACACCATGTCTAAACAATTCCAATTCAATGACAAGCCTCCTACATCAAGCTAAAGTACTGTTTTGGACATTCTTTATGGAAGCTGGTAATATACCGTATATATGAAAGAATTTATTCAAAAACTTGGTTCCTATAGCTTTTGGTTTGACATTGACCGTGGAATGTACCACAAAATAGACTTTGCAATACTGTGTTTTGGTGCTCTGTTACTCTTGGCTGCCATTGCTGTGCATATAGCGCTGCTTCGAGGTGTCCATTCCAAAGCTACTAACCCGCTTAAGCGTGTCCGTTCTGTGCTTTTCTGGATTGGCATAATCGAAGTAGTGTGGTTTGCTTTTCGTTGGCAGTTCATACCCTTTTTTGGCACTCACTTTGTTGCCGGGGTGGTATTAATTGTCGGAGCCATTTGGTATGGCTACGCTATGAAGTACTTTGTGAAACAGTACCGCACGGACAAGACAGCGCTTGAGAAAGAACAACAGAAACTTAAGTATATGCCTGACTATAAACCATAGCATGACACCAGAAGAGTACATACAAGCAGCACTACGCACAGAGCCAAGTTCGTATGGTTTCAGTGAAACCAATGGCATCAGCCCACGTTTGGAACATGCCATACTTGGTATTACCACTGAGGCAGGTGAGTTGTTGGATGTTGTAAAGAAAGCAAAGATTTACGGGAAACCTTTTGACCGCGCTCATGTAGCTGAAGAGTTGGGAGATGTGTTTTGGTACTCAGCGGTTTTAGCAGATGAGCTCGGCGTTTCTTTTGAAGAGATATGGAAAAAAAACATTTTAAAGCTACAAGCGCGGT
>DASPKA010000134.1:0-4025 GCA_035628335.1 Patescibacteria group bacterium | reverse complement strand
GAGGGGGAGGCGGTGGAGGAGGTACACCGTATACCTACACCGGTATCCCGGGTGGTCATTCTGCTTCTGAAATAGAGTCAACAGGTGGTTGTGTGTTTAACCTCGCAGGTAGTAGACCAAAAGACAAAGAAACAGCACAATTAAACGAAAGTATATTCCAGTTTCTTAAGAGTACTTGCGCGGCGGCTAAAGCTGATGGCAAGCGGTTGAGTATATCGGCACTCACGGGTTGTAACGGAACAAACGCATGTAGCGGCCACAGCCCACGTTCGTATCACTATAGAGGTTGTGCAGTAGATTTTGGTGACAATCCAAGTTCTCCTAACGGTAGATTTATAGCAGTGAAGGGTGGGGCACTCAGTGGAGGCAGAGTTAATCCAGGGTCCGATGAAAACCAAGACAATCACATGCATGTAGACTTAGGATCGGGTTGCCGAGAAGCCCAATAACCTTAAAACCACCACCCCAAAAGAGGGAGGTGGTTTTTGTATACATAGTATTTAAGATATACGCTCATATATACATATCAAAATCTTTCGAAAAAAATTTTCCAAGATCTTCAATAATTTTTATGAAAACGAGAAATTAATATGGCTTAATTTAAATTAATTTCTGTGGATATTATGGTTCGCACAATGTATCTTATGCGAACCATAATATATATTTATGCCTGTAATTACGTAATATTATGAAGCGAGCGGCACCTCGCGCTTTGTATCACTCAGCTCGCTAACCTCGTGGTAGTGTAACTTGGTATGTTGCCAACCCAAGCACTCGCCTCTACCAGATCGTTGCTCTACCGTTTTTAAATTATCTCAGATACTGTTGCTCGTGCAATAAGACCTAAGCTTAGGCTCAAAATATAGATTCATCACAGCGAGGCAGCTGCCTAGGTAATTCATTTTTTATTGGTTTAACTAGTACTACTCGAGAATGTGTTCTTTAAAGTACACCCCCTACTCTTTTCCATCTTAAAATTTTATCTTGGATAGAATGGTTATAACACAAATAATAATATGCATAAAAATATACAATTGTACTTTTTATATGTAGGTATACATTCGTATGTTTATTTAAATAAAAATTTTGAGCGACACGGACAGTTAATACAAACCTGTCCGTTCGCTCGTGTTCGGCCGTGGCTATCCACGGCGGATAAACGCACGGTATACGCCGTAAAGCTTAACCGTGCTACAGATCGCGGCCATGACAGCCGCAAATCCGATTCCTACTATCTGAGTAGCCATGGGTTTCCTCCAAAAAGGGTTTTGGGGTTTTGCTGGCATTTGCCAGCGTTGCCTTAAGATGTATATATTTATTAGGCATTCTTAAAGATATATTATAGTAGCATATAAAAGGCCATTTGACAAGGTTCCTATAAGTGGATAAGCGGAGTAATTGTATTAATGGCTTAAATAAAGGACTTAAAAGAAATACTTCACAAAAGGTGTGTTTTATGCTAGAATGTAGATAACTTAAGAGATTTTTAATATTAATTTCAGATTTCAGCCGGTGGCTGATTCCCTCGCGAGGGACATTTAATGAAGATAGGACTGCGCGCTTGCTAAGCCAAGGCTACTTCAGTTCTATGTAACAATATGCGTTACGCATTTATCTTAGGGAGGGTATATACATTGTCTTTGGCTGAGTTGTTTTGTGTCTTTGAGGCGCAAGGGATTCAGATCAAAATCATAGACGCAAGTTTTGAAGCCCTCATAGTTGAGACTGAGCAACAGATAGACTTTGAGAAGTTTCAGCGACTTTTGGGTGGTGTGGTGAAGATAGTTAAAGTCATGCAGGACTTTGAGAAGCGCGACACAGACTCCGTGAACTTCACTTTGCAAAATTACTTTAAACCTAGCCTCCTTAAAAAGGAGTACTTAAAAAACTATTCTGGCAAAATTCAGTTTGGTATAAGCATATACTTACTTCACGAAGGCCTCAAAGCCTTTGGTGAGCCTAAGCGTCTGGGGATGATGATAAAGAAGGTTATGCAAGACGCAGGCTCTTCTATCCGCCTAGTGTTGCCTGAATTCAACCAGCTTTCTCTGGCTACAGTCCAGGTTACTAAAAATTTACTACTTCAGAAGGGAGCTGAAATTGTAGTTATAGCCGGTGTCGACAAACTCTATGTGGGACGCACGCTTGTTGTTCAGGACTTTGAAGACTATGGTCGCCGTGATTACCAACGTCCGATCCGTGATATGTTTGTTGGTATGATACCGCCAAAGGTAGCACAGAGTATGATGAACCTTTCGGGGTGTAAGGCGGGAGATACAATCCTCGACCCATTTTGTGGTCTTGGTACCCTACTCCAGGAAGGTGTATTGCAGGGGTATAGGGTACTAGGCAGTGACATAGAAAAGCAGCAGATATCTGACGCAGAAAAAAACTTAGAATGGTTTAGGAACCGATACAGAATCCCTAACGGTAAGTACCATGTTGAGGTCATGGATGCTAGGAATGTTTCTACACTTATAGAGAAAATAATAAAAACAGGTGCGGTGACCGAAGTGAAAGCTGTAGTAACGGAAGGAACTTTAGGTCCTCCCTACTCCGAATTTCCGAGTAGTGTTGACATGCAGCGGAACTTTGATGATTTAGCTGCGTTGTATAAAGACTGTCTGACAGACTTTGCCAAGTTCCTGCCTCCTAAAGGTCGTGTGGTCATGTGTATGCCAGCCTATCGAAAGGGCAGGGGCGAGTACGTTTCCCTACCCCAGGAAAAGCTTGACTTTTTGGAGGAACTTGGATATACTATAAAAGATATTATTCCACAGGTGCTCTCTAAAAAGTTTAAGTTTTTGAAGCTTTCTGAACGCGGTACCTGCTTCTACGACCGAAAAGACCAAATAGTAGCCCGAGAAATCATTATTTTTGAGAAAGCTGAAGTACAAGTAAATAGTGAAGAGTAAATAGTAATTAGACAAGCAGGATTTCTGCCAACTCATTACTCATTACTTATGATTATATGGCACATAAAAAAGCGGGAGGTTCAACCTCCCTAGGCCGCGATTCCGTATCCAAACGTCTTGGCGTTAAGATCTTCGGCGGCCAAAAAGTTTCTAAAGGACAAGTCATTGTTCGCCAAAAAGGTACCAAGTACCATGCTGGCAAGAACGTAAAAGTGGGCGGTGACTACACCTTATACGCACAAACCGATGGTACTGTTAAGTTCCAGCACAAGCAAACAACTAAATTCCACGGAAACCTCAGAAAGACTAAATTAGTTCATGTTGTATAAACAAAATCTCCGACTTGAGTCGGAGTTTTTGTTTATCATAGAAAATACCTCACTGCCATGTTGAGTTTGGCAGCGAGGTATTTATGGAAGCTTATATGCTTCTCTTGCTTGAAACAGAAGCCCAGACTATGGGGGTGCCGCATTTAAGGCAGTGGGTTTGAATGGTGTGACCGTAACTGGTTGGGCAGCTCATAAATGGATTGTCAGAGCCTGAGCATTTTTTCACTATTTCAGTTTGCTGGTTCATTTTTTCCTCTCTTGTGTTTGTAGTGGATGTAACTCCTTAAGAAGTAGAATAGTCTCTCACGAGGGGTTTCCCCGAGTGGATGAGATGTATTCACTATGACGTAAAAAATAATCCCGATGAGGCATCAGGATTATTACGATACGCCGCAAAGATTGATTTGTGTTATAAGTTTTTTACGAACGCGCGGAAGAGCGGGTGCGGATCTAGAGGTCTCGACTTAAACTCAGGATGGAACTGAGTTGCTACGAAAAATGGGTGGTTTTTGAGTTCGATAATTTCAACTAGCTTACCGTCAGGAGTGGTTCCGGCTATGACAAGACCTGCATCTTCAAGTTGCTGTCTATACGCGTTATTAAACTCATAGCGGTGACGGTGGCGTTCAGAGATAACGGCGTTTTTTGATTTCTTTCCACCACTGGCGGAAATCCAGCCGGACTCTAGGTATGCTTTTTCTGTATGGGTACCACGGATTATAGCGCAGTCCCAGGCTCCAAGCCTCATAGTTGCTCCATACTCACGTTTTAAGAGTTTCTT
>DASPKA010000133.1:0-7595 GCA_035628335.1 Patescibacteria group bacterium | reverse complement strand
CCAAAAGTCGGAGCACGCTTAAAAACGTTTCATAAACTTTCCCATTTTACCAAATTAACCTAGCTTAACCTCGTAATGTCTCGTGGGTAAAACAAGTTTATAGTCCATTCAACTGCGACGTTGAACCGTTTTTTATTTGACTTAAAGTTAAACAGGTATATAGTTCTCCACATAAACCAGGCTAAGAAACCTGTTAATGGAATGCCGAAAATCTCACCTACGGCTGCAAACCTACCGAGAGAAACAAATGACCCGCGTGACCTATACTGAAAACCACGAATTTGCTTGCCTTGCACTATGCGCTCCAAATTTTTGCCTAAATACTCTCCTTGCCGTGCAGCAACTTGGGCTAACATGGGCAACACACTACCGTTTTGTGTAAACGCAGCGCAGTCTCCTGCAGCGTAGACATACGGGTCAAGTTCCAGCTGCAAATACTCGTTCACTATCAAGCGACCTATCTTGTCTTTACTTGAATTTTCGAAACCATCTGGAAGATCAGAAGCCTTGACTCCTGAAACCCACACTACAGTTTGGGCTTTGAGGGAACTGCCGTCCTTAAAAAACACTTCTCCAGCTTCGACGCGAACTACTTCCTTATTGAACAAAAACTCCACACCCAACAGATTTAGTCTGTGCCTCGCATAATCCTGAATTCGCTTAGAGTACATAGAGAGCATTCTTTCATCCCTATTCACCAACACCAAACGCACCTGTTTACCAGCTGGTGCTCTTGAAACATACCGACTGACAACTTGTCTAAGAAAGTCTGCCATTTCTGTAATCAGCTCGACGCCAGTAGGACCAGCTCCTATCACAGCAAAAACCAACTCCTCTGGTCCATCCTCTAGCGCCATGCCTTCAAACAATGTTATACACCGATCCTTAAAGTCTGTAGCATCTTTTAGTGTCTTAAGGTCGTGCGTGTGCTCCCGTGCTCCAGGTATCTCGTAATAATTCGTCTCACTCCCTGTTGCTAAAATTAAGTAGTCATACTCTATGCTTCTCGCACCCGCGTACACAAAACGATTTATTCTATCTACCTTAATAACATCACCTAGCACAAAGTCAGCCCTACTCGCTCTGCCTATTTCAGCAATAGGTTCGGTTACCGTACCAGGTTGCAAGCCTCCGGTTGCTACCTCATGCAGCATAGGCGTAAAAAGAAAGTAGTTTGTGCGGTTTACAATAGTAACCTCAAATTGTGGGTTATCCTTTAAGTACTTACAAGCGGTTACACCACCAAAGCCACCCCCAACAATTACAACTTTGAACGGCCGCAGCGCTTCCACTTTAGTCGCAGGAGCGGTTTTAGATACGTTAGGGATAATAGATGTTAAGGTTTTTTCTCCAGATTCAGTTGAGGGTTGTATATTCATGTTCTAGAAAATACTAATGCCGATTTCTTGCTTCCGAACGCTCTCCATAGTTCTATAAATAATAATATATGAATCTGCCAACCTACAATCGCGCTTACCGGTATTCCTGCTACTACTGAGTTTGGCCACGGAAACAGACCATACTTCCACAGGTACACATTTAGATTTTGAACCTCGTTACTCATTGCGAGTATCAAGCCTACAAGCAATACAGACAGCAATGGTGAAAAGTAACCGTGTAGTAAGTCTTTCACAAACGAAGTCCGGTGCCGCTTAAACTCTATAAATTCACAAATACACATAACTCCCACACCAAGTAACAAAGCATACTCCCAACCCAAAGCTCCGGGCCTGAATTTGTTTACCGCGAGGTCAAGCTGTGCCAAAAAAATAGCATTAGTGACAAACGCACCTACCACTACCCCTACCAGAACCAGCCCCATCGCCAAAAGCCCTTGATACACTTTAGTTTCAAAACTGTAATACCTCCGTACATAGGGCTGGTTAGGTAGTAGCCTGTCAAAAACCTGCTTGCCTGCTTCATAAGCTACACACAAGAATAATATATAGAAACACCACCCACCGAGCAAGAACCCAATGAGAACATACATACCAAAGCTCCAATACGGGTAGTACCACAATCCACCAACAAAGCTCCCTAAAAACTCAAAAAACGCTCCAGAGAATATGCAAAAGACAATAAACTTTATTTTCTCTGACTCTCTACCCACTATCACCTGTAGTAATGAAACTCTTTTTAGACGTAAAGAAATATAATTGCTTAAAAAAATCGCACCCAAGAAAAAGGCTCCGGCAATAACGAGGGACGTAAACACTGTCTTGTGTTCATGGGGTATGAGAAAACCGCCATATGAAAGGAGGATAAAAAATACTCCCGCATACAAATCAGACTTAAAAATGTACCTAATTACTGAAAAAATCATTCAAGCGCCTTTATGCCTGGCAATACTTTACCAGATAAATATTCAAGCATTGCACCACCACCGGTTGAGAGGTGGTCAATGTGGTTCTCCTGCCCAGCCTGCCGTACGGCTTCAACCGTCTCCCCACCCCCAACAACAGTAAAGCACGTGCGTTTTCCAACCCCACCAACTACTTTAGCAACTGCCATGGTCCCAGTTTGAAACGGCTTTCGCTCGCACATACCAAGCGGGCCGTTCCATACTATGGTCCGCGCTTTTTTAATTACGCCACTTAACCGTAAGATTGTTTGAGGACCTATGTCCAAAATCGTGTCACCGGGTAGTACCTGGTACGCGGCTCTCGTTGCTGGGGTTCCACTGTCTGCAAGAACAGCTACGTCAGTAGGTAACAGTAACTTTGACTTAAATTCCTTTAGCATATGCTTAGCAGTTTCAATCCCCTCAAGTTCAACCAGAGATTTTCCTACTTCATATCCCAAAGCGGCAAAGAAGACATTTGCTATTCCTCCGCCAACTGCAATAGTGGTGGCAGTGCGCCCTAACCGCTCAATTATACCTGTTTTTTCTGAGATCTTCCCACCTCCCATCATCAAAAGAAACGGGGGACGAGGTGAATTAAGCACTATATTCAAATTTCGAATTTCAGACTCCATAAGCAAGCCTGCAAAGTGCGGTAAGTACATTGGCAACACTGAAACCGAGGTATCAGTGCGGTGAGCAACGCCAAATGAGTCTCCTACATAGACGTCACCTAAGCGTGCTAACGCTGCTGCAAAAATTTCGCTACTCTCCTGTTCCTCTGGATAAAAGCGTATATTCTCAAGCACTATAACGCTCTCCTTGAGCGCAGCAATCTTTTCAGGCAATCCAGGAAGCGCCACATCGTCAGACAAGAACACCACATGCCTACCAGGGTATACAGAAGATGGCGCCTCCAAAAAGGGCAACTGGAGCAATTCTGCCAAGCGCTTGGCTACTGGTTTCATAGAGAGAGCTGGATTTGGATTTTTTGGTCTTCCAATTTTAGAAACCACTACCACCTTGCAGTGTCCTGCCAGCAAATATCTCAAAGTAGGCAAGCTTGCACGAATACGAAAATCATCCATTACCTCTCCTTGAGAAGAAACAGGAACGGATAGTTCAGGTCTATAGATTACGGTTTGGTTTTCAATATAAGACCTAGAAAGATATTTCAAAAATATCAATGACTAATTTCTAATATCTAATTTCTAATGAATACTTAAATGCTCAAACTATTAGTCATTTATTATTTTCATTAGTAATTAGAAATTAGTAATTGGACATTTCCTTTCTTTTCTTAAGTACTTCGACTCGAAATCTCCAACGCGATCTCTACCAGCCTATTGGAGTAACCCCATTCATTGTCGTACCAGGCAATTACTTTTACCATGTTCCCGCCGACAACGTTTGTTAGAGACAGATCAACAATAGCTGAATGTGGATTACCAATGATGTCAGAAGATACTAGTGGGTCTGTTGTTGTTTGCAGTATACCTCTATACTGTCTAGTCTTTTCTGCTGAAACAAAAGCCTTATTTACCTGTTCTATAGTTACATCTTTTTTGAGCAAGATAGTAAAGTCAGACAAACTTCCAACACGAGTAGGCACACGCAGCGAAATACTATCAAACTTTCCTTCAAGTGCAGGAATAGCTTTCGCAGTAGAGATGGCAGCACCAGTGCTTGTGGGCACAATGTTCCCTATCGCGCTCCGCGCGCGTCTTAAGTCACCACCTTTAAGACCAGGAGGATTCCCGTCAACTAAATTCTGTTCCGCAGTAACACTGTGCACTGTGGTCATCATCATTTTCTCAATACCAAATGCATCGTTTAATACTTGAGCCACAGGGGCAATACAGTTGGTCGTACAAGAAGCATTGGAAACTATTTTTTCTCCTTTGTAAGAGCCGGTGTTTACTCCAAGCAAAAATGTTGGGGTTACACCTTCGTCTTTTGCGGGAGCAGATATAACCACGCGCTTTGCACCAGCTTTGAGGTGTGCAGCTGCTTTTTCACTGTCAGTGAACCTGCCGGTGCACTCAAGTACAACGTCAACTTTCAGTTTACCCCAGGGCAACCTGTTTGGTTCTGTTTCCTTAAAAACAGGAATCTTCTTACCAGCGACAACGATTTCTTTTTCTGTAAAACCCACATTGTGCTTATACGCACCATAGTTCGAATCAAATCGAAGCGTTTCTGCAGACACTCTCGCTCCTGAAAGGTCATTTATACCCACTACATCTACACGTTTGCTATCAAACGCTATCTTAAAAGCCGTCTTCCCTATCCTCCCAAAACCGTTAATCCCAACTCTGATTTTTTTTCCGCCGGATGCGGATCCGCCTCCGGCGGACATTCTTCGCTTGTGCGTATTCATGTCTTTACTTTACTGCCTTGCTTTTTTAATAATCTTTAAAACCCTATCGCTATCTTTAGTACTACGAATGTGTATCGGCTTATAAGTAGGTTTTTTCTTAAGCCATGATTGAATCTCTTTTATGCCAAGTAAGCCATCAATTGGACCCACCTTACCAACCACGCTTCCTGCGTTTACCGGTCCCCAGGTGAGCGCTTCCGCATGAGTCTTACCCCGTGCAAGCGCAGCTATGTATGCCGAGGTAAATGCATCACCTGCACCAGTAGCCTCTATACGCTTGAGCCCCGGGTACTCCGGGATATACATAAAACCTTCCTTTGAAAAGGAAAAAGCACCGCGACGTCCATCAGTTACCGTAACTGCTTTCGGACCTAGCTTAACTAACCGCTCGCACAGTTCACGGTAACTACCTTGGCCAACCCAAAAAACTGCTTCTTCTCTGTTTATGCAAAGGAAATCAGTGCGTTCCAACACCGAAGCGTTCTTCTTGGAGCCAGCACGGAGCTGGTATGTACCCGGGTTAAACCCAAGCTTTACATTATGTTTTTTTAAAAACCTTAGCAACGCTGGGTAAATTGACTCAAACCCCTTACCTATCGAAGTTAGATACACCCAACTTGATTTTGAAAACTCTGGAAGCGTATACGAGCGCATACCGTGATATACAAAAATAGTTCGCTCCCCACGGTTAGACAATGCTGTATGGTAATTTGTACCATACTTCTTTGAGAGCTCAAGGTACTTCGTGTCCACACCTTCTTGCTTCATGCGGTGCAATATCTCTCTACCACCGCTATCGTCCCCGATTACGCTATAAAATGCAGTCTTAAGACCCAAACGAGCTGAAGCAATGGCATTATTGGCTGCATTTCCTGCAACACTCTTAAAAAACTTCTGGACAGGCAGCTTGTCACCCCAGCTAATAGTTGCTAATGCTTTGCCTTGAATATTTTGGATTTGGATATCCTCATCATCCAAAAACAAAAACGTATCTATAGCACAGTCCCCTACAGAAATTATGTCGTACGATCGTGAAAACATATTTAGCTAGGTATCCCAAGTTTATCTTTTACTTTCTTAACGATATCATCTATATTCCAGTCAGCTTTTACTACATAGTCTTTGGCGCCGAGTGTAAGCGCTTCCATAATTTTGTTAGGCTCATTTAAGTTAGTCAAAAGAATAACGGGAATGTCTTTAAGTTGGTCATCTGCTGACATCTCCGTAAGCACGGTCAACCCATCTTTAACAGGCATAATAATGTCTAGCATTAAGATGCTGGGCTTTTTTTCCCGCATCTTGTCTAAGGCAATTTGGCCGTTATCTGCGGTCTCAACTTGAAAACCGGTAAGACCAAACTTCATTGCCAGGGCTTCTTGCATAGCTTTTTCGTCCTCGCAGACGAGGACTGTGAAATCTTTTGCTTCGGGCATATGTATAAGGTTAAATAATGTTTATGATAGCGCTTCTGTTGGATTCTCAAATGAACTCAACGGAGCGCCTTTGCGAACTGGAGCTTTTGTTTGTAAGGGTAATAAGATAGTAAATGTTGTCCCTTGGTCGAGTACGCTTGAAAAAGAAATTTCACCTCCGTTATGGAGCATAATTTGCTTAACCAGGTACAACCCAAGTCCAGACCCTGTAGTGTCTTTTGCTTTAATGTTGTTTGCCCGAAAGAGCTTGGTAAACACTTTGTCTTGTGCGTCGGTAGGAATTCCATACCCAGTATCTGCTATTTCAATTTTTACATTATCTGGCTCGGCTTTGCTTATGTGTACAGAAATTTTTCCTCCTGTGGGCGTATATTTAGCTGCGTTCGTAAGCAAATTTTGCAAGATAATCCTCGCATGCCTTGGGTCCATGTACACATGCGGTACACCCGGATCATATTGCTGCGAGATCTCAAGCCCCTTTTCAAGAATAGCTGGGGACAACTCCGAAATAGAACTTGCAGCAATTTCTGCCAGGTCTGTTTCTTCCGGTTCTACAGCAAAGGTCCCAAGCTCAATTCTGGAAACGTCCAAAAGTGCGCTAATCAGCTCTACCATACGCTTTGTACCGCGGTATATCTCCTTCACAAGTTTTTTCTGCTTGTCGTTAAGCTCCCCTGCATCTCCTGACATCAGCATTTCCGAGTACCATCGGATAGCCGAAAGCGGAGTACGCAGCTGGTGTGACACAAGAGCCACAAACTCGCTCTTTACATCATCTGTATCCTGGATTTTTTCTGTCATACATCATTTTTTACGCGCATACGCAGCACGTAGCGCATGTTTAATGCTTTCTAAACCCAAACCAAAATGCTTTATCAGTTCTTCTGGGGTACCGGACTCGCCGAAACGGTCATTTACTCCCACGAACTCAATGGGAACAGGTAGTTTTTTTGCCAGAAACTCTGCAACTGCTGAACCAAACCCTCCCATAATTTGGTGTTCTTCTAAAGTTACCACAGCGCCACACGATTTAGCTGCTTGTAAAACTGTGTGTTCATCAAGCGGCTTTATGGAGGGGGAATTCACTACCATAACCGAAAGGCCCTCTTTTTCGAGCTCCACTGCTGCCTTATATCCATTATACAACACCGGACCGCACCCAATGAGTACAACATCTTTCCCCTCTTTAAAAACCTGGGCCTTCCCTATTTCAAAAGGAGTTTCTGGAAGCGTCATAACTGGAGTTTTTTCACGGGTAAAACGAAAATACACCGGGCCGTTGAACCTTGCAGCAGCAATTGTTGCTTTCTTAGTTTCCACTGAATCGCAAGGAGCGAGTACAACTAAGTTGGGTAAGCATCGAGTTATGGCAATGTCTTCCAGTGCCTGGTGAGTTCCTCCATCTGGTCCAACAGAAACACCGGTATGAGCTCCTGCTATT
>DASPKA010000132.1:0-4555 GCA_035628335.1 Patescibacteria group bacterium | reverse complement strand
GACAGGGCAGTTTATATTTGTCGCCTCACCGGCGCGCCGTAGAGGCGAGAAGGCGAAAGAGCCACCAAAATTTCGCATAATAAATAAAATCTCTGCTCCTGAGGTTGAGCTACCTAGTAAGCATACGATTGCAGTCTTTAGTTTAAGTGAAGGGGGTACACTGTACTTTAACGATATACGAAGGTTTGGGTACTTAAAGCTGGTTAGAGATGTTGACATCCCTCACGTTCGCGAGCTTGCGGAGTTTGGTCCTGAGCCATTAAGTAAAGCATTCACTTTTCAAGTATTTTCCGAGCACGTTCGTCGCCACCCTAGCCAGGCAATAAAGACTACACTTATGGATTCCAGAGTAATTGCGGGGATTGGTAATATTTACAGTGACGAGATCCTCTTCCACGCTGCAGTGGCACCACTACGAAAAGTAAAAACGCTTTCTGAAGATGAGCTTCGGCACATATTTCAGCATATTCGGCCAGTGCTTGAGAAAGGAATAGCTGCAAAAGGTTCCTCCGTGGGAGATTTTGTTCGTACAGACGGTTCCTGGGGTACTATGGGTAAGTTTCACTATGTATATGGTAGAAAAGGTCAGAAGTGTAAGAAGTGCAAGGCTACGTTAATGGCTGTAAAAGTTGGAGGTAGGACAGGAACATTTTGTCCAAGCTGCCAAAGATAGTTCATCAAGTTTGTCAGGCAAAATGGTACAATCACTTGATGAACCTGACAAACTTGATTAACTTGATAAACTAGATTCATGTTAGAACTCAGAATTTTGAAAACTATACAGTTTTTCCATCTACAGGACATAGCTCCTACGGCTTTTGAGATATATAAGTATTTGCTAACTCGAACTGAGGACCTGGCTTCCTCGCTGGATGAAGACTTTAACCTTATTTCTACCAACGCACCTCCTGCGTCCCATGTACCTTTTGGAGCCATACTTCAGGCACTTATTCGGCTTACGGCTGAAAAGAAAGTGGCCTGTGTTTTTGGAACATATGTTTTGCCTGAGCACGCATCTTTGGCGCCTGCACGTATTTCCGGATACGTGTACGGCATTGCTCGCGAACGTAGGATCCGCAGGTTTTTACGTTGGCTACGGTTTGTGCCTTTTATTCGAGCTGTAAGTGTTGGAGGCTCCCAGGCATTAGGACTCCAAACAGAAAAGTCTGACATAGACCTAGTGATTATTACCCACTCCGGTTTTTTATGGCTCGCAAGGATTTTTTCCCACATACTCTTTGACGGACTTTTAATGTGCAGACACGGACAGCGCATTGAGAACCGCTTTTGTTTAAATCACTATATCGCAGGTACTAAACTCATAGATGAAGAGCGGAACTTACTGAGGGCTTTTCAGTATGTTCGCATGAGGCCAGTATTCGGAATAAAAATTTTTACAGAGTTTTTGATTAAGAACCAAAACTGGTTGCGTTTGTATTTCCCTAATTGGTATCACATATCTTTTAAGTCACTACAGGCTGAAAGCCAGGCAATACATGCTCCAGGCGGAGTACAAGGTCTCATAGAGAAAATTTTTGATAACCCAGTTGGGTTATATATAGAGAATATGGTTGGCAGATGGCAATTGGAGCGGATTAAGCGTGGCAACTTTTCAGTAGCAGAGCCGTCAGAGTTAGCACTGCATTCCACTGACTTGAAGTACGCTATACTGGAAACTTACTACAATCGTCATAAGACCCCTTGACAGTAGGGTTTTTTGCGACTAAAATAGATATACAAGTAATTATCACTCGTACTCGTAGAGTGCTAAAAACACTCCGTTGGAAGCAAAATTTAGCTCTGCTGAATTTTGCGTGCTGGAGACAGTTTACTGTATCCCAGCTATTATAGAGTGATAATAGTTAAAAGAATTAAGTATTATATCATAGTACTATGACTATTAAACCAATAGGAAACAGGATTCTGGTAAAGCAGAAAACTGAAGAAGAAGTAACAAAGAGTGGCATTGTGCTACCAGCAAACGCCGACAAGAAAAAGAAAGCCCAAGGCACCATTATAGCTGTGGGGAATGGCGATGAAATAAAGTCGCTTGGATATAAAGTAGGAGATACAGTAGTGTTCGGTATGTACAGCGGGGATGAAGTTGAAATGGACGAGAATGGTCAAACGGTTGAGTACAAAATTCTATACGTAGGAAAAGAAAAAGACGAGTCAGATGTACTCGCTATTGTAGAATAATTAAGGAATAGTCAAAAGTCCATAAAGTCTATAAAGTCCATAGTGGTGCAGTACCGGATTGGCAAAACCAGATCCTTGCTACTGCTGAAAGTAGAAATACAAATCATAGGACTTTAAAGACTTTAGACTTTAGACTTTACAGACTTTTTCATGGCAAAAGATATTAAATTTGGATTTCAGGCAAAATCAGCAATTAAGGCTGGTGTGGACAAGGCGGCAGATGTGGTTAAGGTTACACTTGGTCCAACCGGTAAGGCAGTAATTTTAGGACGCTCGTATGGTTCACCGTCTGTTACGGACGATGGCGTTACTGTTGCTAAGGATATAGAACTCGAAGATCCGTTTGAAAACGTTGGGGCCTCATTAATTCAAGAGGTTGCTAACCGAACTAATGAAGAAGCAGGAGACGGTACTACTACCGCAACTGTCCTTGCACAGAAGATGATAGAGCAGGCGTTTGAAGCAGCGGTTTTGGTAAAAGGCCGTAGCAATGAAATAAAGCGTGGTATGGAAAAGGCAGCAAAGTTTGTTGTTGACGAACTTCAGAAAGTGAAGAAAGAAGTAACCTCAAAAGCAGAGATTGAACAGGTAGCGACTATCGCGTCTTTAGACGCAGAAGTGGGCACGCTTATTGCTGAAGCAATGGAAGAGGTAGGTAAAGACGGTGTAATTACTGTTGAAGAGGGTCAGGCTGTAGGGTATGAAAAAGAAGTGGTAAAAGGCATGCGTTTTGACAAAGGTTTTGTTTCGGGCTATATGATGACTGACACTACACGCATGGAAGCTGTCTGGGAAAACCCTTATATTTTAATTACTGACAAAAAGATTTCTGCGGTAGCAGACGTGTTACCCTTACTTGAAAAAGTAGCCGGGAGCGGCAAGAAGGAAGTTGTGATAATCGCAGACGAGATTGAAGGCGAAGCGCTCACCACCTTTGTATTGAACACACTGCGAGGCACCTTTAAGGTGCTGGCTGTTAAGGCTCCGGGCTTTGGTGATCGACGAAAAGAAATGCTGCAGGACATTGCAGTACTAACTGGCGGCCAGGTAATTTCAGACGACATGGGGCTTAAGTTGGACAAGACTGAGATAGAACAGTTAGGTAAAGCACGCAAGGTAATTGCAACAAAGGAATATACTACTATAGTAGACGGCCAGGGTGATAGAGCTGCAATTGAAGCTCGTATTGCTCAGATTAGGAATGAGTATAAAGAGTCTACCTCTGAGTTTGACAAAGAAAAGTTGCAGGAACGTCTTGCTCGTCTTTCCGGTGGTGTGGGGGTAATAAAAGTAGGTGCATTTACCGAAACCGAAATGAAAGCCAAGAAGTTTAAAATTGAGGATGCGTTAAACGCGACTAAAGCAGCTTCAGAAGAAGGTATAGTGGCTGGGGGTGGTGCGGCCTTAGCTCGTATTGCTCCTAAGCTCGACACGTTTGGCAGTGACTTGTCTGACGCAGAGCGCGCGGGTGTAAAGATTGTCCGCACCGCACTAGAAGCTCCCATCCGCCAGATCGCTGAAAACAGCGGCGTTGAAGTGACTGGAATTTTGCATGCTATCCAAACACACGAAAATAACAACTGGGGTTTTGACTTCGGCAGCTTCACAGAAAAAAACTGGCAAGCTGGTCTTGGAGATCTAATTGCAAAGGGTATTGTTGACCCGTTGAAAGTTACACGGCTCGCGCTAGAGAACGCTGTATCTATAGCCTCTACGCTCGTAACCACTGAGTCTATTATTGTAGACAAACCAAAACCAGAGACGGCAGCACCTGCCGCAGGCGGTGGTATGGGCGGAATGGGGGGGATGTATTAAGACGCTTCGCTTTACGGGCTGAAGTAAACCCGATGCAGGGTTTCCTTCCCCCGCATGTCCTCATCCTTCCATAGTTTTTTGTACCGTCCCGATGCCGCATCGGGACGGTACAAAAGCTATAAGTTAAAAATTTCATAGACACACTTTTCCACAAATTTATTTGTTTAATGGGGAAAAGTGTGTTTTAATTAAGTTAGGATTAAAAAAAATAAAATGTCAAAGAAAAAACAAAGTATTATTTCTAAGTGGCAATACGCTACAATAACCCTTTCTTTGTTGTCTATTATTGCTGCTTTTTCAATATTTTTTCACAGCAAAGGAAGTTTGGTCACGAGTGCATCTGAGGAAATGATCGATCCAGAATTGATGAGCAAGTGTGAAAATTACCTCGTAGGGTATTTATATAAGAGCAAACACCCTGAGGTTAAATGGGAAGTGCCTGCTTCTGAATTATTAGAGTTATGGTTAAGGGAGTGCAGTGGTTTTAGAATTACGTTACCTTCCTATGCTTCAAGTGCCCTAAGTTTACCGTCCTCGCTAT
>DASPKA010000131.1:0-12138 GCA_035628335.1 Patescibacteria group bacterium | reverse complement strand
GCCCAAGCCAGCCCAAACTGGCCCTACGTATAGTGGAAAGCGTCCCGAAGTTACATATGGAAAATAAAAATTGGGTGGTAAAAAAAACAACAAAAAATCTCCAGGACTAATTGACTTTAGCGTTGCCTGCGTATAATTAGCCACATCTGCTCGTGAAGTAAGATGTAAAAACTTTAACGCTGGCAAAATTTGAGGTAATCCCAAAATAAAACCTATTGCACAAAGCAAGCCAAACCAACCGCACAGCTCTAAACTACGCTTAACACCTACGCGATTCAAAATGGAATACAGTATTACATACATTCCTGTCAAAACTAAGGCATAAAAAACTACTTGAGTGTAACCTGACAATACAGCCCATCCGAGTCCTATACCTCCCAATACTGAGTATTTAATTTTTTCACGTACTGAACTTACATTAGTGGTTCGTACCGTAACCCACAGCAGAAGCGGAAGTAAAAAAAGCGAGTTAGCTATTAAGGGATTTGAAAGATACAGCCAGTCAATTCCAATGATGTAACTCGGACCTATTAATGCGGAAGCGAAATTTGACAAACCAAGTGCCTTACCTAATAGGTACGAAAACAGGTACACCAAAATCACATCAAGAATAACACGCAACTCAACTAAGCCTGGTGTTAAAAATAACTTACCAAGAAGTATGTTTACAGGATCAAGAAATCCGCCCACTTGACTAAGATACACAGGAAAACCTGTAAATATATGTGGCATCCAAAGAAAAGACTGGCCTGACTGCAACGCTTTGGCAAAAAAATCAAATACAGGGTAATAATAAACGTTTAAGTCAGAATCCGTCGGGAGCAGTACCCTTCCATATAAAAGTGGGAAAAACAAGGCTGCCACTGCTGCTACCCAAAATAAAGCTACTAAGATAGGTTTTGAAAAATACTTGTCCATAACAAAAATACTAATTACTTTATATGTTTAAAGCGCCAGATAAGAATAGTTTTTAAAATTTTCAATCCATCTTTAAATTTAATTTTTTTTCCATCACCATAACTTCTCGGATAGTAATGTATGGGCACCTCAGCAATCTCATTCCCTAATCTGAATAGTTTGCAAATAATTTCATTATCTATGTCGAAACCATTGGTCTCAATGGACAGATTTTTTAACATACCGGCTTCAAATGCTTTATAACACCCTTCATAGTCTGTGGCCTTTTCCCAGTAGAGGAGGTTAGTAAACCAAGCAATAACACTTACACCTAAATGATTGCGCAGGTATATCAAGAGTGGACCTTTATTAGCCCAAATATTTTGTTTTTTAAACAAAAGTCTTGAACCCATGGTTGCCCGAACTTTGCCTTGGATGATTGGATCAATCATCGAACGGTAATCTTTTGGGTCATATTCCAAATCTGCGTCTTGGAAGAGTATAATGTCCCCTGTTGCAGCGGCTATACCTGTTTTTAGCGCAGCGCCCTTACCGGCGTTGTTCTGCGTTATAGCAACGATCCTTTCACAAAATTGGCTTATATGAAAACCTGCTACTATCTCGGCTATTTTGGCACCGGAACTGTCTTTAGACCCATCGTCGACTAAAACTACCTCTTTTAAAACTGGCGCGGCAACAACTAAATCAACAATTTTTTTTATTGTCTCTTCTTCATTATAAACTGGAATAATTACAGATAGTAACATACAATTACTTTTTTCTACCTATTATATATAACTGTGCGGCCACGGCATCGCTGCCTGGTAAACGCGCGAAAATATAATCGAAAATCTTTAATGGACCCAAAACTAACATAAAAGCAAAGGCTAAGAACGGAGCGGCTTTTTTGGAACCAAAAGAAAGCACAGAGCCAAACCAATAAGCGCAAAAATTTAACAGCGCGCTCCACGGGCCGCCGTCAACCCCTTCTTCAACAACCTCATACTCAGCCAGGAGCACCCTCAAACCATGGGTTGTCCACCGATTAAAGTCTTCAGGAGATCCGTGATATGGGGTCATAAAAGGGGTGCTCACGTACAAAAGACCACCAGGCTTCAACACGCGTGTGATCTCCATAACTACAGAAATAGGGTCAGCAACGTGTTCTAGTAATGACTCATTAACAACGGCGTCTAAGGAACCGTCTTTGAACGGTAATTTGGTTGCGTCAGCAATAATATCTACTTCTGAAAAAGGCATGACATCTATATTTATAAAGTCTTCATGAATGCGTCTGGGTCCGGACCCTAAGTTGATCACTGTTGAATTTGACGGCAAAATCTGAGCTACATATGATGGCCTTTTGCCAGTCAGCCAAACTGGGCAAAAAATATACCAAATCAGGTAGTACACCTTTGGGTACCGCTTTAAAAAAGATTTTAAAATGTTTACGCCAGTTAAGTGCTTTTCCTCAAAACTACTGCCCTTGTCCGGCTCAATGAGGAAAAGCCGGCTAGCTTCGCCCTTAAAACTGCCATGGTTTATGCACGTAAGTTTTTCGCTTAAGCTTGAACGGCATAGCGGGCAACACAGAAAGTCCTTTACTTTTTGGTAAATAGTTTTTTTAGATTCCATAAATTTTTATTACTAAACTTAAATTCAACCTGATGTTCTCCTTTAGGGACAAATATAGCTTGAAAAATGTAATTTGCGTTATATATTGGAGTATGTTGCCCATCTACTTGCGCCTTCCACCCAGGGTTGAAAGACTCTCCAAACACTAAGTAACCGCCATGCTCACTGTAAGTTTTTAGTTTCACAAATCCATTTTCATAACTCACAATTTCTACGTTACCCAAAGTATTATCATTCATTTTTTCGCATGTGGCGCATTCAATAAAAGTCTTATTTTTAAAATCAGTATTTTCTATCATTTTTAAAATTAACTCATTTGGGTTGCCTGTAAAAAATTCAGAATTTTTAGCAAAGTACACCCGTGGAAGATAGTCCATATTTTCGTACAAATATAATGGAATGCCAACCACAGACACGTTTGACAACGGAATATGTTTGAGAGAAGGATGCTGAAGAGGGATTAGGGAATATATAAATTTTACATTATACGCTGACAATAAAGGCAGCTTAAGTATAAAGTCTTTTACCTTTTCTTCAATGTTGACTGCTTGTCTAAAAACAGATGTATTCATCAGTTTGTTCAACTCATCTGCTGTAATAGCTGGCGATTTAGGGTCAAATATGTTTAAACCGGGAGGAAAAATTACCGTGCTCAAAATCTGGTTATGACGCAGAGTGGCGTATGGCTCCATACCGTCCAACCTTTGAATACTATAAAAGACATTTGTGTTATTTACGAGTAGGTCGAGATAAATCTTCGTATTTTCTTCAGGAGTAAATATACGTTTACTTGATGCTTTCCAAAATAAAGAGTCACTAATCAAAAACCCCGCAATTCGGTAACTGTTTGGATCGTTGTGCTCTTTTACTTTTTGCGCTAATGGAGGTGGATTATTAATATCCAAAATCCGCTGCGGAAGCAACGCGGCCCCAAACTGCGCGCTATATACAAAGAGTAGGTTGCAGACTATCAAGACCAATCCAAGCTTTTCAAACAACGTAACACGAAACTTCTTTCGCAAATAAAACCAAAGCAGCAAGTAAGCAAATACAAGCAGCAGTAACGGGACAACCATTTTGTAATTTAATAATGAAAATATATTTTGAAACTCTTCCAATGCGACTCTTAAGACTTGCAAATAATGTTCAATAGTAAACTGTAGGGTCCTCCTTTCTAAATATAGGGACAATAATTTCTCCTGCAAATCCGAGCGCTTGAGTACATACCATACACCAATATTAAAAAATACTACACCTGCAATAAGGGTAAGCAAAGCAATCCCCGAATATTTTAAAAATCTATTTTTTTGTTTCTCACTCAGCGATTGGCTCACTGAAGTATCAACTAACTTCTGGTAACCAAAACCGGCGAGAAACGCCAAAGGAAACGCCCCCATAACCATCCACCGAAATTGCCCACCAAAATGGGAAAACGGAGGAATATGGTCATTTAAAAATGAAAATACAGGCAATCGAAATGCTAATCCTAGAATTAGCAAATATGCCAGCGCGAAAAACCTCTCTGTGCCCTTACGTATCCAGAAAAACAAACTTAGAAGTATGATGAAAAAAGACAATGCTCCAGTATAAAACCCTGCAGCGCCCCCACCCAAAAAAGGAAGTCGGATATAGTCTGGTAAAAACAGAGTAAGGAGCTCGTTTGGACCCGGGATATCAGCCTGTTGCATGGCATAGGTTGCAGTCCTGACTGACTCAGAAACGAGGAATACCGATGGCCAAATCTGCCAGCCGCCCAAGATTACCCCTACTATACCTATCAGTGCCAAAAAAAATATGCACTTAAATCTCCGCAGACCCTTTGCCTTGCGGTGCCAGTCAAGATAAATCGCGTAAAAACCGGCCACCGCGCAGGCATAAAAAACGATCTGTATAAACCCGGCAAGAAATCCAACAGCGAGCCCAACTGCCCCAACAAATGTAAACAGCCATTTATGTTCCTCTCTGTCAATTTTAAACAGCGCTATGCATAAGACAGGTAAAACTAAAAAAGCATGGCCGGCAGTAGTGCCAATGTCAAGCCACTCAAAGGTAAGTGCTGATAAGTATGACAACGAAACGACCAACGCAGCGTTTTTACTAAATCCATTCATCTTCCCAAACCAGTATACAAGTAAGCAACTAGCTAGAATAGATATAAAAATACTCAGGTGGTGGGCAGTAAAAAAAGAAAAAAACTTAAAGAGCAATACATTAACCGGGTAATACGAGCTGACAAACTGGTCTAAGCCCACAGAAATACCTCCAAAATATGCGTTATTCCATTGCGGTAGGTTTCCACGCGCGACTTGGGCATCATGGAAAAAACTTTGCGGATAGTAAAAACCAATCTGCTCCTGGTCATAAAACATATACCCGCCAAACAATAATGGGAATAAAACAAAAAAAACCACAAAAAATATTGTGCTCAGTTGGGGTAAATTCTGCTTAAAGCTCTCAAAAATTTTTTTCATTTTACAGTTACATTTAGTATATGAAACAAAAAACACGCCTGTCAATTTATGGATGGAGTAACTGTTCAAGACCCTGAGCGCTGGCCCGTTTCCCAAGGAAATACCCATCTTCCGGAGTGAGTACGCCTTGTCCACTCGGGGAGACCTCGAGTTCCCAAGGCTACTCTACTGCTCGCGACGTCCTCCTACGACGCGCTAATTGCGACGTCTGTGTGAACCGCGAAGGCCAGGCTCTGCCTGGCCTGCTCGTGTCGGAGCGCTACAGCTGGGTATTTCCTTGGGAAACTTACTTTGTCAGCTTTTCCGGGTCGTGGTCAGTAATCGACGGATTCTTGACTTTAGCATTACAAATGCTTCTTTACATAATTCAGACTCATAGGCAGCATACAACGCGGAAGCAATGAGCAATCCCTCCACAGGAAGACGATACCTCGCGTTTGATACGGGACCGGTTAACAGTGCAAAGTATAAAATGATAACGGAAATGAGCAACCAAAAACTACTTACTTTTTTAAAAACTGACCTGAAAGCGGTCACAAGCCATAACAAAAATATCATCCCCCACGCCAATACCAAAAAGAAAAATACCAGACCATGGACATTAATGTAGCGAAACATCCCAATAAGCTCTCCAAGCCTGCCTTGCATTAATGCGCTCGTAATGTTGGGCATTTGAACGCTACTGCCAAACAACCTGACAATATCTCGCCAACCATCGCTTACAAAAAACGGTATGGTTTTAATAAAATGAAAACTTGCATATTGTAATTCCCGTCCTGAAATAACAGTTTTAAACGCTTGCATAAAAGTGTTTTCGTGATGCAAAGAAAGCGCATCTTCAACTGGCAGACTTTCCTGTTTAGCTCGAAGTTGGCTGATCACTTGTTCGGCTTTTTGGTCTGGGTAAATTTTCAAAAACTCAGGAGCATTGTACATGGCCAAGTTATACGCTCCCACAGACGATACATTCCATGAAGAAAAATGTTTGTGATTTCGCAACATCCATGGAAAGATGGTTGCATACGCGGCAATACATACCGCTCCTGCTACCAATATCTTACGTTTACTCGTAAGTCTTAAAAATAAATATAATGCAAAGAGTAAGGGTAGAAAAATTGCAATGGGCCTAACTATAATTAGTAAACCTAAAACTACACCGCTGAGCACTGAAAGTAGTGTAGTACCTTTCCTGCGAGCTGCTTCGAGGCACAACAAAGCTGTCAACAGGCAAGTGGTAAACACAGCGTCCGTCAATAATTGCGAGGAATAGAACAGACGGACCGGCTCAAACGCAAATATGAGCGCTGAGAAGAACGCTACTCGTTCATGATATGGCCGGATCAACAAATAGAGCAGCAATGGCGCAAAAGCTGCCAATAACGCTTGCACTACAATTACCCACTCCCAACTGCGAAGTATGGTGTGAAGCGCTCCTAAAAATACCGGGTACCCAGGTGTTCGGAAGCTTTGGGGGGAATATGCGGCAGTAGATGTAGCAAGTGTAAACTCTCCTCTGGAGAATAAATTTTCCGCTAAAAAAACATATCCTTTAGCATCACCAGTTAACAGTACGGGGTTTTTACCAATAGAATTTGCTGAAACAAAAACAGCAATCAACGCTGCAAGCCCGGCTACCACAGCTGTAATATTTATAATCCAAATCGGCTTGTTCCAAAATTTTTGTATCTGCTCACTTGTCCGAAAAACTGAGGGACGTTTCAGGGATAAAAATTTTTCAGTTTTTTTTTGATAATGACCAAAAATTCCGCGCAGTTTTATTCGCAGGAGCCCAACCAGCGAACGGTATACTTCTTTAAATGGATTAATTCGAGAGTCGGCATTATCTGTCCAAGTCACTGGTAACTCTTGGTATTTCATGTTAAACAAGTGAGCCAAATACACAATTTCGGATTCGGCCACCAAATGCTTTTCTTTTTGCACCGCGAAAATTTTAGCCGCAGCGTCTCTGCGTATCATTTTAAACCCTAACGCGAAATCCGAAAAATGCCACATTCCTAAAACTAACCTAGCTAAGTATATGAACCCTTTACCTAGAAATACCCTTAGCCATGGTTGCTGCAACGCAATTTTTGAACCTGCTATTTCCCGGCTGCCAAAAAGCGCAGCGAGTTCTGAATCCCGTTCCAATTCTCTAAAAAACCGCCCTATCGCTTCATCATGCACTGACCCGTCAGAGTCAGTTTCAAGTAAGATCTCTCCTCTCGCTACTTCAATTCCCCGCCTCATAGCTCCGGTGCGGCCGCGATTAAAACCATCATCTACTAACTTGATTTCCGGAAATTCCTTTGCTAGCTCATTCACTCTGGCAGCTGTCTCGTCTTTGCTTCCGTCATTCACAATTATAACTTCAAAAGTGATATTCAAACTCCGTAAATAAGGCACAAGACGCTTAAGCGTGGGCGGCAGACGATTTTCCTCATTATATGCCGGGATAATAACAGACAATTGCATGCTCATGCTTTACGCTCCTCATGATATTCCTGGTCCGCGTTTATTGACCAAAGATTATCCTTATTCGTACGGCCAGATATGATATTGTCCACCGCTGTCATGGCTGTCAGCATCGAATGGTCTTGGTTGTTATACCGATGCATGCCATTTCTGCCAATCGGAAATAGATTAGTAATTTTGTCCAGTTCCGTGCGTAATTCAGCGATACGATCATAGGTACCAGTGTAGGCTGGATAAGCTTTGCTCTCGCGGATAACGTGACCACCCAAGACCTTAATTCCCTGACGTACACCAACCTGCTGGAGTTCACGGCTTGCTAATTCTATAAGTTCGCTATCTGACATCGACCAAAGCTTGTCCTTACCTGAACTAAAATACTCTAAGCCGACCCATCCGGTGTGTGGATCCTTAACCATGTATGGACTCCAGTTATGAAAAAACTGTACGCGTCCCAGTAATACATCCGGTTCATGAATATATATCCATGTATCCTTTAACTCTTCATTGTCTTCTTTAGGTTTAGACTCCAAAAGCAGGCCAACGCTTATGAAATTTCTATATGGTAAACCATTGGCTATATTCTGGGCTTTTTCCGACAATACGGGTGCTATCATGCGGGCAAGCATGCACAAATCAGTTGTAGAAAAAACATAGTCTGTTTCGATTTCTTCTTCTTGCCCATTATGCATAACCTTGACAGACTTTATATCAGTTTCCGCCACCGTACAACCAACCACTTCTGTACCCATGCGGATTTCACCTCCCATCTGTCGAATTTTTTCCGTTACTACCTCCCACATCTGCCCTGGACCACGGCTCGGGTAAAGAAATTGCTCTATTAAAGAAGTTTCCACGGTTTTGCCAGATAATGGACCAATTTTGAAAATTTTACGTAACGCATGAACAAGTGCACGTGTAATCGACAAACCTTTTATTCGTTGTGCACCCCATTCTGCACTTAAATCCTTACAGGCTATACCCCATACTTTTTCTGTATAGGACTTAAAAAACGTCTTATACAACTCGCTTCCGAAACGATTAATAAAAAAATCTTCCAGAGTAACTTCAGGCTTTTTAGGCCAGAGCATTGCCTGTGCATATGTTAAACCAATTTTTATGACTTTAAAAATGCCTAATTTACGCAGCGTATCGAAAGAGATTTCAACGGGGTACGCAAAAAACTTTCCACCATAGACGATACGAGTCTTACGCGGCCTAACCAGCATGACCTGGAGGTCAGTTTGAGAATTAGAAAAGTGTAGACCTTCGGTTAAGGCACGTCTCGAGTTTTGATACGCTATGTCACTTGATTTATCTGAGTCTAATCTTATGGGCAAAATATGAGTCCACCATTTCATGACTCGGTCAGATTTTGAGAAAAACCTATGACCTCCCAAATCCATTCGATTTCCCTGGTACTCTTCAGTTCGGGATATACCCCCAACATACTTGGGATTTCGTTCAATGACGATTACGTCTATATCTGTGCGTGAACGTAGTTCGTACGCAGCTGTCAGGCCAGCTGGTCCAGCGCCTATAATAACAGCAGTTTTTTTCTGTTTTGCTTGGTTATTCATGTATCTTAATTAGCATATCACATCACTTTTGACCCATCAATTTATCCATTATTCTTGCAGCACGCTTTTCCCATGTTAGTTCCTGTATGGCCTCAATAGCATTTTTGGCCAAACCCAGTGCCTTTGGGTCGTTCAGGGCTATGAGAATTCCTTCGGCTAATGATTTAGGTTCGTCTGGTGTAACTAAAATAGCTAAACCAGCAAGTATCTCATGAATTGAAGGCAAGTTAGAGGCAACTATAGGACGGCCGGAAGCCATGTATTCAAATGCTTTCATAGGGGAGGTGTAGTAACTTGCTATGGCCTCGCTAGAAGTATTTGGCAGTACCAGACAATCTGCCGCACTTTGGTAGTAGGGTATCTCACTATGAGGCACCTGTGGAATTAAAGTTACATTAGTCCCCGGTTGAAACTTCTTTTTAAATTCATCAACTTCGTTTTGCCTTCCCCCGACCAGATACACCTGTGTCTCTGGTAGGCTTTTTGCTGCTTCTACTAGCACATGTGCGCCCTTCCACCCGTACAAATGACCTGTATACACCACCACTTTGGCGTTGGCTGGAAGACCTAGCTTTTTTCTGCACTCCAACTTATCTTTTACGGTAAATATAGACAAATCAACAGCGTTTCGCTCTACCATCAACTTATGCTCCGTGATACCAAACTCCTCTGCAAGTCGATTCTTTTTCCAAGAATTGGTTGCTATTACCAACTTTGCATTGTCAAATAATTTTTTATGCAAGCGTTTATGACTTTCCGGGTAATCGTGAATTTCAATAACAACTTGACGAAAAAAACTCAAAAAAAATGCAGGTAATGATTCGTTGGTTATGATGATGTCAGTTCTGTCTGATGTACGCAACAAATAAAAAAATACGCTTATAGAAAAACACACGTATGAGAGGTAAAAAGCAAGCTTATGAAATGGTTTTATGAAATATACATCTATGGTTGGCACATAGGTGATGGGTACATCTACATCTAAACCGTAAAAATCTTTAAGAGTGACTCGTGCTCTGTCAAGTCTTCGCGGCGCTACTACTCTTACCTTTCCATACCTACCAAATGAAACAGCTTCCTGTACCGCACACAAAGCCGCTGCAGTGTCACTTGGGATCCGAGCATGCAAAACTATAAAAATTTTCATAACTACATAATACTACGGGATTCTAATTTTTCGGTCAAAAAGTTTGTTTTAAGGTAAAATATACTTAGATCTAATTAAAGCAATTTTACAGTATGATGGAACAACAAGTAGATAAGTCGCATTATGTGTTCGGAAAGTATGGTAACAAAGCCCGCTTTGCAAGCTATTACCATCAAATTGACGAAGTTTTAAAAACAAAACCAACAAGCGTACTTGAAGTAGGTGTGGGGGATAAAGTTTTCGCAAATTTCTTAATGAACAACACACAAGTGAGTTATAAAAGCCTAGACATAGCTGCAGACCTGCATCCAGATATTGTAGGGAGCGTAGAGTCAATTCCACTGCCAGATAATTCTGTAGACACTGCTGCAGCATTTGAAATTCTTGAGCATCTACCGTTTGAAAAGTTTGAGGCGTGTGTACTGGAACTAAGACGGGTTTCTAAAAAAAATGTTGTACTGAGCCTTCCTCACTATGGTCCGCCCATTAAGTTCCTGATCAAGCTGCCGTGCTTTCCAGAAATACAATTTGCCTGGAAGTTTCCCCACCACCCTATTCATACTTTTAACGGGGAACATTACTGGGAAATTGGAAAAAAGGGTTATAATTTACGAAAAATTAAGGATCTTCTTGAAAAATACTTTATCATTGAAAAAGACTTCATTCCCTTTGAAAACCAGTACCACCATTTTTTTGTCCTTTCTTGCAAACCTAAGTATTGATATAAACGCTTTATGCATACCGTGAAATAATATTCTTAATGAGCTTTGCAATGGGAAAGTCACGTGCTGTGGCTTCACGGAGTTTAGCTTGCAAAGAGAGGCGTGATTCCATATCAAGTTCACGTAGCATCATAATTTTCTGTTTCAAGCTTTCAGGGTCCGGATGCTCAAGCAAAAACATTGCAGGGTGTTCTCCTAGAAATGGAATAAACGACTGATTAAGAACAATGGGGAGCGATCCTCCTGCCATTGACTCGATAATTACTTTATCCAACGCTCCCAAAGGTGCTAGGTTTACAGATACGTCCGCGTGGGAAATCAATTCGGGCATACGCATGTTAGGTATGCTGCCTTCAAATTTTACTATTTCTTCTAATCCAGCCAGCTTTACCCGTTCCCGCAGCATTGCCGCGTACGCTTTGTCAGCTTGTGTGTGCACGCCGCCCACCAGAAGCACTTCAAGATGTTCACGTTGCCCATTGCTTAAAAGCTCTAGCGCTTGGACAAGTAACAGTTGGTTTTTTATAGGACTAAGCCTACCTATGCAAACAACCCTAAAGACACCATCATAATGTTGGGAAGGACCGGAAAATTTTTCGATGCTGATGCCATGATCTAACACATGAAGTTTTTTTGTGGGAACGTTAAACCCTTTTTCCGTGGACGTAAAAACAAAATCAACCAGCTTCTCCGCAAGCTTCAATGTTGTCGTAACGGCACGGTGCGTATACCACAAGCCAACTTTCTTTTCCCAATACCTCCAAAGCAACCCGCCAAGCAGCACGTAGATTTGGTTCATATGAACAAAGACAGCCTCGTAGTTGTTACGCTCAACATAAATGAGCTTGTAGAAATTTATAAGGTAGGAAATTTTACCACCTTTCTTTTCCTTGCCTAAAGAGTAGACTGTAACGTTCTCTGGAAGTTCGTAATCCCCCATTTGCAGACAGATGACGATTACGGACTCGCAAATTTTGGCAAATTCCAAAAGCCAGTCATGGAAGAACCCAAGCAGGTCATCGTTTTTATCTATTTTTTGTGTAAGAATGAGTAGCTTCATTTAGATTTTTTTCTTTGTTTATACCAGGCAATAGTGCGTTTAAGTCCTTCTGCATATTGAATTTTCGGAGTGTAACCCAAGACCTTCTTTGCTTTAGAGATGTCAGCCCTACTAAAACGCACATCCCCAACGCGGGGCGGTCGTATTTCCAAATCTA
>DASPKA010000130.1:0-23749 GCA_035628335.1 Patescibacteria group bacterium | reverse complement strand
CTCAGAAAACTTGAGAGGTGACGCAAACATGTTAATCAAGTTTTGACCCCAAATATCTTCTAACAGATTAAGTGGCACTTCATACTGCCCACGCCAAAACACACCCCAAAAAACCAAGCCAGACAAAACTAAGAGTACTATGTCTCCTGTGCCGCTCGCTTCAGTAAAATACTTACTAGTAACACCCCAGAGCATTAAGTCTAAAACCGGCCAGTACAGCATGTCTGTGAGCCTGTCCAAGTTGTGTTTAAGTACATATGACGAACGTAATACCACTCCCCACACGCGCCGTAGATTAAGTCCAAATAATGTCATAATTATTCGCTTTTCTCTTCTCCAAAATGCTTTACAAAGTAGTCTTCAAGGTCAGAGTGCTCTATTGAAACTTCACGGTACTCCAACCCTTTCTCACTTACGAGCCTAAACACCCCTGCAACCTCTTTTTCCGTAATTGTAAAAACCACAAGATTGCCGCTGACTGAGACAGTAAATGGGGAGCCTGTCACAGCTTTCAAGAATTTTTGATTATCACCTTTCGGTAAAAACTTCACTGTAGTTTCATCCAGAGAACCTGCGAGCTCTTTAGGAGTTCCTTCAGAGAGTATTTTGCCGTGGTCAATGAAAATAACTCTGTCGCAAACTTCTTCAATTTCAGCCATGTTATGACTGGTAAAAATAACAGAAATATTCTCTTCCTCGCGTTTTTTCAAAATGAATTTACGCACTTCATCTGCTGTTGCGGGGTCCATGGACGCAGTTGGCTCATCGAGCAGCAAAACTTCAGGACTGTTTAAAAACGCTTTTGCTAAGTTCACTCGCGTCTTCTGTCCAGCTGAAAGTTCAGAGAATTGCTTTTGAGCTAAATCCTCTAATTTAAAGCTCTGTATAACTTCACGAATTTTTGCTTTGCGGTCTGAAATGTCATACAAAAAACTAGTGTAATTCAAAGACTCCCACACCCGAAGATCGTATGGCAGAAATGTATATGTTGAAGAAAAATTTACACGTTCCAAAATTTCCTGGCGATGCTTAATCAAATCTTTGCCAAAATACAAAATCTCTCCGGCAGTTGGAGTCAGCGCCCCGAGAGCCATTTGCAATGTGGTGGTTTTACCTGCACCGTTTCTACCAAGCAGACCTAAAATTTCCCCCTTTCCCAAAGCAAAAGACACCCCGTCAACCGCGGTAAATTGCCCAAATCGTTTAACTAAATTTTTTGCTTGAAATATTTCCACAAATCTATTTTAAGAATAACACATAACAAAAAGCCCACGGGTTTCCCTCAGGGCTTAACAAAGTAGAGTAGCCCTCGAATTGACTGAATCCACTTCAGGCATCTTGAGGGCGTACTCACTATGCCTTTCGATATAATAGACGAAGTACTGCATTTTTTGTTACAGTAGACAATAATTCTCAAAGCATATATTGTACATAAAAAGACTTGAAAGGAGAAGCATGTTATATACTGTTCGTATACGGGGTAATCAGTTCATGGCTATCTTGGTCAGGTTGGTCTGTGATTTATGCAATGACAGGCCGGCTACACTGACCTGTAAACACTGCACAAAAAGAATAACTCGTAACCTACGTGCTAAAACCGTGAGATACAGACAAATTCGTTTGTGCAGCATCTGCCGCAATCACAGGAACCACATGTGGTGCGGAGTCAGTAGAGGAGCATAACAAAAACAAAAGGCGCCCCGAGATCACATCGGGCGCCTTTTTCGTTTCTAAAAAAAGAAACGAAGTATAGAAGGCCTCGCAACCTGTCTTGCATCTGCAAGTAGGGCAGCTATCGTCCATATGAGCGCTGAAAACGGAAGCGCGAACCACACAAACGAGAACTCCTCAGCTGCTGCCATCAGTCCCGTGAAGAAGCACCCCGCGAACGGAAGTGTCCACGAAACAATGATATTGTCTAACCGTGCTCCAAGTTCCGCCAGTAGGAATCCGGCTAGAAAGAGAAGCACAAAAAGAACCATTAGTGTCATTATAGGTACCTCCTTGCCTTCATACTACAATTTAACTACTAAATTAAGCAAGCGGCCGGGAACAAAGATTTTTCTTACCATCTGTCTTCCCTCAAGAGTATCTTTAATTTTTTGGAGATTCAAGACAATGCTTTCTGCCTGTTCCTGTGTTGCGTCGGGAGGGAGCTGAATTTTTTCACGCACCTTACCATTTATCTGAACTATAAAGTCAACTAAGTCTTCTTTTAAAAGTCTCTTATTTACCTCTGGCCATTGCTCATTCTGTAAAGATTTTTTACCTCCAATAATATGATTCAACTCTTCGGCAATGTGAGAGGCAAATGGAAACAAAACAATCAGAAATCGACGTAATTGTTCTTTACTTGCTGGCAATTCTTTCACTTCCGAAATAAATTGCATCATCGCTGAAATCGTAGTATTAAAACTGAAACTTTCAATATCCTTTCCTACCTTATCTACCAACTTATGCAATGCTTTTTCCACGTCATGGGCCACCTTGACGCTTGACGCTGGACGCTTGACGTTGTTTTGATTTACCCACACCCAAACACGTTCTAAGAACCTCCGAACTCCAATAATACCCTGGTCATTCCACGCAACCTGACTACCATGAGGGCCAAGGAATAGCATGTACATTCGCATGGTGTCAGAACCCCACTGCTTCGATATAACTGCAGGATCAACCACATTACCTTTTGACTTGCTCATCTTGTCGCCATCTGGACCGAGTACTATTCCATGAGGGACACGCTTGTCATAAGGCTCGCTTGCTGGCACTAACTTTTGGTCATGCAACACTTGGTTCCAAAAACGAGAGTACAACAAATGGAGTGTCGTATGCTCCATTCCGCCAAAATATATGTCCACAGGTGTCCAACGCTGAAGTCGTTTTTTGTCAGCAAAAATTTTTTTGTTCTTCGGGTCGGTATAGCGCAACCAATACCAAGAACTACCTGCCCACTGCGGCATGGTGTTGGTTTCACGCTTTGCACTCTTCTTACATTTAGGGCATTTAGTATTCACCCACGACTCAATACCTGCGAGTGGTGACTCTCCGGTTCCAGTTGGTAAATATTTCTTCACTTTTGGTAGCACCACTGGCAAGTCCTTTTCCGGAACTGGCACTACCCCACACTGCTCACAGTGAATGATTGGGATTGGCTCGCCCCAGTACCTCTGACGTGAAAATACCCAGTCGCGTAGTTTGTACTGTATCTTACCTTTTCCAAACCTTGCGGTAATTGATTTTTTCGCAGCTTCAAAATCCTCGCCATTAAACTCACGTGAGTTTATAAGTTTCCCATTGTCGTCAATAACTTGAATGACAGGCAAATGATACTTTTTTGCAAACGCGCCGTCACGCTCATCATTCGCTGGCACAGCCATAATAGCACCGGTACCATAGCCAAATAACACGTAGTCTGCGACGAAAATAGGAATCTCTCGTGCTTCATCACCTGGTAAAATTGCGTGTATACCCTCAAGTCTTACACCAGTTTTTTCCTTGTCATCTGCGCCTCGTTCGATTTCAGTTCTCTGCAAAGCGGTATCTATATATTCGTTAACTTCCTTTATGTTATGGATCCTGGAACTTAACGATTTAATCACAGGGTGTTCAGGTGCAACAACCATAAATGTCACGCCAAAGAGGGTGTCTGGCCTAGTAGTGAAAACCTTAAGTTTTTCATGAGTTTCTGCAATATGGAAATCTATTTCAGCACCCAATGACTTCCCAATCCAGTTTTCCTGCTGTAACTTTACAGGCTCAGGCCACTCGGGTAGATGCCGAAGGCCAGCTAAGAGTTTCTCAGCATAGTTAGTAATGCGCAAATACCACTGGCGAAGCTCTTTCTTTTCAACCGCGCTGCCGCATCGTTCACATACACCTCCCTGTACCTCTTCGTTTGCAAGACCTGTCTTGTCTTTCGGACACCAGTTAATCAATCCTGTTGCTTCATAGGCTAACCCTGCTTTGTAGAGTTGCAAAAAAATCCACTGGGTCCACTTATAATAATCAGGGTCGGTAGTATTAACTTCACGTGACCAGTCAAAACTCATACCCCAGGATTGGAGCTGCTTTTTAGCATTAGCAACGTTCTTTTTCGTAGAAACTTCAGGGTGCACCCCATGCTTTATAGCAAAGTTCTCTGCCGGCAAACCAAAGGCGTCCCAACCCATAGGAAAAACAGTTTCAAAACCTTTTAGGCGCATAAACTTTGAATATACATCCCCAGCAGTGTACGGACGCAAATGACCCATATGAAGCCCGTAGCCAGATGGATAGGGAAATTCAACAAGAATAAACTTCTTAGGCTTCTTTGAAGTGTCAGATGCCACAAATGTTTTTTTAGTCGCCCAATATTCTTGCCACTTTGCCTCAATAGTCTTATGATTATATTTTTTTCTAACTTTGGGACCTGCCTTGCCCCCTTTCGTTGCTTTACTGCTATTAGGTTTGTTCATCATATTTTTCAATGTTTTATAATACTAGAAAGGTGTTTATGTATATATGGATTTGCAGCAAAGAGAGAGGTGCTTTTGAGTGTATAGGGCTTACCCTCAAAGTCTGTCACTTTAGCACCTGCTTCTTTCAAAATTATTGATGGAGCAGCATAATCCCAAACCGCACTTCCGCCACAGTACATATAGTCCATTCTTCCGCTTGCAACAAACCCGCCAAAGAGCGCCGGCGTGAACCAACGTATCTGAATAATATCATTTTTCGCCAGCGTTTCCGCAAGCTTTGCCTTCTGTGTGATAGTGTAGCCACCACCTGCCAAAAACGCGCCTCCTACGATGCCCTTAGTTTTCTTTTGTGTAGTTACATGTATTCGATCACCATTTAAATATGCACCCTTACCTCTAGCAGCTATATACAGCTCATCGTGCGAAGGGTCATAGATACCGCCAAACTGCACAACGCCATTCTTAACATATGCCATAAGTACACAAAACTGGTGCAGCCCCCGAGAATACGGCATAGTACCATCCAATGGGTCTATAATCCAATATTCCTTATTACTCCCCGCAAGCCCAGTTTCTTCGGCCAGTACGCCATGTTTGGGGTATTTTTTGCTTATTTGCTGTAAGATATATTTTTCACTTTCCAGGTCGTACTTGGTAACCGCGCTCCACATATCCTCGCCCTTGTGATTAATCTCATGCTCTTCGCCAAAGCCTTTAAGTAAAATCTTTCCAGCCCCACGAAGTGTTTTTTCTAAAAATTTTTCAATATAACTAGTCATATTTTATAAGTATAGACTTCTTTAGGCTATTTCTCAAACCCAATGTTTTTGAATCTGAACAGACAAGAACTTGAAAGAGTCATCAGAAGGCTTCTCTGTTACCTTACTTTTCAACTTTTTGCCATAGGCCACACACAATACATGCATACAAGTATAATTATCTGATACGCTCGTTTTTTATGTTTTTATATTGAACCCATTAAGCGCTTTAATTACCTCCGCGATTGGCAAGCCTACAATGGCGGAATAGTCTCCGACTATTTTTGTAAAAAATGCAGCCCCGCGACCTTGCAATGCCCATCCTCCCGCTTTGTCTATGCCATCATCAAACTTTAAATAGCGGTCTATTTCTTGTTTGGAGAGTTTACGGAAATGCAGCTTTGCCTCAACCACCTTGGAGATTAGTTTTTTACTGTTATTGTCATATACTGCGAGGCCAGTTAAAACACTTACAACTTTTCCGCTTTGTTCACGTAACATTCTTTGTAGGTCACGCTTGCTTTTTGGTTTACCATAGACTTTGTTACCACAGGCAACAATGGTGTCAGCAGAAATTACCACACCCTCACCCACAACTAAAACAGCAGCCTTGCATTTGCCTTCTGCTAGGTGCTTTACCAGTTTTCTAGGTGATAGCTTTAACGTCATATCCTCCTCGTAGTCAGGCGCGCAGGTTTCGAATTTCGGAACTATCAGGCTGAGTAAGTCTTTTCTACGAGGAGATGTGGAAGCGAGAGTAATTTTTGTCATTTTGTAAATTCAAGCAACTTCTGATGTAACTTTAAAGTCCCCGCTATAAACCCATTTGTTGTCCTATCATATCTTTGCGGCTATTATTGGGGCTCACGTCGCCGACCTGAGCAGGACCCCGATTCGGAATCGGGGCTCCTTCAGGAACAACCCCTCGTTACGGGCAGAGCCCTACACGAGCCTCCCCCTCTCACGCCGTTGGCGCTACTTAGTAAAGCTGAGTAACTTTTCGTGTAATAGCGTGCTTCCTGCGATAAACCCATTTGTAGTCCTATCATATCTTTGTTCTTTACCTTCCCAGTCGGTAACGATGCCGCCGGCTTCTTCGACAAGAAGCTTAACTGTTACTGCGTCCCACGGATTTGTGTAGGGAAAGTACACTCCAGCGAGCTGTCCTGAGGCAACCAGCATGCCAAGATAAATTACGCATGCTAAGTTAACCGTGCGAACACCATGTGCGTGTAAATTATATATTAACACATTAGACTTTTCTCTCGAACTCGGGCCAATGTTCGCACCAACATACACACGATTCCAGTCTGTTTCTTCTGTTACATGAACTTGTGAGTCATTTAAAAAGCACCCTTCGCCTTTTACCGCAGTGTATAAACGCTTAAAAAAAGGTTCATTCACCACAGCTACAACTGGTACACCGTCCTTGCAAAGCGCAAGAGAAAACACGCTACATGGCCAACCATGAGAGTACGGTATGGTGCCGTCTATGGGGTCGCACACCCAAACATACTCTGTCTGACCAAGGTTAGAAGACGAACCCTCCTCGCCAAGAAAGGAGTGTTCAGGGAATGTGGAAACAATCTGTTCAAGCACCATATTGTTAATTGCTGTATCAGTTTTAGTCAACGGTGTGTTGTCAGACTTCCACGTTTTTTCAGGAGCGCTTGGGAAGAAGTTCTGCGCAATCACTTCTCCTGCCTTCAATGCCACCTGTTTTGCAAATCCAAGTTCTTTTTCGTACATAACATACTTCTATCTCATCATACAACAGGTACGATGGTCTTAATGGTAAGACGAGCAAAGTCTTGTATACGCGAAAACGTAGCATCATCTAAGTTACCAGGGTCGTTAAAATAAAAACTCACAAGCAGGTATCTACTAAACCCTTCAACCGAGTATGATGCTTTCATGAATCGAAGTACATCTTCTCTTGAAGCTTCTTGTAGTGCTTGAGTGATAGGAATCTCTAACTCGGGACGGCAAAATAAGACAGCGGAAATCTCTTGTAAGTAACCTTTAGAGAACCTCTTTACTGCTTCGTCTGAAGTGTACTCATCTGGGCTTTTTTCTGCCATTCCTTCATCGTAGGTAGAGGAAAGCAACCATTGCTGCTGCGTACTACCCACATCCACTAACAAATACAAAACAAGTGCCTGTGTCTTATATGCATAATATGTACCAAAAAGAAAATAAGCAGTCTTCCCGTCCAGGCGAAACTCCCGGGCGTCGAGCAGCGTTGGCTCCCAGCTAGCAGCAGAGCTAAGCTCGCGCATCTCTGCAAACTGGGGGCCTTCTACCGAAATCTTTTCACCAAACTCGTCTAACTTACGCGAAAGCAACTCTGCCTGCGCCTGAGTTTTCTTTTTTGAGTATCGATCTACAAAGTACAGAACCACAAAAATAGCCACCACCGCAAAGATCCAAAAATTTTCTTGTATAAAACTCATAGTATTATCTAGTATGCAATTTATATTTTTTTATTTCTCTTAATAAAGCCTTGTGAACATGAGGATTTGCAGCAAGAAGCTCATCTGAGTCTACCGAATATGGTTTTCCTAAGAAATCTGTAACCTTTGCACCAGCTTCCTTTAGAATGAGCGCACCTGGAGCAAAATCCCATGGACCGCCACCACGGTTCATGTAAAAATCAGTTCGCCCGCACGCTAACGCAGCTTGACCATAACCTCCGTACCAGAAGAACAGTACGCCAAGTTCAGCCAGCATTTTACTTATATCCCTGCGCTTGGAAGTTGTATTAACGATAAAGTCAAAATAACCACTTCCAAGGGAGTATGTCAAGCGAGTACCTGAATTGACAGAAATGCGTTTACCATTTAAAAATGCGCCCTCGCCCCTTACTGCATAAAAAAGTTCTCTTCGTGAAGGGTCATATATAACCCCTACAACCACCTCTTCTTTAACCACCAATGCCATCATAACAACGAATACCGGTAAGCCTTTTGAGTATGGTAGAGTACCGTCTATTGGGTCTATGAGCCAATAGGTGTCCTTTGAGCCTACTCTTCCATCCTCTTCTCCATATATTCCAATACCAGGAAAACGTTTTTTAATTTTTCCAACAATGTACTTCTCAGTTTTACTATCGTATTGTGTAACAATGTCAAAAACACCCTGCTTTGCTTTAATCTTCATTCCTTGCTTCATGCCTCTGAGCACAAGCTTGCCCGCAGCTCTAGCGACCTGCTTTGCAAATGTTAGTTCTTTTCTGTAATTCATAGCGTATGGTTAAGTATTTGCATAAGTTTTTTATGCAGAACTGGGTTTGCCACGACCACTTCTTTAGTATCCCATAAAACAGGTCTGCCAGAAAAGTCAGTAACTTTTGCACCGGCTTCGGCAGCAAATAAGGTTTGCGGAGCGTGGTCCCATGGTCCGCCGCCATGGGAGATGTAAAAATCTAACCCGCCAACACCTACCCATGCAACATTCATATAGTACCGGTAAAAATTTGCTTTCTCGCTTAAGAGAGTTGTAAATAGGGCGCTTTTTTGTTTCAGTGTTGTACGCGGCCCGTTCAATCCAATTCCACCAAGCGCATGATCAAATCGTGTGGTGTTTGAGCAATGCACTCTTTTTCCATTCCGCCATGACCCATGACCAAGCAAAGCGGTGAAGGAACTCTTAATCAGCGGGTCGTACATAGCAGACGCTACAGTTATTCCATCCCTTACTAGCGCCAGTAAGATGCCGAATCCTGGAAGTCCGTGGCTAAAATGCTGTGTGCCATCAAGTGGGTCTACAACAAAAAATGCTTGTTGGTTGCCGGAATGCCCAGCTTCTTCACTCAAGATTCCATAGCGTGGAAAAGTCTTACGCATTTTACTTAAAATAAATTTCTCACTTGCTATATCAACCTCAGTTACAAAATCATGAAACGAAGTTTTAAGAGTAATGGTATGTCGTTTATGAAAATACTTTAAAAGTCGTTCTCCAGCAGAGACTGCAAGTCCTTCCATGAATTGGAGTTCTTTTTTATAATTCATAACCCAAGACCAAAAAGCTTATTTGCATTTTCTGTAGTTTGACGCGCAATAGCTTCCAGCTCTACATCTTTTAACTCGGCAACTTTTTGTGCGGTTTGAATCATATACATAGGTTCGTTTCTCTTACCTCGGTATGGGGCTGGCGACAAGTACGGAGCATCTGTTTCTAAGATTATATGTTCAAGTGGAATATTTCTAACCACATCCGCACACTTGCCGGTTTTATCAAATGTCAGAATCCCATTTATACCCAAGTACCCACCAAGCCCAACCAACTTTTTTGCACTCGCTAAATTGCCAGTAAAACAATGAACTTCAAATTTCTTAAAATTCAAGGTCTTGAGAATTGACACAAGATCGTCGTAGGCATCACTTGTACCGGGGGATGGACGGCAGTGGATGCAAAGTACTTTGTTAAGCTCCTGAGCCAACATACCTTGTTGTTCAAAAACTTTCTTCTGTCTATTTTTAAGCTCAAGTACTTCCCCCTCAGTTAGTTCCCCACTCTCAACAGACTTTTTAAACCAGTAGTAATCAAGACCGCACTCTCCTATACCTACCACGCGAGGGTTTTGTGCCAATGATTTGTAATACTCATAATCAAATCCCTCCTCCCTAGTGAAGAATCCTTCATCTTCATCATGCAAGTGTCTCCATGTATGTTCAGGGTGTAGACCGACCGCAGCATACAAGCCTTTAGGGTAACGGTTCAGCATTTCCACAGCATATCTTGAGGTATCTTTTTGGGTACCAACATTTATAACCATAACTCCAGCCTCCAGCGCACGGGTAATTACTTCATCCGCATCCGTCTTATAACCTGCAAATTGTATATGTGCGTGGGTGTCGACAAAAATCATAATATATTGTAAAATGTCATATCATTAACATCCAAGGAGAATTAAATGAACCAGATGTTTGCTGAGATACCACAATCCGAGCAATGTTCTCAGTGTTCTCTGCTTGCGCTTTATAAGTGCATGACTCACGGCAAGCTGTGCGCCGCGTGCGAATTCAAGCATTGCCGTGTGAAGGGAGGAAATCAGCCCATGATGCTAAAACATGGCTGTGTGCACAAGCCGATTATAGTCAAAGTGCGAGTTAATGGCACGTTTGGCCATTTACTTGGAGGCTATTTCGGCGGTGCGGGTTTCTTTTAGTCAACCCTTGAAAGAAGTGTCGGAATTTCTCCACCACTTCTTTTTATTTTACTTCACCTGAAGTCTTGGAAAGAGAGGGGTATTAAGTTCGCCTGAATCTAATGCTGACAAAACCTTTTCAGCTGTAACAGGTAAAAAAACAGATAAATAGGTATTTAGAGACTTAAGTTCTTGCAGTAAGAACTCAATATGCTTGCGACCAGCCTCTACATCAACTTTTATAACCTTATACGGCTCATACAGGGCAATATATTGGTCGAGCTCGCTATATTTACCCCATAACCACTGAATAGCTTTCTGAACCTCAAACTTTTCTAGAAACGAAACAAACTCTGAATCAAAATCTACTTTACCCTCTCCCCTTTCCCCTGTAACCGCTACACTCTCTGCCATCCTCAAAACCCGACTAACCAAATTACCTAGACCGCTCGCCAATTTTGCATTATAGGTTTGCTCAAAAGCCTCTATTGTAAAGTCGCCGTCTTCAAAGGTGGACATCTCGTACGCAAGCCAAAAACGTACTGCGTCTGTTCCGTACTTCTCAACCAACCTGTATGGGTCTACAACATTGCCGAGTGATTTGCTCATTTTTTGACCTCCAGAGCCTATAAAGCCGTGAATAACTATATGTCTTGAGTTCGGTAACCCTGCACTCATAAGCATAGCCTGCCACATTGCAGACTGCTGACGCAGATTGTCTTTACCTGCAAACTGAACTGCTTTAGGCTGTTCTTTTGTTCCCCAAAATTCTTCAAACACATCTGTTTTCTCTGGCCAACCTAGAGTGGAGATATAGTTAATAAGCGCATCAAACCAAACATACATTACCTGGCTCTGATCGTCCGGCACTGGCACGCCCCAGGACATTTTTGATTTGAGCCTGGAAACTGAAAAATCCTGCAACCCATGCTCTACGAACGCAATTATTTCATGAAAGCGAAATTTAGGGACAACAAAATCTTTGTATGCGTGATAGTACTCTAGCAAAGGCTTCTCATATCTAGAAAACTTAAAGAAGTAGTTCTCTTCATCTATGAGCTCGAGCTCTAAATGAGGGTGTGTGCTACAGCGACCATTTACCAATTCTGACTCAGTCTTCTCAAGTTCACACCCTACACAATACTTCACTTGGTAGGTTTTTTTATATATATCCCCATTAGCCATGCACCGTCTCCAGAATTCTTGCGCAGCCGCTTTATGACTCGGATTTGTGGTTCGGATAAAATTTGTGTATGTAAGCGACAACGCATTCTTTAAATGTTCAAATTTTGCAGCATACTCGTCTACATATGCTTGTGTAGGTACTCCAGCTTCCTCTGCCTTACGCTGGATTTTTAATCCATGTTCGTCAGTGCCTGTATTAAAAATCACCTCTTTACCGAAGAGCCTCTGGAACCTAGCATGTATGTCTGCGTGCACCATTTCTAAAGCAAAGCCAATATGTGGCTCGCTGTTGACATAGGGCAAAGTTGTGGTTAAATAGTATTTTTCATTCATATGTTACCTGCATATTATAGCAAAAATGAAGCGTTACCGCTTTTAACTCAAAACCCTAACTATGAAAACCCTTATACCCCCACAAACATTTAGCACTTCAACTTGCATATGCGATATAAAAAACTAAGAGATTAGTAGAGCCTGCCTATGGCCAAAATGAAGATCGAGTTATGGTGTAATGCCATAACTCGATCTAGTACTTAAGCGGCAAACGCAGTTTGCTTTTAAGAGCCGTGAGAGCATCTACATAGGTCCTCCCTGAAGCTCGAATAATTTCTGAATGGTGAAAATGATGCGGAAGCATTGCCATAAGCCTGCAGCTTATTTGACCCAAAGAATCGGGTACTTGTGTCCATTGTATTGAGGGCAAATACAAGCCTTTTTCAATTGCCATAACTGGAATTTCCAGCATCTGCAATTTGACTACATCTGGTGTAAGTAGGTCTCGTTTGAGTTGAACAAGATAGTCTTCGACAATCTTTCGTGCATATACCCGCTCTCCTGATTCCTCACTTACAAGTGCCAGGTAAACCTCAAACTTGTCTGCCAAAATTTTTTGATTCACACCCTTCACGATGGTATTTTCAAATCCTGGGACTTGCTGGAACGTGAGAACCCGAGTGGCAGAGGCCATATTCTGATTCGTAGTTATCAAGCTCACACACTGTGCGTGAACTTCTCTTGGCATCTTAGGAAAAGTATTTTGAAAATGCTCGACTGCAGCTAACCGTGCTACAGCGTCCCCATACCATTCATACCGCTGGTACTCCAAGGGATACCGTTCCCTATGCTTCAGCATTTCCAACATCGCCGGGGTTTGTATAACGTACATGTCACCTCCTTATAGTCGTTAAGATACCATAGTTTGCGGGTGTAATAAAGTAAGCCGTCTCGTGCAGGCACGAGACGGCTTTCCTAACAGTGTGAGAAGGTCTACTAAAATTTGTTTGGCATATTCGTCTGACCTAGCTCGTAGGTAGACATTACGACAAATTCATATAGGTCTATGAAGTAGGAGAATTGGAGGATATCTTCCTCCATTTTATTTTGACGAGTTATATTCCTCAATAAACACGGTTAATATACCAACCATAGGAACGGCTAGAAGCAGCCCAGCGATACCGGCAAGCTTAAAGCCTATGAGTAAAGCAAGTAAAATGACTAACGGGGAGACGCCTACAGCTTTCTCCATAACTTTTGGAACCAAAACAAGCCCTTCCATTTTTTGAATAGCTACATACAACAAAATAGCGAGTATACCGGTTGTTGGGCTTTTCATGAAAGCAAAAGCAATAGCAGGCACAGCAGAGATTGTTGGACCTATGTACGGAATAAGTTCAAAACACCCTGCAAGCAAGGCCAAGAACAAGGCATACGGGACTCCGAGAATAAGCAACGACACCCAAGTCACTAAAAAAATGACAATAGAAAGAACGAGTTGACCCAGCACCCAATTGCCCATCTTTCGCTGGATCTTCATTACTACGCTCAAAGTTCCCGGGATGTACTCTTTTGGCACCAAAGTATGTATGAATTTTTTCATACCCTGCTCTTCTGCAACCAAGTAAAAAGAGATGACTAACGTGGTAAAAAATGTGAATACACCACCAATCAGACTCGCTGTTTGTGAAAAAACAAAGCTCTCATTCTCTCCTGTGGAGAAAAAATCTTGTATAGTCTGGACTAAGTCACCTGAACCTAAGAAATTTTGTAAGAGAGGAAACTTCTGCTGAATGTCAGTGAGGTACTGTGGTAGATTTTCAGAAAGCGTTTCTACTTGTTCTACGACTACGGGAATTATAAGGGAAAAAATGAACCCAAACACACCAAGTACAAACGCATAGACTAGAAACACTGTTAGTGCGCGTGGGATTTTACGAATGTGTAAATAGTCCACCAAAGGCTCCATAGCAGATGCGAGAACAAATGAGAGCAGTAAAATAATAACAATATCGCGAACAAGCCATAAAAAAACTAAACCAAAAACCACAAGTAGGACCTTGAGGATTATTTTGGTCGAGTTCTCTAACCTATGAAAAACCATTTTTGTTTACCGTAAGCTTATTGTTTGTTTTCTTCAGCGCCTAAAGCCGATTGGGCCCTTTTTACTCTTTCGTCCAGTTGCTTTTCTACTTTGTCGCAATAGGCGAGTACTTGTTCGCGTGTAAAGTCGTCAATTCCGTTAGCTTTTATGTCACGGATTAAAATATCTTTTAAGGTTTGGTCTAATGTTGAACAGTCGATCAGAAAACAAACATCTTCAATTGTCTGTGGGTCTGTAATGTTCATTTATGCACCTCTCCCTTCTACCCCCAACTCCGTCTTTAATCTTTTTAAGAACGCTCCATCTGCGCGGCTTGTATCACATTCACATTCCTGTAAAGCCGTAAATGCTGACTCTCTTGTAGCTAAAACGGTCTCAGGGGTAAAGTTTGTTTCAGTACTCATATTATTTATATCTATTTCTTAATTTCTTTAAGATTGCTATATCCTCCTTCACTTTATCATGCTCTGTTTCAAGAAGCAAGGGAACATTAATTTTCTTAGTTTGTAAGAAGTCGATCAGCGCCCCAAAACCCTTTTCGCCTATTAGACCATTCGTAAGGTGTTCATGTCGGTCTTTGTGCGAGCCCAGCTCCGTTTTACTGTCATTCACTTGTAACATTTTTAGGTATTTAAGGCCAATGTGTTTTTCAAAATCATTAAAAGTTTTCTTTACTGCTTCAGGCGTGCGCATGTCATAACCTGAAGCAAACCCATGCTGGGTATCATAACATACTCCGCCAAACATCTTATACTTAAGCAGAGCGTCCATAATTTCCGCTAGCTCTTCAAAGGTGTCACCACATACACTCCCTGCCCCAGCCGCATTTTCTAGTAACAACTGAGTCGTACCTTCATACCCTTTAAGGACCTCTTGCAACCCTTTTTTTACTTGCTTCATACCCTCAACTTCTCCCAGGTCTTTAAAGCTTCCGCAATGGAACATAACATACGTAGCGCCAAGCAGTGTACCGCGCTCAAGCTCACCCCTGACAATGGAAATGGACCCATGAAAGGTAGTAGGCTTTGCGGATGCGAAATTTAATATGTAAGGAGCATGGATGACAAACTCTGAAATTCCATGTTTTCTCATAGCACTCTGAAACTGACTAATCACTTCCTCAGTCAGCTTAGGCGCAGGACCACCATGAGGACTGCGTGAAAACACCTGAAATGTTTCACAGCCTAAATCCACTGCATTTTTTGGTGCATTAAAAATCCCTCCAGCTGCACTCACGTGACATCCAATTTGCATGTGTTCAATTTTTTTCTTTGGCATTATTATAGCTGCCATTGAAGAGAATTTCTCTTCTATGGCTTACCTTAAGACTCAGAACCCAAGAGCCGTTCAAACACCTCTTTCTCTTTATACGGCCCTATAATGGCAAGTGTGAGGTTGTTTTTATTAATAATACTCTTCATCACTTTCTGAATGTCATTTTTTGTAACTGCTTGTATCTTCTTAAAGTAGTCTTTCGGGGTATCGATTTCCTGATGGAATGCAACCTGGTCTAAATACCAATCCATTTTCGCCTGGTTATCTTCAAGCGCGAGTGTAGTTTTGCCTATAATGTAATTTTTAGCTTTCTCTATTTCCTTATCTGGAATGTCATGAGCATGTATTTTGCCTAACTCTTGCAATATAACTTGAATAGATTCAGGAGCTTTTTCTACCTGGACACCAGCCGTGACCATGAAAATACCTGTATCTCCGTACGACAACGGAGAGCAACGCACATAATACGCAAGCCCTCTTCTTTCACGGACTTCAGTGAATAAACGCGACGACATCCCCCCACCCATAATGCAAGATGCAACAGACAGCGCAGGATTGCGCTTGTCGGTGTAATCCAAACTCTTAAAACCGAACGCCAAATGCGCTTGCTCGGTTTCCTTGTACTCTAGCGCAACTCTTGGCTCATCTTGCTTGTCAGTGACTGCTGAGTACGGTTTCACTTTGGAGTCTTGCACCTTTAACCAGTGTTGTTTGATGAGCGCTGTTACCTCCTTCGGATCAAACTTTCCTGCTATAGCTAGGATAATGTTTGAAGGCGCATAGTGACGTTTCATAAAATCTACAAACATCTCCCGAGTCAGACTTGTCACTGACTCTTTGCTTCCCACAATTCTGCGGCCAAGCGCGTCCTGCGGCCACATGGCTTCTTCCAAGATGTTGTCTATCTCATACATAGGGGCGTCTTTGTACATGTTTAACTCTTCTACTATAACGCCCTTTTCACGGTTAAGCTCCACTTCGTCCATAAGAGGGTATTGAAGCATCTGAGTAAGGATTTCAAAAACAAATTTCAAGTACTTACTGTGCGCCTTTATAAAGTATTGAGTGTGCTCTTTACCAGTATTTGCATTCATTTCACCCCCGATGGCATCTACCAACTCAGAGATTGCCAATGCAGTAGGGTACTTTTGGGTCCCTTTAAAGAGAAAATGTTCTAAAAAATGAGAAATGCCGTGTTCCTTGAGAGCTTCAGATCTGCTACCAGTCTTAACAAAAAAATCCACCACCACGCTCTGTGCTTCAGATGATGGAACAAGTAAAATTTTCATGCCATTCGGCAGTGTTTTCAACGAATATTTCATACTCTCTATTATACATCCCTTACTCTATATCGTCTACATAGCGAACACGTGGAACACGAGGCATCTTGAGGTGTTTCTTAAGGAGCGTTCCTTGTTCAGAAATGCTGCATTTTTGCCAAAATTTCCATAAGACCTCTGCGTCATCAAATGCTCGATGCCGATTTTCACACTGCAGACTATGAACTTCCATGAGAGCATCCACCCCGTGTCGTCGTTGCTCTGGGAATAGAGCACGGGACAGGTTACGAGTACAAAGACGCGGCATTGAAAAATGCAGACCCACACGCTTCATTTCCTCCCGTATAAAACCATAATCAAAATCCACACAATGCGCTACAAAAATTGTGTCTTGCAAAATTTCCTGCAACCGTTCTGTTACAGTATAAAATGTCGGTGCTCGTTCCAACTCTTCTTCTCTAATTCCCGTTAACCCAATTATAAAAGGGTTTAGCGGCACCTCAGGGTCTACTAACTGGTTAAGTGTGTCTACTATTTTTCCGTTTTCTACTCTTAACACTCCCAGTTCTATGACTCGGCCGTGCTGTGCTGAATACCCAGTAGTTTCAACATCAACAAAGGCTAATTTGGAAAAATCCATACGTATATATTACCCAAGATACTGCATCTTGACAAGGTATTTGTTTTATTACATAATATCTAAAATGCGTTAAAATTTTTGTAAACCTACAACCAATATAGAGGGCGTTATGAAACAATCAAAAGCTATTACAGTCAGGCAATATACCAGGAATGAACGAATGCTGATTTTTATTGGAATCATAACCTGGATGGCAGGACTGCTGGACTTCTCCTTCTATTTCCTGCAATATGAATGGCTCATGACCGTGAGAGCCATGCAGTACCTAAGAGGTGATGCGGGACAGTGGACTGCGTTCCACTACGCATTGTACTATGCGACACTTTTTGTTGCAGGACTACGTGGCAATATTCTTTTCAGTAAGGACTGAGCAACCAAAAACAGGGCACAATAATGTTTGGCCCTGTTTTTCTTATATAACCATATCTGCAAGTTTTACAGAAATCGATGACAATTGCTCTGCTTTATTGTTTTTTATGACAAACAAATCTTCAATCCGTATACCTCCAGCCTTTGAATCATACACACCTGGCTCAATAGAGAAGACCATTCCAGGATTTAAAACATCTTTTGAGTACGGAGAGATTGCAGGAGGTTCATGAATATTAAGACCTATACCATGTCCCAAAGAATGAATAAATAATCTATCTAAACTCTTTTCTGCCAAAACTTTTGCAGCAGTTTCGTGAACTTGCGCCGCTGAAACCTGAGGTTTTACAGCAGCAATTCCCGCATAATATGCCTGTTCAGTCTGCTCGTAGTACATTTTCAGTTTAGAGGGTACGGTTTTCAAAAAGACCGTTCTGGTGAAGTCACTACAATACCCTTGAATCTTAAAACCAAAATCTAAAATAATGCTTTGCCCTTTTTTAAGCTTTACTTTGCTTGGACAGTGATGTGGTATGGCGGCATTTTTTCCGGCAGCAACGATTGGAGGGAATGAGACATCTTCTACCCCAAGCTCCAGACCTTTTATTTTTATAAACCTCGCAAGTGACAGTTCGGTGTGGGCTCGCGTTCGAAGTTCTTTCAAGACCAACGCGAAAACCTTGCCTGTAATCTTTTGCGCTGCGGCTATGTGTTTAATTTCATGACTTTCCTTGATGACTCGAAAGTCCTTTAAAGGTCGACTCACTGGCAGTAACGATACCCCTTTTAGCTTGCTCTTTAAAAACACTTGTTCTCCCAAGTTAAGCTCACTGTCAACTCCTAGCTGCTTTGCTTTCCCTAGGTACTTTTGTATATTACTGAACCGGTCAGAGGTAACTGGGACCTTCTCAAGGCCATCCCCGAAAAACACTGCATCTTTTTTTGGCTTTAGCAGCAAAAATCCATGCATTACCTCTTTTCCCAAAAGATAGCGCAAATCCTGCTTGTTTTTCAGCAGGATTGATAAGTTAAGGGTTTTTTGAAAAGCTTTGATGCGCATACATTACGGAGCGTTATTCAACTTTCCCGTATCATACTTATTTTCACTAGAACTGCGAAGCTTTCGTAGCCGAAGTATGGTACCTTCAATAACATTACCACCAGGAATGTTCCCAACTGCACTTACATCCCCAGACAATAACTCGTAACCGGAAGAGTTTTCAGACTTTCTGAACTTCAATTTTATAACCGGCCAAGTTTTCGATGTATCTGTTTGCCCCTCTTCACTCACGGCAACCATTCTGCCTGTGTTAGGGTCGCATGCAAAACTAAGTTCTGCATCTCTGGGTCGATTAATTTTTAAAGCCCCAGAAAGGAACTGTGTGACTTTACTCGTTAATTTTGAGCTTATTTTGTTTTCTTTATTATTTAATAAAGTGTTGACCAACTCTTCATTGGCTTTTTCAATACTTGCTCTACGAAGGATATCCTGCACAATCTCATCAAGAGGGGCAAGGGCTTCGCGCTCTGTATTCGTTAAAACAGTACTAGGTTCTGTAGCAAATCGAGATTCAATATCTCTAATAGCAGCTCGAGCTTGTATGACATAGCCCCTCACTGCGATAGTTGCTTTCGTGTCAGAGTCCTTAGCTTCCCCGACCTGACGTTCTATATAGTCCAAAGCTTTATTAAACTGCGAAAAATCATATACGCCAAGCTGTCCGGTTTCCCTAAGCGTATTCATAGCTTCCTTGAATTTATGCCGTATCCTATCATCAATTGTCAAACTCTCCCGAACATCTGCGAGTTCCAGGTTTCTTTGAGTATCATATAGATCAATATTCAATTCTTCAGTTTTTGGAACTTCTGTATGCTTCAAGCTTTGTACATCTTCAACTATCGTAGGAGTCTCGGGTGTTACTGTTTGGTGTGTGAAAAATTCTCTATTTGTGTCCCTCATGGCTTTAGGGCTTTGTCTAAAAAGATATTAATTTCCGAAATTTTAATTCGCTCCTGAGTTGCCGTGTCGCGGCTTCTCACTGTAACTGTGTTGTCTTCCAGAGTTTGAAAATCAACTGTGAAACAGAATGGAGTGCCAATTTCGTCTTGGGAAAAATAACGTTTGCCTACGTTCCCGCGGTCGTCCCAGGCGACCATTCGGGTGGCTTTAAGGTCATCATATATGGATTTTGCTTTTTCTACAAGCTCAGGTTTGTTTTTTAAAAGCGGAAAAACTGCGGCTTTATATGGCGCAAGCCTTGGATGAAGCTTCAAATATACACGCTCGCCGTCCTCGCGATAGCTCTCTAAAAGGGTCATGAGGAAGAGACGCGAAAGACCAAAAGTGGGCTCAATGACGTGCGGTATAAAACGCTCACCACTAGCATCGTCAAAATATTGCAAGTCGCTACCCGAATGTTGCATATGGTTCTTTAAATCAAAGTCAGTACGATACGCAAGTCCAAACATTTCTTTCCAGCCAAAGGGAGTATTATACTCTATGTCTACCGTTCGCTTGCTATAGTGTGAAAGTTCGTCCTGTGAATGCTCTCGTACCCGTAGATTGCTTGAATCAAAACCCATATCCTTAAGCCACTGTTGTTGCTGGGAGAGCCAGTACTCAAACTGTTCCTGCCACTGTTCTTCACGGATAAAGTACTCAAACTCCATAAGGTCAAACTCAAGCGTACGGAAAATGAAGTTGCCTGGGGTTATTTCATTTCGAAATGCTTTACCTATCGAAGCAATACCAAAGGGCAACTTAAAGCGAGAAGTCTGAACAACATTCTTAAAGTTAACAAACATCGCCTGAGCAATTTCACCACGCAGATACACCACACTCTTGTCGCCTTCAAGTTTACCGAGTTGAGTTTGAAATAACAAGTTAAACTTTCTTGCTTCAGTAAATTGCCCGGTCTTGCCACAATTTGGACAGGCCAGCTCGTTTTCAAAAATTATTTTGCTTAAATCAGCAGGACTCACTCCTTCTACTTTAACACCCTCTAACTGATTCTCTATTAAATGGTCAGCACGAAGTCTTGCCTGGCAATTTTTACAGTCCACAAGTGCGTCAGAAAAATTTGCTACATGTCCCGAGGCTTCCCAGACTTTTGGATTCATCATTATAGCAGCATCTATACCAGCCATATCTGAACGTGACTGCACAAACCGCTGCCACCACCACTCTCTAATGTTGTTCTTTAACTCGGTACCAACGGGGCCAAAATCCCAGGAGTTCGCAAGTCCACCATATATGTCACTTCCAGGAAAAACAAACCCGCGACGCTTACAAAGAGAAACTATCTTTTCCATTAAATCTTGTTCATTCATACATTCAGTATACTGGAAATCTTATTAAAAATGAAGAAGCCGTAGATTACAGGCAAATCTGTATCCTACGGCTTAAAACTATTTCCACCATGCGGACCGTACTGTCCGTTAAGTTGACTGTCTCTTTTTCTTGAATTCCTTCTCCGCTTGATGCAGAAATAAAACATCAAATACAGCCGCTGCAACAAGGAATGGAACTGCGATAACGAATACGATTACATTGAGCATTGATTTGAGAAACCTCATACATCCTCCTGACCTGCCTTACTTTTTTGATATAAGCCATACACGGCAAAACAAATGAGTAAGGCGGCAAATAGCAAACAAATCACCTCTGCGAAACCCCAGGCAATAGCACCTAGGATGTGTAATAATTCACTCAATCTCTCTGTCATACTTCATCGCTCTGATAAAAGTAACTGCCAAGACGATGATTGCGAAAACGAAGCCAAGCAATACTCGTCCCATCGTTTTCCTCCTGCAAGAATTTCAGCCAGTGATTTTTCTTCCCACAAACCGTGGGAAGAATTGCACTGGCCGAAACTACTCTACTTGTTTGTATTCAGACAACATTTTTCCAAAAAAGTCGTATTCTATTGCCGTACGAATTTTCTTCATAAAATTCAAATAGAACCGGAGGTTATGCATGGTAGCGAGCCTAATCCCCAACGGTTCATCTACCGCAAACAGATGGCGAATGTAGGCTTTGTTGTGGGTCAGACAGGCGTAGCAGTCGCAAGTGTTGTCTAATGGTGTAAAATCTTCTTTAAACTTTTCTAACCGTATATCTAATGTAGTGTAGCCTTCTCTACCTTCTTCATCTTTTGCTGAAATATATAACCTTCCGTGCCTGGCCTCCCTTGTAGGAATTACACAATCAAAACTGTCTATGCCACGCGCAACTGCTTGAATAATGTCATACGGAGTACCTACTCCCAGTAGGTGTTTGGGTGCGCTTTCAGGTAATTCAGCTTGTGAAAATTCAACTGCACGCATCATATCTTCATGAGGCTCCCCAACTGCAACTCCGCCAATCGCAAACCCTTCAAATCCCAATGCTGTCATTTGTTTAGCCGACGCTGCACGCAAATCTTCAAAACTTGCACCTTGAACAATTCCCCAAAGCTTCTGACCCGGATTAATAGGTTCACCAAACTCCTTAATCCGCAGGTGTTCTTTTATCGCACGCTCAGCCCATCGGCCCGTTAGTTCTATAGATGCCTGACTCCTGCTGTGTTCAAATGGATACCCTGGAAAGTCGTCTAGTATCAAGCACGTATCACTGCCTAAGTTAGCCTGTATCTGAATGGACTTTTCTGGAGAGAGGATTTCTTGTCTGCCATCCATATCAAACTGGAACAGGACACCAGCTTCCATAACTTTACGTGTCTTTGCCAAAGAGTAAACCTGAAACCCACCACTATCAGTAAAAATGGGTCCCTGCCAGTTCATAAAGCCATGAAGACCACCAGCCTTATAGATAAGCGCATCACCAGGACGTTGCCATAAGTGGTAGGTATTTGCCAAAATCATTTGTGCTCCCCAGAACTTCAGCTCTTGATTGGTTACAGTCTTCACAGACCCACGGGTGCCGATCGGTAAAAACACTGGAGTTTCCACATTTCCATGCGCAGTGTGCAAAATACCATTTCTGGCTCTAGAGTTAATATCTTTTTTTAATATATCAAAATAAACCATGTAAGAAAATGATTCTACCATATTAAGCCAAATGAAGCAAACTAAACTGGTAGTACACTGCTTTTGCTGTCTTTCTCAATACCACTCTTGATGATCAAGCACTTCCGGTCCGTAAAAAAACGCTTCAGACAGGTCCACCATACAGCTATAGGCAAAAAAATCGTCTACCAGCTTTAACTGGAAGACGATTTTTTAAAACTAAAACCTTGGCTTTCTTGGTCCGCGGTCTCCGCCACCGTGTCTCGGTGGACCACCGGGCCTTCCACCTCCACGGGGACTACCAAACCCTCCCTGACGCGACGCCGCGAGTTGTTCTTCTGTAGGCTTGGGAGCAAAAGGTTTGTGGGTTAAGTTTATGCGGCCCATGTCGTCTATTTCTTGAACTTGGACTTTCATGGTATCCCCTACCTTACAAACGTCTTCTGGCTTACCTACACGGTAATTTGCAAGTTCGGAGACGTGCACCATCCCGTCTTTACCTGGAAGGAGCTCAACAAATGCTCCAAAATCCATAAGACGGACCACCTTGCCTTCAAAAATTTCACCAGGCTGTATTTCTCGGACAATGTCTTTAATCCATTTAACAGCTTCTTCGACTTTTTCTGAGTCTACACCCGCAACAAATACTTGACCTGAGTCTTCAATGTCAATCTTAACCCCAGTAACACGAATAATTTCATTGATAACCTTTCCACCAGTACCAATAACCTCACGTATTTTGTCAGGTTTAATCTCAAACGTAACAATGCGCGGTGCATACTTTGAAAGCTCAGAACGGGGTGCAGCAAGCGCTTCCTTCATTTTAGAAATTATGTGTACACGTGCAGGCTTTGCTTGGTTTAGAGCCTGTTCTAATATATCCGAAGTGAGACCTTTTACTTTAATATCTAACTGAAGCGCAGTTACACCGGTCTCGCTACCTGTCACCTTGAAGTCCATATGGCCGTTGAAGTCTTCAAGTCCGGCAATATCTGTCAGAACTTTAAACTTACTGGTATCAGCCTCGTCCATAACCAGACCCATGGCACAGCCACCAACCACTTCTTTTATCGGCACCCCTGCGTCCATGAGAGCCAAAGTAGAACCACAGGTAGATGCCATGGAAGTCGACCCGTTGGAAGACATGATTTCAGAAACCAAACGCATAGTGTATGGAAATGACTCCTGGGTCGGAAGCGAAACTTCCACCGCTCGTTCGGCTAACATACCATGGCCTATTTCTCTCCTGCCC
>DASPKA010000129.1:0-6761 GCA_035628335.1 Patescibacteria group bacterium | reverse complement strand
TATTGTATAGTCTTCAATTGCGTGTTTTCCAGGTCGGAGAACACTTGGATGCCCCAAATGGGGTTTACAATGAAACAGGAGAAAATGTTTTGAATAGTCAAAAACTCGTTTCCGCGCTCATGCTGAGCGCATTGTTTGTGGTTTTGGCGCTCGTCTTGGTCGCCACAGCGCAAGAAAGCCGTTCCGAGATGCTCAAGCGCATCTGGCAACAAGGGATGGCTGAGCGTGCTGAAAATACCAGGATCCGATCAGAGAACGGGTTAGGGCAAAATGCCGCCAAGTTGCATGTGAAAAGTTTTGCCGGCACGATTTCCGCACCTCAGGCCGGCGAACTCCCGCCGTTCGCGTTCACATCCGCGGATAACGGTTTGGTCCTCGTCGCTAGCGCGCCGGACGCGAAACGTTTGCGTAGTCTTGCGTTCGTTTTGGAACGTAATGAGATTTTTGGGAACGTACTAAACGTCAAGGGGCGCTTGATCGTCGAGGCGTACGGTAAGTTTTTTACCGTAGACCTCGGCAGTGATTTTCAAACTAAGGCGGTGTTCCCCCATCCACTCTTGTCGGCATATGTAGAAGGCACGGCGTCCGATGGAAGGTTTGTTTACCTTCCGACCAGCGCGGGTTACTTCTTGCCTGTGGACTTCGCCATAGACAAAACCACCTCGGTCGCAACTGACGAAGAGAGCTTCCCGAGGAACCACAGCTTTATCACCGCTGGCAGCACTTTGGTAGGGTCAAACATTTGGTATATTGATCCATTCCAAGAAGCGGTGTTTAGTGTCCCAGTATACCAAAGCGGCAAGCAAGCGCCCGAGCCGAAACTCATTTTGAACCTGAATGTGCCAGTTCACATCTTCCAAGTGAACGGTAGGATCTTCGTACTCACAGCCCGAGTGCCCGCGCGAGATGGCTCGCCGGGATACAAGGGGAGCGTATATGAGATAGTTTCGGTTCAGGGCGTGTTCAGGCCCGTGCTACTCTCGGTAGACGACTTGGAGATCCGCTTTGGGCCAAATGTGGCCGGGACCTATGACCCAGGAACCGGCACAATGCTTTTCACTATGCAGAATGAGATTGTGGCAGCGAGCTTGGCCAGTGGAAAGCTCAAAGACTACCGGGTAGTCGTGCCCGGGTACTTTGGAGAGGTCGGCGGTATTGCACTACTTCATTCTGGGGGAAGTGCGGTAGCCTCCCGTGCGATCTCAGATGAGTTCGGCTCCGCGCCGGCTCGAACTATTCAACAAACCTCGGAAGCTACCCCGCTCGTGGGTCGGTAGCTTTTGGGTCTAGCGTAAGAGCCAAACCTACAATTTTGCAGGTTTGGCTCTTCCTTTTTTGTAGTTCTGTTAGATCAAAGGACGGTCCTTTACTTTGGTATATTTCCCTTAATGGGTTAAAAGCTCTCTTGTATCAAAAGCCAGATTGGAATATCGCGAGTCTGGCTTTTTAGATTATGAGATTATGATTCAATTTTGGTATTGAATAATCACAGTAAAATATATATATTCCTCTATTAGGGAGTCTGATCAAAAAATTTTCAAAAAGGAGATGGTATGTCACAGATAAGTCTTACTCTTTTCCCCATTTGCACTGTTCACGGGGTGTCGGCTTTTCAACGCGGTTATACCAATACCGCGATAGTCAGCAATGACTGGCCTAAGTTCACTCATGCCCTGGCACAGCGTTTCGGGACCCTTCCGGCGGAATTTTTGGACAAACCCACTGGTCCATATATATTAGTAACTGTGCGGTTTGTTTGTAGCGGCTCCGGAGGTAGCCCTGTGATAAAGGTTCATTCATTTCAAAATCTGATAGAAGTCGCAGGACATATGGGAAACTTATGGGCGAGTGTGTCCGAGAATTTTGTGGATTCATCCACAATACTCGAATTTCTCAGTGAAAAAGGCGACTTTCAACTGGCATAGCACAAAAACACCGCTCGGACAACAGAGTCCGGGAGGTGTTTTTCTTGTTGCATATTTTTATATTTGCGGACTACGTAAGCTTGCCGCTCCTCGTTCGCTCCGGGCAAAGCCCTGCGCTCACTTCCTAAAGTGTTCGAGTAAATCAATCAAACAAGTGTTTCTCTTTCGGAAGTTTTTTAATGTACTCCCAAGCCTCGTCTGCATTATTGACTAAGGTGAAGAGGTTATATTCGGCTTGAGATATAGCACCGTTTTCTTGCATGACGGTAACTTTGAGCCAGTCAACTAATGGCTGCCAGAATGCTTTGTTAACCAGGATGATTGGTATCTTTGGTATTTTGTGAGTTTGGATCAGGGTGATCATTTCAAAGAACTCATCCATGGTTCCGTACCCACCAGGGAAAAAAATGTATAATGAAGATGCGGTTTCTAGCATGACTTTTCTGGTGAAGAAGAAGTCAAAACCAGCAGACTCTTTAACATAGGTGTTGGTACGTTGCTCGGTAGGGAGCTTGATGTTAATTCCAACACTCCGCCCGCCCGCTTCAAACGCACCTTTGTTAGCTGCTTCCATTATCCCAGGTCCTCCGCCCGTGATTATGGCAAAACCTGAATTTGCGAGGTTAAACGCCAGCTTTCGCGCTTCTTCGTACACGCCGTTGCCCAGTGAGCCACGTGCAGAGCCATAAATAGATGCTGCTTTTTTGTAGCGTTTAAGAAAGTCAAAGCCTTTCACGAACTCCGCCTGTATTTTCATTATTGTCCACGAAGAAACCTCGCGGCTTTTTCCTTTGAAGAGTTTTGGTAAATCCCCAGCCCGTACACAAATTTCGCGTCCCCCACTGGTAAAGCAAATAACCTCAGATTCTGCCATATGGTGGTCGTCTGGCAGGTCAAAATGATCTTGATGTTCGTGAAATTTTATTGAATCTTTGTTTTGGTTAATAGCCATTCGTCATATTTTCTTTATTTTTCTTGTATAGTGTAAGATTACGTAAAAATTAACAATTTAGCAAGTAAAAAATAGAGGAGGTTAGTATGGAAACTGAAGATGTTCTTGAGCTTCCGCCAGTAAATGACAACCTCCTTGAGGAGGTAGAAGCTTATTGGGCAGAGAGGGGGAATGTCCTGAATCTAATTGTGCCTGGTCGTATCCGCACAGGTCCGGTGCTCCAGCAATTCATGAATTTGCGAATACCTGCAAGGTTTTCTTTGAGAGACATGCTAGAGGACATAATCTTTGGGAGTCGTGTGTCGCTTCTGGACCGCGAGGGCTTAACACTGCGACATGAGTACATAAGTCGTATGTATAGAGAGTTTGCCACTTTGATTCGACACACCGGCAAGGATTTCGGGTTTTTGGTTGCAAGTGGGCTCGATGATATCTCTATGCGTGTTGGCTTGTACAAGTTCGAAGTACTCGACTATGACCAATGGGGTATAAACCCCCGAAGACCACGAGGTGGCCAACGGTGGCTTACATTTCCAAAAGCACTCGCACTTATGGCACATCTTTCAAAGGTTAAACACCCATACAGTGTATGGTTCGGAGGGTTTCATTGGGGTAACACAAGCTTTGAGTTGCTCTACTTAAGAGGAGGAGGTCTTAAGCTTGTGTACCAGGATGAAACGTTTAGAGACGCACAAGGGAATGTTCTTGTCCCAGATCAGGTGGCGTATGAGCTTCAAAACAAGCGGAAGCTGAGGGACCGCAAAAAACACCGTCATGGACAAGGCTCCATGACGGTGTATTTTATATTATAATAGTTACAATATGCTAATATTACGTGCCAGGATTAATAAGGAAATAGTATGTGAATTCGCCCCACCTGTAGGACGCGCGAATGGTAAGGCGGTGATCATTGCCTCTGGAGCACCTACGTACCCTAAGTGTGCATTCATTGAGAAGTTTGCTAGGCTTGGGTACTTTTGTGTTGTACCTCGTTACCGAGGTTCCTGGGAAAGTGATGGTACCTTCTTACAGCGCAGTCCAGAAATAGACATTCAAGACACCATTGCCCAATTTGAAAAGGGTTTTGTGTCGATTTGGGATGGAGTACATTACAGGCCTAGGATTAAAAAGATTATTTTAGTCGGCTCTTCATTTGGCGGGCCTGCTGCGCTGCTTTGTTCTAAACACACAAAAGTAAGTTCTGTCATTGCGGTTTCCTCAGTTGTAGACTGGCCGGAAATAGAGAACGGTGTTGAGAATTTTACTTTTACGGTAAGATTCTTTCGTGAAGCATTTGGGAACGGTTACAGGGTTGCTAAATATGGCTGGAAGCGTCTGTATGCTGGAAAGTTTTACAACCCAGCAACAGAGATAGGAAAAATTGACCCAAAAAAAATTATTTTTATACACGCCAAAGATGACGAGTCAGTGCCGTACCCAGCTGTCAAACAATTTGCACATGACCTTGGTGCGCCGATCATTACTTTGAACAAAGGCGGTCATTTGGGTACTCGGGTTCTCTTTAGAAAAAGTATTTTACAGAAAATTAAGAAGTATTTATGAAAATCGGAGTTTTTGACAGTGGGTTAGGGGGGCTGACTATCTTGAAGTCGGTCATGCAAGCTTTACCCCAGTATAACTATATCTATCTGGGCGACACAAAGCATATGCCATACGGCTCTCGCACACAATCAGACATTTACCGTCTGACGCGGGATGCCGTAGACTTTTTGTTTGCGAAAGACTGCGTATTGGTGATTTTAGCATGTAATACGGCTTCAGCGCGCGCACTTCGAAAACTCCAGCGTACCTGGCTCCCCAAACACTACCCAAACCGTCGTGTGCTTGGGGTTATTGTACCTACCGTAGAAGCGACAATTGGTGTAACACGTGTAGGGGTGCTCGCAACACCAGCTACTGTTAAGAGCGGTGTATATGGTAAAGAATTTAAAAAAATTAATCCAAAGGCAAAAGTCTGGACACGACAATCAAAAGTGCTGGCTGGCTTAATCGATGCAGGGAAACGAGAGTTAGCTCAGCTGGAACTGGCCCGGTGTATAGAAAATTTGCGTAAGGATGGGGCACGTGAGGTGCTTCTAGCCTGCACCCATTACGCACTCTTGAAAGATTACGCGAGGAAGAAATTCAAACAGCTTAAGATTATTTCTCAAGATGAGATTGTCCCAAGAAAACTTAAAGACTATTTGCGCAGGCATCGTGGAATAGCAGGGGTGTTGGGCAAGCAGCAGCAGAGGGAATATATTTTGACCAAGCGTACTCCCGCATTTCGTAAAGAAATAGAGCAGTTTTCAGAAGATCCCCGGCTTCGCGGTAAAGATTTTACTGTAAAGACAATTAAAGTAGAATCAGTTATCCACAAAAAATCCGCATAAATAAGAGCGGTTTTTTTGCATTTATGCTAAGATATAACTAGTCGAAAGTCCTTAAAGTCTATAAAGTCCATAAAGTGGAGAATTTACAAAGTATATTATGACTTTCGACTTTACGGACTTTCGACTTTCGACTTGATTATGGCCAATAACGTAAGAGAGATTGCTAAACTGATTAGATATTATTCGCTCACAACTACAACTGTGGCCGGAAGCGGTCACCCTACGAGTTGTTTGTCCGCTGCGGACTTGGTTGCTGAGCTGTTTTTTGGAGGGCATTTTAAGGCTGATTTGGAGAATCCCTTATTTCCAAATAACGATAGATTTATCCTGTCCAAAGGACATGCGGCTCCGCTGTTGTATGCTACATATGCAGCCGCAGGAAAAGTTTCTGAAGATGAGCTTATGACCCTGCGGCATTTTGACTCTGGTCTTGAAGGTCATCCAACAATGAACTTTAGGTATACCGAAGCCGCGACAGGTTCTTTAGGTCAGGGGCTTTCTATAGGAGTCGGCATGGCGCTTGCTGCCAAGGCAGATAATGCAACATATCGTACGTATGTCCTTATGGGGGACAGTGAAACTGCAGAAGGAAGTGTATGGGAAGCGGCTGAGATTGCAAGTTTTTATGGATTGGACAATCTAATAGCTATAATAGACATAAATCGTCTTGGTCAGCGTGGAGAAACGCTGTATGGTACTAACACAGAAAGCTATAAGAAGAAGTTTGAAGCATTTGGGTGGAGTAGCGTTGTCATAGACGGACACAATATTATTGAAATTACTGAAGCATACGAGAAGGCGCGTTCTATGCAAGGGAAACCATTTGTGATTTTAGCTCGAACATTAAAGGGTAGAGGGGTTTCGTTTATTGAAGACAAAGAAGGATGGCATGGTAAGCCGCTCTCCTGGGAAGACCTCGACAAGGCTTTGGCCGAACTCGGTGAAGTTGATAAAATGTTAGTGGGTACAGTTGAGCCACCCGAAAGCATTCACCCAAGAAAAGTAGCACACCTGCCTGACCAATTGCCTATTTCTGAGTACAAAACCGGAGAGGCCGTGTCTACGCGTAAGGCTTACGGTAACGCCCTAAAGAACTTAGAGCCACTTATGGACAATATGATAGTATTAGATGCAGAGGTTTCTAACTCTACGTTTGCTGAGACAGTTAAGAAGCAGAATCCAAAAAAGTTTTATGAGATGTTTATAGCGGAGCAGAACATGGTCGGTACTGCGTTGGGTTTTGCCACACGAGGTAAAGTTCCGTTTATCTCCACTTTTGCTGCATTCTTTAGCCGCGCCTACGACCAAATCCGTATGAGTCAGTACTCAAACAGCAATATAAAATTTACCGGCAGTCATGCAGGTTGTTCTATTGGAGAAGATGGAGCTTCCCAAATGGCATTAGAGGACTTAGCGATGTTTCGTGCTGTAAAAGGTATGACAGTGCTGTACCCTTCTGATGCTGTTTCAACTGAGCGGCTTGTTTTTGAA
>DASPKA010000128.1:0-3937 GCA_035628335.1 Patescibacteria group bacterium | reverse complement strand
ACGACATTTCGAAAATCAAAAACTTGATTTGGTTTCTCAAATCAAAAAATACCGAGTATGCTGCAAAATCTTAAAACTAGTTGGCTTGTGTTCTTTTCACTGTTTTGTGTTGTTGTTTTAGCTGTACTCGCTCCAGCAGTTAAGGCTCAGTTTGACCGAAACCGCAAAATTACAACTGAAATAGACATGCTTCGCTCGCAATTGTATGATTACAACAAGAAAAATGAAGAGTTACGAGAAAAGGTTGAGTTTTTGTCTAAGTTGTCTGGTAAAGAGAAGTTAGCGCGTGAGCAATTTAACTTGAAGAAAGAGGGTGAGATTGTAGTAAGTTTTAACGACGACCGTGTTGTGCCTGTCGGGGTAGCTGCAAAGCCATCAACCGAGATAATGCCGGAAATTTCCAATTTCCAGTCATGGTTAGATTATTTTTTTGCAGATGATAATTTCTAAGAAAAAGCTAGTTTGGTTTGCAACATGCATACTGCTTGTACTATTATTTTTGATTTGGCTCTACACACATCCGGCTAGCTCAACAGTTAAGCTTTTGCTATTCAAGCGTTTAAATTTGCCCGTCGGATATGCGTATGGGTCTGTTATCCGTTACTCTGAGTTCGCACCTGCGTATGAGTTTTCAAACAACTTACAGAATGCTGGCATAAACCAGGCGTGGAAGATTTTTACGCAAAGTAAGGGTTTAGCCTACTTAGCTTCACAACAGAAGTTAACGCCAAGTGCAGCAGAAATAGCGCAAGACGCAGCTCTTCCCGCGCTTGCATCAGCTCCCTCAGGCGAAGTTAGGAAGTTTTCTATTGTGACTAACATAAACCGTAGGCGACTTGCTGCTGCATGGGTAAAACAGGAGTTCCAGAAAGACAGACGTTATAAGATGCTTGCAGATATACTGAAAGTAAATTCTCAGGCAGATTTTTCTGCATTAACCATGAAGTATTCCGAAGATAGTGCTTCAAAAAGCTTTGGAGGAGGTTTGGGTTTTGTACAGAAAAATAGCTTACTGCCTGAAGTGGTTTCCTCGGTAGACTTTAGTAAAGTAGAACGCCCACAAATTGTTTATAGCAGGTACGGTGCACACGTGATTTTTATTAACGCGGTAGACACGCAAGATTTGCTTGAGCCTAAGTATGATGTTTATCAGATCTTCTTTAAAGTAGACGGCTTTGATCAGTATTTGGAAAAAAAGTTAGCCCAAGAAAAAAACATTTTCCTCCTTGATTAAGAGGGAATTTAGCTGTAAGATATTTAAGCGTAAAATTTAGTGGGATTAGTACAATGGTAAGACCTTCAGAGCCCCCCTCTCGGCGCTTTGCGCCTATGTAAAATTTATTATGCGGGTATAGTACATCGGTAGTATGCGACCTTCCCAAGGTTGAGAGAGGGGTTCGATTCCCCTTACCCGCTCCAAAAAGAGATTATTTATATGAGAATAAAGTTGTTTGTGACGGGTGGGACGTTTGATAAGGAGTATAATGAACTTACGGCAGAGTTATACTTTAAGGACACTCATTTGCCTGAGATGTTGGCTTTAGGTCGCTGTAAGCTAGATGTGGATGTTGAAACCTTAATGATGATTGATAGTCTTGAAATGACCGAAGTAGACAGGTTGCACATTTTGGATAACTGCAAGCAGGCTCTGGAACAGAAAATTCTTATAACCCATGGGACAGATACGATGGTTGAGACTGCGCGTGTGTTGGCAGAGGCAGGCAGAGACAAAACCATAGTAATAACTGGCGCCATGATTCCATATAAGTTCGGAAGCTCTGATGGATTGTTTAATTTGGGTAGTGCGCTTGCGTTTGTTCAGTCTTTATCGTCGGGAGTTTATGTGGCTATGAATGGAAGAGTGTTTCCGTGGGATAAAGTCCGGAAAAACAAGCAGTCAGGCGTATTTGAAGAAGTGTAGTACAAATGGCACATGATTTTGTAAAATTTAAGGGTCTGTTAGATGAGAGTGATGCAGTGGTTTTGACTGGGAGGTTGAAAGTAGAAGGCTTGCATCCTGTCATGATGTCAGATGAGACTCAGAAAGCTACCGCTTTTGCGTATGTCAGCAGAAACAGTATGTACTTCAAAGTTATGCTCCCCAGCACAGAAGTAGACCAAGCCATACAAATCCTCTCAGAACCCCAAGAAGAAATGCAAAACTAATCAGAACGCCGAAATAGCTCAGTTGGCAGAGCGACGCACTCGTAACGCGTAGGTCGTGGGTTCGATTCCCACTTTCGGCTCCATTTTTATGGAAAAGGATATAGACTTACTATATGAAATTGGGACGCTTAGGTTTGTAGAGCGGACGTGGAAGCAATTCTTGGGTCCGGACTTTGCTAATAATGCCGAACATAGCTTTAGGGTCGCTTGGATAGCTCTTACTATTGCAAAGCAGGAGCAGGGTGTAAACACAGAGAAGCTCTTGAAGATTGCGTTATTGCATGACCTACTGGAAACAAGAACTGGCGACGTAAATTACTTAAGCCGTCAGTACACGATCCGTAATGACGAGCTTGCAGTTCAAGACATTTTTACCGGAACTTCTTTTGAAGAGATGATTTCGCTGTTTAACGAATATAAAGACAAAGCGAGCTTAGAAGCTAAAATAGTAAAAGATGCAGACAATTTAGATGTGGACTTCGAGCTAGCAGAACAAACAAGCAAAGGAAATAATGTACAGGAATGGGTGGAACTTCGAAATCAGGTTTCAGAAAAACTCTACACAGAATCAGCAAAGCGGATCTGGAATGAAATAAAAAAAACAAGTCCTCACCGCTGGCATTTGAACTCCAGAAATCGTTTTAATGCAGGTGACTGGAAAAAGTGACTTACTATGGGGTATATACCTAAACACGCAAAATCTGTATTTAAAGGTGTGCTTTTTGAGGTATTCCAGTGGGACCAAGTGGTGTATGATGGTACTACCAGAATCTTTGAGGCGGTTCAGCGGCAGTACAGCACCTATGCGATTGCCACAAAAGGTGATAAGATTATCTTGCTGAAACAGCGTCAGCCGCACCTGAGAACTACATTTTATGAGTTTCCTGGTGGTCGTATGGATGTGGTCGGAGAATCCGCACGGCAGTCAGCTTTACGGGAGCTTTTAGAAGAAACTGGCATGAAGCCGAAGAAAATCAGACTATGGAAGGTCATACGACATAATTTCCCCGTGGTTGATGCAATCTATGTTTTTATAGCGAATGATTGTACTAAGGTAGTTGATCAAAAGCTTGATGGAGGGGAAAAAATTGAAATTTTAGAACTTTCATACCCAGAATTTTTGGAAATTTTAGACCATACGCGTATGCACAAGGGTACTTTATGGAAAGATATGAAATTTATTCTTGCTGAAAAAAATGGAAAACAAAAATTAAAGAATATTATTTTTAATGCATAAATAAGACATTTTGTAAAGACCCCTCGAAATTTACAGGTATTGACATAATGACCTCTTAAACATAGCATTAAATCAAAGAAAACCATTTATTTATGGGAGAAAAGCCAAACCCAACATCACTTGCCCTTGAGTTTGGTTTTATGATTGCGCTTCCATTGCTTGTATTTAGCTATACCGGAAAATGGATAGATGCTAAGCTTGGAACTGAATATTACTTATACATTGGGGTTGGCGTGGCTTTGCTCTGCTCTGGAGTATGGTTCTACCGTCTTATAAAGCCTTTCATGCCACCTAAATAATTTTCATACATTATTGAAGAATCTATTATGGCAGCATCTATACCACCGCTAGCAGCGGAAACTATTACAACTTTCATGGGCTTTCCTATTACCAATACCTTGATTAACTCGAGCGCGACCATGATAGGTTTTGTTATTATTGGGTATATCATTAAGACCTCTGTAAGCGGGTCTTACCAAAAGACCGGAATACCAGGTAAGTTGGTGAACTTTGTTGAAGCTATTTTGGAAATTT
>DASPKA010000127.1:0-17520 GCA_035628335.1 Patescibacteria group bacterium | reverse complement strand
TGTAAGGCTTTCTTATGACCTAAAATATTGCTAAGATTCACATTACCCATTAGCTATATTATACCACGAAGATGAAAGATTTAAACCACCCTTCAAAGGACGGCTCTTTAAAGGGCAGTCCTTTGAAACAAAAAATTATTGTAGTTTGTGGGCAAACTGCTACAGGAAAAAGTGACCTCGCCGTTGAAATCGCAAAGAAGTACAACGGTGCTGTTTTGTCAGTTGACTCAAGGCAAATATATCGCGGAGGTGACCTTGCTTCTGGCAAGGTTCCTCTTACTAATCGCGGGCTTTATGAAGGTATTGAACATTTTGGGGTCAGTATAGCCAGCATGAAGCGGACATACACCGTTGCGCAGTTTCAACGATATGCAAAAAAGATTATAGAGAAAATTCTAGCATCGGGCCGCACCCCTATTCTTTGTGGGGGCTCAGGACTTTGGATAGACGCATTGGTGTATGGTACGGAATTTCCAAAGGTGAAACCAAACAAAGCATTACGTGTAAAACTTGCAAAACTCTCTACTTCTGAATTATTTGACAAGCTAACTAAACTTGACCCGGTACGTGCGAAAACCGTTGACCGGAGTAATCCATTCAGGCTCATACGTGCAATTGAAATTGCTACCGCGATCGGTAAGGTACCTAGGGTAAAGACTCGAAAACCAATGTACGACGTGAAGTGGATTGTTTTAAGTTTGTCTAAAACAGATCTGGAACAGAAAGTTTCTAAACGTTTGACCGCACGAATTAAAAAGGGGATGGTAGCAGAAATACGAAAGTTGCATGACCAAGGTGTATCACACAAACGACTTATGGCGCTTGGTTTAGAATTTAAGTTTACTTCCCTATTCTTGCAAAAAAAACTCAGCCGTACTGAATTTGAAACACACCTTAAGAAGGCAATTCTTCAGTACGCCAAACGACAAGATACATGGTTTAAAAAATTCGCGAAATAGACCTCTTGCATAACCTGCTTTCCAAAGACTTGTATTTATTGCCGAGCGAGGAGTTTTCAAAAAAATTTTAGCGGTATCGCATACCGGTAATAATTTTTTTGGAAATTCCGCAGCCGGCAAGAAATGCAAGGGTTTGGGAATGAGGTTATGCAAGAGGTCTAAAGGACGCTCCTCACGCGGAGTGTCCTTGTTTTATGATTGCTATCGAAATTACATACGCTACTGTGTCTGCTAAAAGCCATACTGCTGGTGGCCTACACTCAAACATTAACCACCATATCATACTGAGCGCACAGACTACAGCCGGGTAAACTACCCACCTCCTCATACGACGCTTCGCTGCCAAGTAACCAACAACAAAAATCAACGAGAAGAACATAAGTTCACCGAGCAAGAATACCCCGTTAAATTCCTGGCACTTCACATAGGTTTCTGTATTAGTTAGCACCGCTTCAGGTTGACCTTGCTCGGTAGCTGTGCCAGCTATAATCCCATTTTCCGGAACAATGAGTGGTACTGGATCTTGGGAAACAGGCTGCGGAATTCTCTGTAGCTCTGCGGTCTGTGGTCGAAGACTCGTTTGTGGCACAGGTGCCACCTCGGAATCGGCAGGAGACGTGGGAGGCTCAACTTCATACGTTGCAAAAGCTACCGACCGTTCGTGGGCTGTTGTAAAGTATTTCTCCTCAGAAACTGCGATATTGTTCCCATTTCGACCTTCTACGCGATACGCATACTTTGTGCTCGGACGCAGATTTCTAAGTGTAATGTCATGGAACGTACCGGGCAAGGTGTCACCAGCAGCGAACTGGTAACCATAGGTAGAAGAGTTAGGGTTGAATATTGGAACTGAAGTGGCAATCCCATAGACGATACGACCTAGGGAAGAGAGGTTAGTGCAAAAGCTTATCCGTTCCGTGTTTGAAGTTGGTTGGTGCGGTTGTATGCAGGTTATTGCCATTGCAGTCGGAGGAGGCCCGCCTCCGCCACCACCTCCCCCAGGTGGGTTGCTAGTTGATGCAACGCCGATTTTTATATCAAACTCAGAAGTCCTTGCTTGAAAGTAATTACCCGCATTTAGCCTAAAGGTAGCTTTAAAGTTATATGTCTTTGTGTCCCCCCCTGCTATAGAACCTAAGGACACCTGCCCGCTTTGAAAAAACTGTGTGAGCGTGCCATTAAACAGCGTTACACTTCCTTCTTGTACCTGAAAGTCAATAACATCTGAAAGTTGCAGAATTGTTGGGGAAATCGCAGGTACTAAAGACCCAACCATAGCTGCAAGACTCAGGGTGTTGGATGTTTTGTTTTTGACTTTCGCAAAGCGTGTTACTATTTGACCCGGAGCAAAGTTAGCTTCTGAAAAAAGTGGATCTTTTTCAAAGGTTACGTTTATTTGATTTGCAGCCACAGCTGGCAATGGAAGCAAACACGCAAGTAGAAGTGTGAATGCCAAAACTGCTTTGCTCTTAGTAAAGCGGAAGTGCTCTATATATGTGCGTGACAAACGTAAACTCATAATTATGGTAAAGATGCAGGCGGCGACTCATCAGGAACAGGAGTAGGCGTGCTTTCATAGGTTGTGGGTGGCGATGCATCTATTGTATCTTCTATATCAGTTTTTTCATCAGGCGTGGGCACTACTTGTTCTTGTTCTTGAGCTTGCGCCTCTTCAGGTACACGTGTGGAAGTGTCTATAGTTTCTGTATTTGGCCCTACTACAGGTTCAGCAGCTTCAGTAGTATGCGGGGATGTTGTACCTACAGCATCTAGAAAAATGGGTTTGCTCACTGAAATCTCGCAGACAGAAACTAGTGTGCCATTGCCAAGGCCATAGCTACGCAGCTCAGGTGTGGTATCAGTTCCATTTCTTCCGCACAGTGTTAACGCATCACCTGTTCCTGCGAGTACTTCTCCCTCGAACAAGTTTTCGTTAGAGACTATGAGGTTTCCCTCCTGCGAAGTTGGCGGAATTCCTTTTGCAGCATCAGCAACATACACACCATGTGGGGTAAATACCATTATCTCACCGCCAGTACTACTTGGGTTAGTGCCTGGGTTTGGTGTTGCATTTACTATCCAGTCTGTGGTCAAGTCATTGTCAAAACCCTTTACTACTCGAGCAATAGACTGTCCAAGACCAGCATACGGAACTGCTGGATTATTTATTGTTGTGTCTAACCCAAAGCTAACGGAATCTATTTCTGCCTCAAACTGGTCATTTAAAATTAACCTATCACCATAAGGCGCCAAACCACTACCTGCGAGGGAGTTAAGCCGTAAAACCACAACACAATTTGGATAATTTACGCTCGTACATGCAGGCAATGGCAAGGGGTTGGTGAGGAGCATGTTGTCTAAAGCGTCTTTGTCTTTAACGATAATAGCAAACCCTTGCGCGGGTATGGGGAATGACCCAGCGGAAATCCTGTCGCAGAATACAGTGCCGGTGTCATCGCATATGAACCATGTTGAGACATCAATAGGCGTACTGGTCGGGTTGTACAACTCAACGAACTGGGTTTCAGGTGAGCCGTCTATGGCATTTGCGAAGACTTCATTAATAACTACATGGTTTGTTGTAGCGATTGGTGCAGAGAAGGTTATTTCTAGTCCCGGAGCATACCGGGCAGAGTTTTCAGAAGCAGCAAATTCAAAATTACGCAAAGCACTGCTATTACTGACGTTGTCTTTTATTATCCAGCCAAAATTTGTTGCTGATCCGCTGATAAAGGATTGGACATCTTGTGTCACATCCCAGTAGGCAAAACTGTTGGGTAGCAAGGCTGTTGTAGAAGTTCCCGCACTTGGAACTGGGTCAAAAGTTGGCAAAGTATTCCATGCTTGAAAAGCAGGAGTGAAGGGAGAAGTAATCCTGTGCACATTTACACTGGAACTTGTTGCACCTGTCTTGCTGATAAGAAACAATTTTAATTTTGCTGAGCTCACTACAGACCCTGACGGCAAGTTCAAGTTGAACTTCACCGCACCATATCTGTCGCGGTTAAGGTTTCTACTGGTTACAAACATACTCGTAGAAGTCCCAAAGTTTTGATCTGGACTTGCCTGCTCAAAATGCGTGTCTGAGACGTAACGTGGCAGCAGGGTGTCTAAGTCTGGAGTGCTCTGTATAACACACTCCTCCTCTTCGTCATCTTGCAGACCAGTCAAACCCGGACTGGGTACTGAGGCTTGGTAAAAATGAAACTTGATTTTAAACTTGCAAATTTTGTTGTATACCTGTAGCTCATCGGCCGGGTAGAAGACCTTAAACACCAACCCACCAACACCCGTAAGGTTTTGACCACCGCCAGGGGTTTGTACCAGCACCTGCGTAAGAAGATCCCCAGAGTCCTGCGCCTGATTAGCCGGATAGAGCTGATTGCCCTCAGTTGGCTGGCTGTCATACACTGCAAGCTTAAGCATTGAGCAAAATGCCAGGTCCCCACCTGTGTGGGTTAGTGTGACATCAAACTGGTACGGAACCAAAACTTCTCCCGCCAGCGATGCAGGGGCTTGGCGATTTATGTTCTTTTCAACCGCTTGTCCAGGCCCAAGGTGCATGTTTGGAGAACCGGCAGAACTAGAATCATCTGCACTAACAAAAGATTGAGGAATTAAATCTAAATCCAAAAAACTCATTTTAAAGCGGTCATCAGGCGAAACGAGTGGTGCGCCAAATGCTGCGGACAAGGGCTTGTTGAACAGAGTCAGAAAAACAAGCATCAAAAAAACGAGACAGAAACCCTTTCCGCCTATGGTGATTACCTGTATCGTTTTTTTGTCATCAAGAAACATTTTAGTATTTTATTTTTTAGTCTTCTCCTAATCGTCATTCCCGCGAAGGCGGGAACCTATTGCTAAGCACATGGATTCCCGCCTTCGCGGGAATGACACTAATTACACTTTTGGTTCTTCGGGGTTTTCTTTTTTCTCTTCATTATCTTCCCGCCGCTTCGGCGGGTCGCCCGCAGAGGCGACTTTCTTTTTCTTTCTTTCAGCAGCCATGCGCTCGAGTTCTTTCTTTATATTTATAACTTCACCATAAATTAGAATAGTCGCAGGTACAACGATGATAACTGCAAAACCTATAGGGTTTTTAACCGCATTCAGACCATACCCAATATATGGAATCGACCAGCGAACTTTACCGATAATATTAATTTTAGAAACCTTAGCATCGTCCGGATCCTCGTTGTTGTCGCCTTTAGTCTTAAAATACTGAGTGCCGTTTTCGATAGAGACATCAACTATTCTGTGAGTAATGGGAATCTTATTTCCCGCGCGCGAGTATGTAATTACGTCCCCTATCTGGTACTCCTTAGATGGAGTGGTAATAATGACACTTCCTGTTTTAATGTTTGGTTCCATGGAAGGAGACAAAACTACCTTTACTGAAAATTTATTTGTACTCTTCCCAGTTGATGCAATAAGCAGTATTGCTAAAACCGCAACTGCAGCAAACAATACCCAACTTATGATATTAAAGACTTTTTTCATGAAATATTTAAAGAGTAGAAAAGACTCAGCAACTCGGAACAGTAGAGTAGTGACATGGAGCCAGGGGTTTCCCCTGGTGGAATGTCACGTACTCACTAGGTCTCCCCGAGTGGATGAGGCGTATTCACTAGGCTTAATTATGCCATTTATTATACACGTCCGGGATATATAAAACAAATTACTAAGGTATAAACACATCAACATTATTATGATACTGTTGCTGCTATTATAGGGGCTCACGTCGCCCCCTCCAATGGCCCAAGGCCTATGGAGCCTCCCCCTCTCGCGCCCTCGGCGCTATGAAGCACAAATTTACAAAGCAATTTATGGAGTAAACACATCAACATTATTATGGTACTGTTGCACCTCAAAAAGGAGGTCGGCTTCGAAACTGTCGGTTTGGATGGCGTTGGTGGATGATAGTGGGAGTTCCCAGCTGATTCCAACAAAGTAAGTAAAGTCTTGGTTCATGTGGCCGTCTGCGAACTTACCGCCAGCGTCATTCTGTGTTCCTAACTTAAACACGTCAGAAAGTTTTATAGTCTGTGACTCCGCAAACGAACTGTGGCTTAAGCTACCATCCAACACGTTCGTCAAGGCTGGTTCATTTGACTGTTTCAAGTTGTCTCCTTCAGTAGCGTCTAGCACGCAGCGCCGTTCACCTAAACACTGAAAACCTGCTGTAGCACCCTCATCTAACCAAAGTGTAAACAACAAACTAGACTGAAGCTCGCCTGAAGTAATGGTAGTAAAGTCTTGAGTACAACCCGGTTCCATGGTTAGCTCAGGCTCAGTGCAGTTGTTGTCAATATTTTTTAAATTCAAAAACTTGAGCCTACCCCATGCATCAGAGGAAATACTTTGTATTGCTATGCTAGTAGCACCGAAATCACCAGGTTCTAGATTGCCAAAATTAAAAAACTTGTTTAGAGGACCAATGTTTGTTGGTACAAACGTAGATCCAGTATCACAAGTTGTGCTGCCTGGTGAAGCCAAGGTCTTAAAACGACACTCAGAGCCTATTTGGAGGTCTATGAAGCCTGCGGCAAAGGTATTGCTTGTTGTTTCAGAGTCATTAAGGACAGCAAAAGTCCCCTGGGTAACAACACCAACCAGGAAAGAAATAACTCCTAAAGATAGGATTATCCTGCTTATATGCCGCATTGGTTAATGATTATTGTTGAAGAGTAGAGGAGATAGAAAATGTTGTTATATCACCCTGCACATCGTTATTTGTACCAACGGGTAAGTCATATACTAGCTTAAAGGTTTTGGTTTGACCTGCAGGAAGCGTTCCAAGGTTAACAAACGGAGTAGGACCAGGCATGTTACAGGTAATGGCACCCCCAGCATTATCATTCAAACAACGAATTGGCTGCGGGCCATATACAACAACGTCACTTTGATCTTTAATGGTAATAAGAAGTTTGTCAGAAAGTCGTTTACCAGGCGTTCCAACTGTGTCAGTCTCAGACTCTGGAATTTGGCCTTCAAAGTCTTGGACTGTACTAAATAGTGTTAAGAGTACGGAGCCATCTACTGTCCCTGCGTTCGTTAAATTAAGTAAGAAGGGTGAAGATGAATTTGTGTCTCCAGGCTTTAAATTACCTACGGTCATAATAGGTGAAAGAATACCATCTTGACCGTTGAGCTTTAAGTTTAAAGTACCTGAAGTAAAAGTGTTGTCAGAAGTTGACTCCTGATCAACGAAGGAAGCAAACGTTGCCCCTGCAAGCAATGATACAGCACCTAAGAGTATGGTTGTAAACTTTAGAAGTTTTTTCATATGTATGACTATTAATTATTGTGAAAGCGTAGCGCTTATACTAAAGGAAGTACTGTCGCCCATTACGTCGTTTCCAACGGTGGAAGGAAGTTCGTAAATCACCTTAAAAACTTTACTCGCCCCTGCATTTATACTTCCCAGCGGCAGAAGAAACGCTGGGTCTATGTCCCGTAGGGTACTTGTAAATACATTGTTGTCGTTGGAATCTTTTATATTCAATAAAAGTTGTTGTGAAAACTCATGATCAATTGCAATTACATTTGTCTCTGGCTCTGGGTTTTCTCCCTCATCATCAACCGGAGTAAGTCCAATGACACTCAAAAACACTGTGCCGTCTACAGTACCGTCATTGATAAAGTTCAACAGAAAAGGATTTGCAGAATTCGTGTCACCGGGCTTAAGGTTGCCAATGGTAATAACCGGGCTCAACGCACCATTGTTGCCATTTATACGCAAATCAAGAGTGCCACCGGTAAATACAGCGTTGCTTGTTTCATTATCCTGGTAGGCTGCGTATGTTGCTCCGGAAAAGAGTGCAGCTGTAGCAAGGATTGTAAAAGTGCTTTTTAATATTTTTAACATAGTATGTGCCCACAAGGGTATAATTATTTACCACATATAGCAGTACTTTTTGTAAAATACAGCTATATATAGTAGGGAAAGATATCTCTTTCCCTACGTATAATTACTGGTTTAGAGTGAAGCTAAGCGCGAAACTTACACCGTCATTTTGGATTTCATTACCAACTGTATTGGCAATGGACCAGTCAACGGAAAATGTCCTGCTTCCACTGGCAGCAATTCCGCCCGAAATCGTCAAACCACCACCGAGCAAGTCACTCAAAGTACCTGTTGCAACTACGGTATCTTCATCTGCACCAGCACCTCCTGGCAAAGCATCTGCTCCAAGGTCAGTAATACTTACTGCCACGCTTTCGTCCAACTCATTGGTTAGGTCAGAGTCTTCGTCGGAAGCTACAACTGCACAGTCATCTGCATTTCCTGCGTCGTCATTAACTTCTGGTTCAGTACATGTACCCGTAAAAGTAGCACCTGAGATAGAAGCTGTAATGGAAGTCCCGGCAACCGAGCCAGTATTCGCCAGTACAATGTTAGTTGTTCCCGTGTCAGATGGCTTTAGATTTGTTAAGCTGAACAATGGAGTAACAGCAGCGCCGTCTTGCCCATTGAACGTGAGGTTCAACGTACCTGCAGCAAAACTATTGCCGGTTGAAGATTCAGAGTCGCTAAACAGAGCAAACGTACCACCTGCAGCTAGGCTACCCGCCGCTGCTATGATGGAAATTGAAGCTATAATCTTTTTCATAGATTTGTATGCGTTTAATTATAATTTAATATATAAGTTGTGCCCTTCTACAAGGGAAATCCTTGAACACAAGGACTCCCTTAACGCAAGGGTTCCCCTTGCGAAGGAGCACATTTGCGCTCCGGCATTTTGCCGAGGTCGACCTTTTACGCAAACAAAAAGCGCTTATACAAAATAAGCGGCAGATGTCTGCATATAAGCTATGAACTTTATTTTTCCCCTCCCAAAAGCATTATTTCTTTTGGGGTTTGTTTTCATTACTGTGAAAAGTCCTTTTATTTCCTTTTTTTACATCCACAATAAGTATAGCAAATTAATGTCCGTTCACTTTTCCACAGGGAAGAAATAGTATATAGTACTATGGTACGCATTTTCTGCACTGAGGTGCCTAAGAATAACGCATCTAAAAAGGAGTTAGCATGCAACAACATTGCACCCAAGGCGTCTTCGGACCCACCGGTACTAGCTATGGGGGCAACCCTGTGTATGACTGCACAGGTTGCAACCGGAGCTATTTGAAGCTGGACAACCAGCTGTTCAAACTTCCCCTTGTCCATTGTGGAGAAGAGCCCCTGCAACAAACGAGAATTTTCTTGGGCGGACTCATGATCCTCAAATGCCCTCCCTGCAAAAAGCTTTACCTTTTTATTTTCGGTCGCCTCATTACGGCCCCCATCCAACCCCTACCCGCTGAAGCTGCGTGGTAGGTAACTACCTTAAAAGGGTTGTCTGACTTATGTTCAGGCAACCCTTTTCATTAGTTCACATCTGTATCGAATTCGATATAGGTGTGAACTACCAGTCGTTATTGGTAATTTCACATACTTTAGTTTCTCCTGCTCTGAGGGTTATATACCCACCCCTGCCACAGTCTCCTGAGTAAAAACGAATATACCCTAATGGAAATAAGTCTTCATGTACCCGATACACACCCGCTGGAAGCGTATACGTTGTACCAGATGCAGACCCGGCTCTCGGAGAGTTAGCTACGTCCTGGAGTCTGTCCATAACATGCACTGTGAAGTCTGATGGCGTGAGCAACCCTCTGCGGTCATTTACCACGCGAGTTTTAACTATGAGATTTCCATTACCCTGACCCGGAGGAGTTGTTGTACCTGTAAAAGTGTTTACTATCATACAAGTTTTGACTGCGCCGGGGGCAACCTGCAAGTTTGAACAGGTACTCGAAGTCATTGACCAGTTATTTAGGGAAGTTTCTGTAACCGAGTAAGTTCCACTACCTACCGTAAAGGTAAAGCTTTGTCCGTGCTTTACGGTTCCCGTGCTCGTACCAACCACATTCCCGCTTCCAACTTTTGCTATATTCACAGTAAAGGGAGTAGCTTGTGAGCCATTCACTACAGTTTTTTGTACGACAACCGTTCCGTTTTGCGGCGTAGTAGTTCCGGTAAATGTGTTCATAAATATACATATCTTAGTCTGTCCTGGAGTGACTTGGATGTTGTTACATGTTGTGCTTGTTTGTGTCCATCCGCTCTGTGGTACTGGTGTTACCGTGTATGTACCGCTACCAACTTGAAAGTTGAAGTTTTGACCGTGCATAACTGTGCCAGTTCCCGGCCCATACACAGTGCCTGTACCCACAGGAGCAATGCTAATACCAAATGGAGTAGTTGTAGTACCTGAAAGAACCTGAGCTTGAACTGTTATTGTGCCGTATAGCTGACTCGGAGCGGTATACGTATTAATAAACTTACATTTCACATCACCACCATTGCCAATCCCGATGCTAATACCATTAGAAGTTGCACTTCCCATGTTTTGCCCGCTTGCATTAGTGCAGGTAGGCATAGACAAGGCCCATCCAGCTGTTTGGGATCCTTCAGTTATGAGGTAGGTGTCTGGAAAGACAGTAAAAAATGTCTGCGTTGCTGTTCCTCCACTTCCTGATGTGGTCAGTAATAAGTTACCGATAGGATTTGGGTTGCTGGTATTATTATTTGCTACGTTGAAATTAAACGAACCTGATCCCCCCACAGACTGTTTTTCTATGGTAAGTTTACCGTATTGGTCCTGGGCCGTGACATGGCAAATTAGATTCTGAGCTCCTGTCAGCACAACAATGCCGAGCGTGTTGCAATCGCCAGAGAAAGCATACTCATAACCGACTCGCGGTGTAAGTGCTACCGTATGTGTACCCGCAGCAAAAGGCGTAGCATAACCCGTCGTAAAAGCACTGCTATTCACAGTTACTGGAAAATCAGCGGTGGTACTTGTACCGCCACGCGTGTTTATAACCCCTACATCAACTCGAAGCGTCTGAGCTGCTGCAAGATGGCCGCCAATTGCCGTCAAAGCAAACAAAGGCAACAACAACTTAGAAAAAAAGTTCTTCATAGTATTTCTCCTTTATAGCTATATTGTGAGCTATTATAGCGTTTACTAACTGAATGTCGATATCCATACACTAAACTAACACCATGAAGAATTCATGATAAAAACCCAACCAAAGTTGGGTTTTTCTATTGGGTTTCTACAGTAATTTTTTTCTCAAAAGCTCGTTCACCTTACCCGGATTTCCCTGGCCTTTAAGCGCTTTCATGGTCTGCCCTACAAGAAAACCGAAAGACTTTTCAGCCCCCGCTTTGTAGTCCGCTACTGCTTTCGCGTTTTCAGCCAACACTTGATCTATAATCGCTTCTATAGCCCCTTCGTCTGATACCTGTGCAAGCCCTAAGTCTTGCATAATATTGTCAGGCTCGCCGCCCTTTTCAAACATAACCTTAAATACAGTTTTCGCAGCTGACCCTGAAATCGTCCCATTCTCAATCATAACTATCAATTCTGCAAAATTCTCGGGTGATACACGAGACTCATAAGGATCTTTGAGATTGGCGCTGTTCAATGCGGCTGAAAAATCCTGTAAACACCAGTTTGCGGCTTTCGAAATAAGTTTTTGTATGTCTAATTTCTTTGCCGCATCATCTGAAGTCTGCCATTCACGAAGCTCAGAAACGACATCTTCAAAGTAATACGTAAGGGTTTTTGAGTTAATGAGCGTGTCTATATCTGCAGGCTTTAACCCATACTCCTCTGCAAACCTGACACGCTTAGCAGCCGGCAGCTCTGGCATGCGAGAGCGAAGGTCGTCCAGGTACTCAGGCGTAAACTGAAGCACTGGCAAGTCTGGGTCTGGGAAATAGCGGTAATCATTTGCTTCTTCTTTGCTGCGCTGTTCCACTGTAACACTTTCCTTTTCGTTCCAGCCCATAGTTACCTGCTTTGGCATCCCTCCCTGCTCTAGTATCTCTATTTGCCTTGGAATTTCATAGTTAATAGCCGCTTCAGCAAAACGGAAGGAGTTTATATTCTTCACCTCAACCTTGTATTTAGGCAAACCTTCTTCTCCTGGCTTACGAACTGATATGTTTGGCTCACAGCGCATGCTACCCTTCTCCATGTCGGCATCACTTGCGCCTACGTAGCGAACAATGCGCTGTAACTCCTCAAGGAAAAGCCGAGCTTCTTCTGCTGTTTCAAGATCAGGATCAGTAACAATTTCAAGCAATGGGGCGCCTGCGCGATTGTAGTCAACCAGGGAATATGGTAATCCTTCAGGGTGGACGTTTTTACCCGCGTCTTCCTCTAAGTGCGCACGCGTTATACCAACTCGTTTTATTCTGCCATCGGGCATGGTGACATTTACATACCCTTTTTGTGCTATGGGTTCGTCATACTGTGAAATTTGGTAGCCCTTCGGTAGGTCAGGATAGAAGTAATGCTTGCGATCAAACTTGGAAAACTCAGGTATGGTACAGTTTAAAGCCAAACCAGCCATTACACCTAAGCGAACCGCTTCTTTATTTACAACCGGCAAAACTCCGGGCTCTCCGGTAACTATTTCGTCTATATTCACATTTGCCTCCTCAGCCTCTCCCATTGGAGCTGGGCCAAACATTTTAGACTTAGTCTTCAGTTGTACATGTATTTCAAGCCCTATGACAGGCTTATATCCGTCTTTGACTTCATCCATAATTCAAAATTCCTAATTCATAATTCATGCCTTCGGACGCTGCTTATGCCAGTCTGTTACTGATTGATATGCTAGGCCTGCATTAAAGACTGCCTGCTCACCCCATTGTGGACCCATAAACTGTAAGCCGACCGGCATGTGGGTGCTACCGCCATCAGAAGGCGCAGCAAAACCACAAGGCACTGACACAGCAGGAAGCCCAGCTAAAGAAGATGGTATATTAAGCTGGTCAGCAATGTAGCCAAACAGTGGGTTTGAAGCTGCTTCGCCTATGGCCACAGCTACGTTTGGGCTCGAAGGAGCAGCGAGAACGTCTACCTCTTTAAAGACTTCTTCAAACTCATTTACGAGCAAGCGGCGAATCTTCTGCGCTCGCTTGTAGTAGGCGTCGTAATACCCGGCAGAAAGGACATACGTACCGGTTAATATGCGTCGCTTCGCTTCGTCGCCAAAACCAGCGTCCCGAGTCTTTGCGTATACTTCGTATAAGCTTTTTGCTTCCTTTGAACTCAAGCCGTAGCGGATACCGTCGTATCGGGAGAGGTTTGATGCAATTTCAGCCGGGCAAACAATTGCGTACACCAAAGATCCGTACCTGGTATGAGGAACTGAAACTTCTTTTATAACCGCGCCCAGTTTTTCCATTTCCTTTATTGCTTCTTCTATTTTGGCTTTAACACCAGCTTCCATACCCTCTATGAAGTACTCTCTTGGAATACCAATGCGCAAACCTTTTATATCAGAATTCACGGTAAAATTTGCAGTCTTGTGACCAGTGGTTGAATCTTTCGGATCTTGGCCGGAAAGAACATTTGCCAAAATGATTAAATCTTTAACCGAATACGCTACAGCGCCCATAGAGTCCAACGAAGAAGCCATGGCAATGCAACCATACCGCGAAACCCTGCCATAGGTTGGCTTCCAGCCAGAAACGCCACAAAGTGATGCTGGCAGACGAATGGAGCCGCCGGTTTCTGTTGCAAGTGCCCATGGACAAAGCCCGGCTGCCAACGCTGCAGTTGAACCACCAGAAGAGCCCCCAGGGATGCGGGAAGTATCCCAAGGGTTTTTAGATGGCCCATAGGCAGAAGTCTCGGTTGAAGAGCCGTGGGCAAATTGATCTAGATTTGTTTTACCAAGTAGTACTGATTTTTGCTCCTTAAGTTTGGTTATTACAGTAGCGTCGTACGGCGGAACATAGTTGTCTAGTATTTTTGAAGACGCAGTCGTGCGAACGCCCTTTGTACAAAACAAATCTTTAGCCGCATATGGAATGCCGCACAAAGCTGGGTTCTCTCCCGGTGAAGCAAGGAACTCGTCTGCTTGTGCAGCTTGCGCGAGAGCCACATCTTCTGTGACTGTCACGAACGAGTTATACTTTTCGTCCAGAGACTTAATCCTGTGTAAAAAATACTTCGTCAACTCTACTGACGAAATTTGTTTGGTATCAAGTAAATTTCTAAGTTCTGATAATTCTAAGTATTCAAACATAGTAGCGTGTAGCGTACAGCGTACAGCGTGCAGGGTATAGAAGCAAGTCGGGATTTGCTATACGCTTCACGCTTTACGCTCTTCGCTATAAGATTGCTTTCACTTTATAGTATCCGTCTTTCATTTCCGGTGCATTGGCAAAAATATCATCTCTAAAATCACAAAGTTTTGGTTCATCCTGACGCTGCACGTTCACCAAGCCCGTAACTTGAGAGAGGACTTCCAAGCCGCTTACATCTACACTTTTCAGCTCTTCAACGTAATCTAAAATAGCAGAAAGGTCTTTCTGCATCTGTTCCAACTCCTCACTTGAGAGCTCAATACGAGCAAGTGAGCCGAGTTTTTTAACTTCATCAAGCGTTAACATACGTATACTAAATTATAGCAAAAATGAAGAGTTTGACAAAACGAAAGAAATGCCATGTAATTTAAAAACAGCGATCACTCTCACCCTGTGGCTCGCTGTTTTATTCTTACTAGGCATAGCCTGAATTTGTTTCCTGAAGTTTTTAACTATTTTTTTTCTTTCCTTTCTATGAGTGGGCCGGAGATGTAGATTTGGTATTTGGTGTCTATGTTGGTGCAGCCGCGCTTGGTTACGCTTTGTGCTAGATTGCCTGTGCATCCTGTATCAGCATTAAGTATAGTTGGGTACTCGAGGCTGGCAGACGTTTTCCAGACAGAACCGACAGTCGTTGCACGAGCAAGTCGACCGGTTATTCTAGCCAACCAAATCCTGTTTGCGACTCCATACTGTGGGAAGATTTTTTGTGGGGTTGGCAGCACACGCACACATACTGTAGAAGTAGTGGCTGTCTTTGTATTGGTTTGCCACGGGCAGTTTGCCTTGGATGTTATTTCTGCGGTTGCTTCATTATTGCCATTGTACGTGTCGTCGTAAATCTTGACATCATTTACATTCCAGTCTGTTCCGTCTGACTTAAAGAGATTTATAAAATGAATCTTTATGTCCAGTGCATCTGCAGCTGTGTTTTTTATTGTTGCTGATTGACCAGTAAGATTGCAGAGATTGATTTGAACTGTAATGTCGCCGTCTGCTTTCTGTTCTGGTGAGTCGTCTGCCAACGTGCTCTGGGACCCGTCGCATGCCACATAACTTGTATACGTTGCAGCTGTGTCACCAATCTTTGAAATTTCAATATCAGAATTGTTTAAATTAAAGTTACAGTTTGTGGAGACATTTGCGGTCGTATTAACTGTTGTAGACCGTACCCCTCCAACTTCCACCCACAAATCAATCGCTGACCCTGAAGCAAGACCGGGAAAGAGGATAAAGTACTTCCCGGAAGAGTCACGAGTTGCAGTGTAATCTGTAGATCCTGATGTAGGCTTTCCTTTTGCAACTAAATAGGAAGTTCCCGCAGGTACTCCTGGCAAGTCGAACGTAACTAGCGTGTCAGTACATGCTACAGTTGGTGTTACAGCAAGCCCGGCAGTGCTGGCATTTGCACTACTGTACGAGTTGGGGTTAGTCGGAAGTACGGCGTTGATTGTTGTGGTGTCAGTTGCGCGTCGATTTGCATCGGTAACTGGAGAAACATCACCACAATTGATCTTTGTCGAGGTATTGGCGCTAATAACCCCAAGTGATGCGCTTGTAGTTGAAGGTGTATAATTTGTTGCTCCGTCATTTAGCCTGCAATTTTTTAAATAATCGTCTGAAGAGTTAGATAGAGTCCAAGAAGCAGTAGACACCCCGCCGCTTGGCGCGTAGACTACATTGTCAGAAACGCCATTAATAAGTAAAGTGACGCCTACTGGTGGGTAAACTATAAAGTTTTGGCTGTTAAACGTACGCGTTGCAAGCACTGTTGCACCGTCTCGTATTTGATAGCTAAAGGAAATAGTTGTAGGGGTTAAGTACTGCTTCACAGGACATGTCGGCGTTGCATCGCAGACAAAACTATAGGTTAGTGCGGCATCCGGGGTTGGTGATGTGGTTGAAAAAGTTCCAGATACACTAGTACCATCTTGCTTTTCTAACATTGGCCCTGGTGTTACTAAGGGCACAGCGCCAAAGTCCCAGTTAGAACCCGTTGCTCTTCTCATAAGCAAGGAGAAAGTAAGGTTAGAGCCCTGGTTAGTTACCCAATACCCGGTGCCCGACTGAGCGTACACACCAGATTGCAAAACTTGAGGCGCAACATCTTCAGCCTGGATTGGCGTGGAATCTGCAATCGTTCCCGGTCCAGATGGATTACATCCGGTAGCTCCACCTACTGCCGCGTCATCAAAATTTATAGCCCTCACTGTAAAGGCTCCTACTCCTCCGCTGCCATTAAGATTAATATACGCTTCGGTGGTATCGGCCGCTCCTGTCCACGCCCAGGTTGCTGTAACACCATTGGTGGTAACTATTTGGTAGCTACTTGATGCATTACGTTTAAACGCAGAAGTGGCAGGTGTAATCTTGACTTTAAACCTATTAGCAACGCCTCGGACCACAGCCGGAGCAGGAACAACCGTACCTGAGTAATCTTTAAATACAGTCACAGTTCCATTTGGGCAAGTGAGTAGTGGTGGTAACACATTTCGGGCTGGGGTAGTGTCCTTGGTAAGGGTCCCGGCCGGAGACGAACAGGTCATTCTATACACAAGCGTACCATTATGCAACGGTGTATAAGGAGAGTCATACTTGTTACTTGCTCCCGAGAAAGTTCCACTCATAGTACCGCCCGACGTGGTGTCATTATACCAACGCTCGACGGTACATGAAGTAATGTTTTGCACTTGCCAGTCGAGTCGTATAGCAGGAGAGGTCGTGCTGTTGTTAAAAGCCACTCCTTGACGTAAAGGATTGGGTATATTATACGATGTTGTTATGAAACCAACTATTTCAGAAAGGTTTATTACTTGACTCGAAGCCGTAGCATTCCCACCAGCTGTAGCGGCGCACGTGAGCGTATACTGCACACTTGTTGCTCCCGTTGGTGTGGGGACAGTAATGTTCGCTGAAGAAGAAGCAGGTAACCCGGAAGATGGAGAAGGTAGCAATGCTCCCGATGGACCAGAAACCACGCAGGAGTTTGCATTAATGTTCGTGCCTGTCCATGCCAGAACTATTGTATCACCACTTTTTGCGGCCATTGCCCCTGCTGTGCCATTAACTGATGTGGTCAGGTTTAAGGTAGCAGGGCCTGCAGTCACATTCACATACGCATAACGGGAATGACTCTTACCGGTAGACGGGCTAGAGCATCGTAGAAAAAACTTATACTGTCTTGACACTGAAGATGCACCAAGAGACATGACAGTTGACCCGGAAACATTATACCCGTTATTCCCTGGAGTTAGATTTCCAGAATACGACTGGTCATTATTGTCATATGACAAGAGACAGTATGTATCAGCAAAATTTTCTGCTGTCCATGAAAAAGCCACAGTACTCCCGGATGCTACACTACCTACGTTTAATCCAACAGGACTGTCGGCGCTCGTGTTG
>DASPKA010000126.1:0-2995 GCA_035628335.1 Patescibacteria group bacterium | reverse complement strand
GCATTTGGTGTCCTCCAAGTTGTTATATGGCAAGCCCCAGGAATTTGAAGCTTGATTTTACATTATACATTTTATGACAGAAAAAATGTATGGTAATATATATATGTACATATAAATCTTTATTTTAAGCCATTTAATATTAATGATTCATAAAAAAATGTCATATATTATGACATTTTGTAGTATTTATGATAGAAAACGAGCATCTTTTACGCCTTGGCCTTAGTCCCCTTTCAGCTAAAGTCTATTTAGCATGTTTGTCGCTTGGAAATACTTCTGTAATGCAAATTGCCGAAAAGGCTGGGTTAAAGCGTCCTACTGTATACCTACATGTTAATGAGCTACTGACAGAGGGGTTACTTGAAAAAATCCCTCTTGGAAAGAAGGATTATTTCAGGGCAGTCAACCCAGAGGTTTTACTTGAGCGAGCAGAAGCAGCTGCAGCAAGTGTTAGGTCTGTCCTTCCAGAGCTTAAAGCATTACAAAGTGAGATTAAAGGCGCGCCCTCGGTTAGAGTTTTAACTGGGAAAGCAGGAATGCGAAGTGTTTATAATGAAATTGCTCAGGCCTCAAGTATTCGGTTTTGGACAAATCTCTCAACATTTGAAAAGGTTTTCTCAGATACTTTTGACGAACTTTCTACTACAATTGTCACAAACCAGGTGAGAACAAAAGAGATAATTGCTGACACGTCTGAAGCCAGACGTTCTTCAAAACGTTATGCCGCAGTTGCTGGAAAATATTATTCATCTCGTCTTGCAACAATAGAAGGTATAGGAGATGACAGTGCCGTGTTTGGCGACATGGTCGCCCTTTTCCGTCTGGAGCAATATAACTTTTACGTAATACGCATACAAGACGCTGCGATTGCTCGCAGCACAAAAGCACTTTTTGATATGGCATGGAATTCCGCCAAGCCATTCATAAATTAACTTTTTGTGACAGCTTAACTTTGACATTATGCTTACGCAGTGTAAGAATACATTACGCAGATTTGCAGAAAGGACTCATGAAAGGAGAATAGATGCAGATTCAGGTAGTTTGTCCCTCGTGTGGTGGCAGAGCGACGGGAGAGCAGCGAGCGCTCGAAGATATCTCCCCTGCCTATCGGCAAGAGCTCGGTTCTGGTGAGGGGGTGTATTGGGTTTTTGCGCATCTTTTGACCACAGATTCTGTGACTTGCAAAAGATATGGGTACTCAAAACTGAGCGTATGTGATGTTCGGGGTTGTATGAATAAGACACCGCACAGTAAGGAGCTCAGGTGCTCCTTTTCTTTGGATGAGTGCCTGCGCAGAACCAGGCACTGTTACCAACACCACCATCATCGGTGGCGTTAACACTAAGCGTTTAGAAGGTACCTACTTTAGGTACCTTCTAATCTAATTTTTTATGGACGTACTGGAGAAAAAAAGTTTTTGGGAATTTGCTGTAGTGCCTTTGTTGGCGCTGGTTTTCATGGTTGTGTTTTTGCTGTTGTATCGGAAGATCGGACTGCCAGGACCTGACCAGATTGTGAATTTTGCCAAAGGGTACTATACAGAGTTTGGGTTGTGGGTGGTTTTGTTTGGCGCCTTACTTGAAGGAACTCTGTTTGTGGGTATGTATTTTCCAGGCTCTATAGTAGTAGTGCTTGGGATGATACTGGCTGCTGGTAACCCTACGCGTGCTATAGAAACCATTTTAGTTGCGACCGTGGGCTTTACTGTTAGCGCAACATTCAATTACTACTTGGGAAAATATGGGTGGTACAAAGTAGCGCTGAAACTTGGATTGAAAGAGCCGCTTGAGAAAATGGAAGCCAGAATAAAAAAAACAGGCCTCAAGACCGTTTTCTTTGTATACTATAGCCCGGTACTTTCTTCTTTTGCTTCAACGAGCGCTGGTATCTTCCGCTATCCCCTTGTGTCCTTTATAATCTTCTCTCTCGTGTCATTCTTATTCTGGCTTTCCGTATGGGGTACCATAGCCTACTTCACCGGTTACTGGGTGCTAAAGTTGTTGACTGGTTATATGCTGGTTATATTTCTTATTGTTTGGTTGTTTATGGTCTATAAAGAATACAAAAAACAAGAAGGTGAAATTATTGCTCCTATTCCTTAGTTCGGGGGTCTTTGACTTGCAGAAAAATTACAAAACCTATAGCAACCATTACTCCGAGCGAGAGCATTGCGGCTCGGTAGCTTGCAGCTTCCCCTAAGAATGCAAATGCAATTATAGTGAGACTCCAAATTAGTGGGCCCAGGATTGAGGCAAATCGCTCAAAGAGCACATAGATACCAAAGTACTGGCCTTGTTTTTCAGCTGGTACCAGGTGTGAGTAATATGCACGGGAAAGGGAAAATAGAGCACCTGAAAAGAAACCATTGAGCACCACAATTACTATAAACGCATAGGGGTTTGAAACTAACCCTAATGCCACCAGTAGAACAGCCCAGAGGGCTATGCAAAGTGCAACTGCTTTTCGAGTGCTTTTCATTAGCAATGCCAACCACCTGCTCGTACCAGCACCAACTACTCCAAAGAAAAGACCTGTCGCGAATGCTATATTCTTTTGCGAGTCTGCGAGATGTGCAACTTTGTCTAAGTACAGTACAGCAAAGAGTTGAAGTGTAAGAATTGCATCTGAGTATAAATAATAGGAAATAAGATACGCAAGTACGCCTGGGTACTGGCGTATGTTTTTTATGTCTCTAAACGTGTCTCCAAACGATTTGCCAAACGTTGCAATTTCTGACGCAGGTGTTTCGTCTTTTTTGTCCTTGAGAAAGAAGAATACTGGTAAGGAGAATAAGAGAAAAGCTAGTGCACCGATGATGAACGCAGTTGGCTTTCCGGAGAAGCCGAAAAATGAAAGAGTGCCTTGAGTAAATGGGTAGGCAAGACCTAGGCCTACTACTAACCCAAAGTATCCTACTGCGGTGCCAATGCCAGATAATGACTCTTTGGTGCGCGTTGTTGCAAGGTCATGAAGCAAGGTGTTATAAAAGCCGAGA
>DASPKA010000125.1:0-10513 GCA_035628335.1 Patescibacteria group bacterium | reverse complement strand
TCCAATTTCAAGCATAATATTAGCTACTGAAATTCGCATTGGTTTAGAATATGAGGTAAAACAGAGCTTGGTATAAAAATACCGTTTTCAATTAACCTTGTAGTTATGTCTAAAAACACATCCGTCTGTGTCTATCAGACCTCGTAAACATACCTTAGAGTACTCCGGGTTGACCTTGATCCAATCTGGGATATCTAATAGTTGTTTTACTTTATTACCAATTTTTAGACCTAAGTTGTGGAGGTGACGAACTAATTCTACGCGTGAAAGTAATATCCTAACGACGTTGGTACCCGAGGGTCGCGTCATAGAAGGTGGAGTGTTAAATAGATCAGATATCAAACCTCATACATAATGAGCGAATTCTAGGTCATCATAAGCATGAAGAGAAATATTAATTTGATTTTTTGTCATTCCTCCGTCGCCCATCATGATGCCAAAAAATTCAGCAAGCTTTTCGCTTGGATTTGGGAGTGTGACATCTTTGGGATGAGATAGTCCCTGTCTCACTGTGTGCGAATTGCTTTTCCACCACTCTCGCCATTTGTTCATACGATATACAGGGTCACCGCCAACATTTCCGTATTTCTTCATACGAGCCTTTCCACCTAAGCTTGCTCCTTTGTGTACGTACCAGAATTGATCTCTTATTTCGACCTCATGCGGGAGAGGAATCCTAGATTTTTCAATGAGCATATTTGCGCTGATTGAATCAATATTAAATTTTTCTCGTTTCCAGTCTCGGAAGGTTCGTTCGCAGATTCCTAAAAAGTCAGCCGCTGTCTCGTTATCAAATTGAAGTTTCGCTTGCACGGATTCAAGAAACAGCTTCTGTTCACCAGGCGGAAAGATTATTCGTTTTTTGTTTATTTCTGACATATATTTATATTATACATTTGTATGTATTTTGTCAAAAGTATTAAAAAACCCGCATATAGCAGGTTAGTTTTCTTGACTAGAAATAACTTTTTCCGGGTGACGTTTCGTGGAGGGTTATTTGTTTCTGGTATTCTGGGTTGTAAATTTCTGTGATTTTGTATTTACCGGAAGTGAATGAGCCTTCAGAGGTAGTAGTTATCGTTTGCTCTACCATTATAATCTTTCCCCAGTAAAGCCATTTCCCGTCAATGTTGTGGGCCAGGAAATTTCTGGTAGGAGGTAAATGGTAGATGCGGGCACTTGGCTTGTTCTTAAACTCGAACGTTAGCGCTGTAACTTTTTCAACATCCGTCTTACCACGCAGGTGATTTTCTAAATTTAATAAATCCGCCGGGAAACCCTGCTCTGTGGTAATCTGCAATGTATCGTTGAGTTCAATATAACTTCCCATATTCTTTCATTCACAAACATGGTCACATGATTGGTATGAGCATGTCTCTGGCGGAGAGTGAGGGATTCGAACCCTCGAAGGCTTTGACACCTTGCGACATTTCCAATGTCGTGCACTCGACCTCTATGCGAACTCTCCCCACAAGCCTTATTATTAAGGGTCTTTTTAAATTCTACCCTTTTTTAGAGTCAAAGTAAAGACCATATTTTGTAATCTGTTTTTGGTTTTTTGGGGCTATAAAAAGTATGCTTATTTACTCCCAAACTCGGATATTGTACTGTATGTAAGGAAACCTATGTACTAGGGAATTGAAAGGAGAAAATATGGACGTTATTTCTTGGATTTTAATTTTTTGGTTTGGTTGTGGTCTCCTTGCGTGGGCCTTGGACCAGCTTGAAATCGTGGCTATGTATTTCAAGTGGAAGTGGACTCAGCATGGTAACCCTGTAACCAAGCCATATGACCTCTCAGAAGCTTGGGAGCTGTTTATCGGCTATGTCTGGTTTGGGCCGATTTATCTGGGTATGTGTTTGAAGGATAAGTGGTGGCGTTGGTCGTAATCCCGGAATAGGAGAATCTACATGCGAGCTGGAGTTTTTCTGATTTCTGAAACTGAGCTCGAGATTATGGCAGCCATATTACGTTTGAAGAGCGGAAATGGTAGAGACATAATGCGAGCTTCGGGACAAAATCTGCGAGGAAAGAGTGTGTACACGTATTTGAGGCGCCTGGAACAAAAGGGATTGCTTACCTCTGTGACAACTAAAGGTAATACGTCCTATGGCAGGCAGCAACAGAAGGTGTACAAACCAGTCAAAGAAGCTGAGCGTGTTTTTAAAGCTTGGGTAGAGCTTAAAGACTCTTTGGCAATCCTCAGGAAGGCTGTCCAAGTGACACAGTAGAAAGAGCTGTCCGGCGCAATTGCTGGACAGCTCTTTTTCATTTACACTATATACTACTATGGACTTTTTAAGTAAAAAAATGTTGGATGCGGTTCAATACACTGCTCGTATGCACGATGGTCAGTATCGCAGGGGCCCAAGTAGGATTCCTTTTATTTCACACCCTTTTGCGGTTGGCATGGCGCTTGTACAGGCAGGCTTTGAAGAAGATGTGATTATAGCTGGCATATTGCATGACGTAGTAGAAGATACTACCGCAACCCTTGAAGATGTGCGAAGAGAATTTGGAGAAAGAGTTGCACATATTGTAGATTTTGTTACTGAAGACCCCAACTTGCAAACTGTAGCTGAAAAGAAAGCAGCATACCGAGAGCGTCTGAAGGTTGGGTCAGTTGAGTCTTTAGCAGTATCTTGCGCTGATCTTTTGGCTAATAGGACATCATTGTATATAGAATTACTCGCGGGGATTAATTGGGATGCTGACCGCCCTCGGCGTCTGGAAATGATGCTAGGAGATGACCATAAGCGCCTCTCTATAATTAAAGAACGCTTAACGTCTGACCTCGTATCGAACTTAGATCAAAGATTAGAAGAAATTTCTAATTTTCTTAAAAACTATAATGGCAAAGAATGATGTTAAGGAAATTAAGGACAAGCTGAATGTGGTAGACGTAGTTGGGCAGTATGTTCAGCTGCGGAAAGCAGGTGTAAGTTACGTAGCCAAATGCCCATTTCATAATGAGAAGTCGGGCAGTTTTAATGTTTCTCCTACACGACAGATTTGGCACTGTTTTGGTTGTGGTTTAGGGGGTGACATCTTTGATTTCATCATGCGAGTTGAGCATGTTGAGTTCTACGACGCGCTTAAAATTTTGGCAGACAAAGCAGGGGTGATATTAGAAGAAAAGCCAGAGCAGACCGGTAAATCAGACAAGCGCGAAGAGCTTATTCGTATCCACACGTTTGCTGCCCGGCTCTTTCACGAAGTCTTGCTTAAAGACAAACGTGCTCTGGCCGCGCGTGATTACCTTGCCAAGCGCGGTTTAACTGAGAAGGAAATTTCTATGTGGCAGATAGGCTTTGCTCCAGATGATTTTCACTTTACTGGGCAGGCTCTCGCCGCAAAACAAGTCAGCAAAGGTCTTATGCTAGAGTCTGGTTTATTAGCTAAGAACGAATCTGGTCGGGTATATGACCGCTTTCGCAACCGAATAACATTCCCAATTTTTGACTATCTGGGAAACATAGTTGGTTTTACGGCCCGCATTCTGCCCGGAGCAGATGCTAAATCTGCAAAGTATATAAACAGCCCGCAAACAGCTATTTATGACAAAAGTAGAGTATTGTTTGGTTTGTTTTTTGCAAAAAGTGAAATACGAAGGGCGGACTTGGCTGTAGTAGTAGAAGGGCAGCTGGATGCAATCTCAGCTCAACGCGCAGGGTTTATAAATACCGTAGCAACGTCTGGTACCGCTGTAACTGTTGACCATATTCGTCAGCTTATCCGACTTTCAAAAAATATTGCGTTTGCCTTTGACTCTGACTCAGCAGGCCAGACAGCCATGCGCAAAGCAGGGGAGTTCGCACTTGAGGCTGGAATGAACGTCAAAGTTGTTATTCTGCCACAAGGTAAGGACCCAGACGAACTGGTACGAACAGATCCAGCGAGCTTTAAGCACGCAGTAGAGAGTGCAGTATGGTTTATGGAGTTTTTAATTGCAAAGGCTCAGAAAGCTTATAAGTCCGGGTCAGTGGAGCAGAAAAAATTTGTTTCAGAAGAGTTATTACCCCTCTTGGCAAAGGTAGTAGACCCGATTGAGCGGGAGCACTACCAAACCATGGTTGCAGAAGCTTTCAAAATCTCACGCTCATTGCTTTCTGTAAAACCTAAGCTTGAGAAGTCTGTAGAGCTAGAACAGGCCCGCGTGGAGAAAGATATAGACCATGAAAAACTAATTTTGGGAGGAATGTTCTGCTTTCCTCGTTTTGAGGAGTTTGTCAGAATAAACGCTGAGCCTGAGTTGTTTACCCATATGTATGCGGGCAGTATTATCCGCGACCTGCTTCTTGGCAGAGACGGTGACTTCGCAAATAGCAAATTTGCCAACGAAGCAAAGTTTATGGTAGAATTACTTCAGCAAGAGGTTTCGTTGGAAGGAGCTGAACGCGAGCTCTTCCGAACCCTGTTCGCCCTACAATTGAATAATTTAAAAAACATTCAGCTGAAATTGTCAGCTGAAATCAAACAAGCTGAAGAGCAGGGCAATTCCGTTGTTAAAAATCAGCTCACCGCGGAGTTTGCCAGTAACACAAAAAAGCGTTTAGAAATTGAAAAACGTTATTTTGGTTTTATTTAAGTAAATGTGTTAGTTATAGCTTGTTTTTTAATATGGGAAAAAAGAAGTTAAAGAAGAAGTCCGCTAGAGGCGGGTCCGCCTCCAGCGGAAAGTCAGCAAAGCAAATGAAGGCTGCTCAGAAAAGACTTAAACCGAAGAAGGTGAAGGTTGCCTCTTACGCGCCCCGTAGACGAGGTGGGAAGAAAGTTAAAGGCCGTAAACCCAAGAAGCGGAATGTCTTCAACGCGCCGGGAAAAAAACGCAAGCCTTCAATGGCGGCAAAGGTAAAAAAAGTCTTTAGGAAAGCAGGTGCTCCTACCTCGCTCAAGCCAGCGGGCACCGGCAGACGCGGTCGTCCGCCGAAGAACCTCTCTAAACAGGCGGCGCAGGAAGTTTTTGAAAGTGAAGAAGTACGCCTAGCGCTCAAAGAGCTCATGTCCCGCGGCGGAGACCGGTCTTTTGTTACAGAAGCAGAAGTACTGCATGCACTTCCGCAATTTGAAGACGACATCCATGTCCTTGAGTTGGTCATGGACTACCTGGAAAAGTCAGGCATAGAAATTGTTGACCAAGAGGTTGCCAGTGTTTGGGAGCAGAATAAACCTAAGGTACCGCAGGAAGATACAGGCGAGAAGAAAGGCCGCAAACGTAAATCTCAGGAACAGTATGCGGCAGAAGCTATGGACCTTGGAGATATCTATGATGACTCGATTCAGATGTACTTGCGCGAGATAGGTAAGACTGCGCTGCTTTCTGGTGAAGACGAAATAATGCTCGCCAAGCGCGTAGCGCAGGGAGATGTGGCTTCAAAGAAGCGCTTAACAGAAGCCAACCTTCGCTTGGTTGTGTCCATTGCAAAGAAGTACATGGGCAGGAACCTGGGACTCCTGGATCTTATTCAAGAAGGTAACCTCGGTTTGTTTCGTGCAGTGGAAAAGTTTGACTGGACTAAAGGGTACAAGTTTTCAACATACGCCACATGGTGGATCCGCCAGGCTATTACCCGTGCGCTTGCAGACCAGTCTCGCACTATCCGCATTCCGGTTCATATGGTTGAGACTCTCAACAAGTACGCTCAGGCTGAGCGTCAGTTGGTGCAGGACTTAGGCCGAGAACCCTTGCCAGAGGAGATTGCTGCTGAAATGGGTATAGAAGTTGAGAAGGTTTACCACTTAAAGAAGATTTCGCAAGAAACTGTGTCCATAGACTCGCCAATAGGTGATGACAGCGACGACGAGTCCTCGCTTTCAGATTTCATAGTAGACGAAGACACGGTAAAACCAAGCGACAACGCAGGCAAGCAAATCTTGCGCGACTACGTGCAAAGCGTGCTTGATGACCTGGATCCTCGCGAACAGAAGATTTTAAAGCTCAGGTTTGGTCTTGAAGATGGTGTAACTCATACGCTTGAAGAAGTTGGCGAAGAGTTCGGTGTCACGAGAGAACGTATAAGACAAATAGAAGCTAAGGCTATTGACAAGATTAAAGAGCATGTAGACATTTACAAACTTCGTGATTACTAAAAAACAACTGAACCCATTTAAGGGTTCTTTTGTTTTTAGATTATTATTTTTTCATATTAATTGCTTCAAAAAGATCTGGGTCCCCCAGGCTTTTTGAAAACAAATTAACTCGGAAAGGGGGAATATGGGGGAAAGGAGAGTTTGGTTTCCCCCATACGTCAGTTATCCCCTTCACAAGACTTTAATTTATGTATATGATGTAAGTAAGGAGCTCCCCCGACCCGAATAATTTTATGCCTAGTGAGTACGCTCCGTACAGCCGAGCAAAGCCCGGCTTTCCGGAACTACTCTACTTAATGTAGCTACAGCTTCTTACTAAACCAAAATAAATTCTTACAAAAATTTTCCTCCTAGGGTGGATCAGCCCCTGGCTGACGAGCTTGAAAAAAGAGTCCCGGTTAAGTCCGGGACTCTTTTCATTTCAACGATTGTAATAATTTCTTGACTTGGTTAATAGGTATAGAGAAGCTTATATTGTTAGTGCCGCTCACCGTTGCAACGTTTACTCCAACTACCGCGCCATCTAGGGTGAGTAATGGCCCTCCACTATTACCGGGGTTAATGGCTGCGTCAGTTTGAATGACCCCACTAAGCTTCTCTGAACCTCGTGCGCCTCCGGCGGTAATGTCTCGGTTGAGGCCAGAAATAATCCCACGAGAAACAGAGTTGTTGTATTCGGCTAGTGCATTGCCTATTGCAATCACACTTTGCCCAAGCTTTAAGTCGTCTGAGTTTCCGAGCGAAAGCGCAGGGTGGCCGTTTCCTTGAATTTTTATAATCGCCAGGTCATTTACCGGGTCTCGGTAGGTGACTTTTGCTTCAGCTGTTTTACCGTTTTGCATAAGTACGGTGTAGGATGCTGTAGTATCTTCCACTACATGGCGGTTAGTGACTATATAGCCCGAACTTGTGACAAAAAACCCGCTCCCTCCACCAACCTTTTGTTTTGTAGTGCCTTTTTGGCGGTACACGGGGACTCGCATGGGTATGTCGCTGAAAAAGGGATCGTCGCCAAACGGGTTTACATATACAACCTCCAACTGCGGCACGTCTTTGGAAATAACTATTGACACAACTCCCGGAGTTGCGGACGCAACCGTGTTGGTGAGTTGGTCCTCGAAATTTCCTCCAGCGGCTCGCGTCTGGGCCTTTTCAAGCGCTTGAGTGGCAGATCCGGTGAGTGCAAGCTGTTCCTGTAAAATAGCAATTTGTTTTTCAGCAATCCCCAGGCGCGTTTCGACTGCTCTCTTTTGCTTTTCTAGCTTATCGCTAATTATCAAAAACGCACTCGCGGGTCCCGCAACGAGTACGAGTGCCAGTAAGCCAGTTATGATTTTTAGCTTTGAGGACATATTTTTCCTACCTACTATGGTTCAAATTTGAAATCTTCGAAATTTTTTAATTCTCCTACTTCATAGGTCATAGCTTCGACTCGGGCCCCTTTTGGTCCCGCTTTACAATACTTGAGGAGTTGTTTAAGTTGATCTTCCTCACCTTCAGCTTCCGCATAGACTCCTTTGTCGATGTTTTTGACGAAACCTTTAAGACCGAGAAACACTGCTTCGTCTAAAATTGAGTACCTAAAGCCGACTCCCTGTACTTTACCGGTAATAGTAATATTCACGTGTTTGAGCATGGTTATTCCTTGAGTATCTTTCTAAGTAATTTATATTCCGGGCAATATTTTGTCACCTCTGCCCAGAAGCTGGCCGAGTGGTTCATGTGCCTGACGTGGCAAAGCTCGTGTATTATAACATAATCAATCACCTCGGGTGAGAAAGGCATAAGCCGCCAAGAAAGGGCAATAGTACCTTTCGAAGACCTACTTCCAAAGCGAGTTTTGGCCCCGGTTATTACCACACGGGTGATATCCGTAATACCTGTAAACTCTGAAAGTTCTTTCAGGCGCACAGGTAGGTAGTGTTTTGCTTCAGCTTGGTAAAGTTTCTCTAAAGCCTTCGTAGAATTTAACTCTGGTAGGATAACCTTTTCGCGAATTAGTCCCTTTTTTAGATGGCGCCTGAGTTCAACTTGGTATTTACAACCTAAGAAAAACGCAGTATTTGCTTCTTGTTTAGTTTTGTATGCAGCAGCCAGACGCTGGGTGATCCAGCGTTGTTTTCTATGCAGAAAACTATCTATTTCGTGTTGTGGCAACCAGGTAGGTGCTTTTATCAGAACCCCACCCTCAGCGGTAACCTGTAAACTTAAAGTTTTACGTTTTACTCGATGGATTTCTATATTCATATATATAGTTTATACGAAAATTTAGTATTCTACTTTCGCGCTTAAATATAAGGTGAAATAAACAAATTATTGACTTTTTTGCAAATTTATGATAAAATCTCAAATTGCTGAGATTCTCAGTTATACGGGAACGCGTCCCAGGATAGTCCAAAACGCGTGGAGACAAGACTCCATTTAAAGATATAAGGAGAAGTATGAAAATAGATCTTCATGATATACTGCGAATTAGTGAATACTTTCAGTGCCGTGGGTTTGAGGTACATGCGCGGTTGTTTTTTGCCCTGTTTCTTTACAGGGCAGCAAGCATGAAAGCTGATGAGCTTGAAGGACGGTTTAAGTTTTTCAGTTATAACCGTTCCGAAACTGGGTTTGCAAGCGGTTCACCATGTGTAGTAGTGGTAGATATGATAACCGGAGCACAAGCACGGATAACTACGAGCTTGCTTAAGGGTGTTGAGTCTGGTGGCTTGAAGAAGACATATTCCGAATTGTATAAAAGTTCAGGACGTGGTCTTGTGCCTTACGATGATCACTTAGAGTCTGTGGCTATGACATTCCTGGACAGCCACGCAGGCATCACAGAAATCTTCATTTCCCTCTTGGCGGTTTTCTATAAGGACAAAGCCCTTCTTTACTTGCAGATCCTACAGGAAATGGTGGGCGAGAATGCATTCATGTTTGCCAGGATTTCCGTAAGCGAAGTCTATGCAAAGCTTCCGAGTAAGTTCTATGACGCTTCATGGGTTCCGTTCCTGCGCTCATAGACCTGTGGCAAGCGGACAGTTTGTGCCGTTCGCTTGCCGTTTTTATTTATATTATCAGCATTCCGTCGCCAAATGAGAAAAATCTAAATTTTTGTTTCATTGCATATTTATATAGTTCAAGTGTTTTTTTACGTCCAAGCAAGGCGGAAACAAGCATAAGCAGCGAAGAGCGAGGCACATGAAAGTTTGTAATGAGCCCGTCTATACACTTGAATGTGTAGCCTTCCTGAATGAAAAGGTTTGTAGTACCCCTGAGGTGGGAGTGGGTAAAAATTGTTTCTAATGTACGGAGGGCAGTAGTACCTACAGGAATTATTGTATAGCCATTTGCTTTCAGTTTTTGCAATTTTCTGAAGGTTGCTTCGCTTACTGCGTAACGCTCTTCGTGGAGCGTTTTTGTTTTAATATGCTGTTCTGTTAATGGTGCAAATGTGCCTAGGCCAACGTGCAGTGTCACAAAGCATGTTTTCACACCACTTCGCTTAAGTTTCAAGAGCAGTTGCTTGCTAAAGTGCAGGGAAGCGGTAGGTGCAGCAACTGACCCTTCTATTTTAGCAAATACAGTTTGGTATTCTTTTTTTATTTGCGCCTCGTTGAGTTTCGAATTTTTTATGTATGGCGGCAGTGGTGTTATTCCATATTTTTTTAACAATTTCTTAAATTTCACGGCCGTGAGATTTGAGAACAAGATCCAACCATCTGGGGATTTATTCTTAGCGATAAGTGTGTGATGTTTGTCTATATACAAGACTTGCCCGGGACTAAGTGGTTTGTCAGACTTAGCGACAATAGATTTTTTCTCATGTTTTATGTACAGCAAGTTAACTTTGCCTCCAGTTTCTTTGGTAACAGGAAGGCGTGCAGGTATCACCTTGGTTTCGTTGAATACCAGTACAGTTTTTTTTGGTAAGTATTTTGTTAAGTTCGCAAAGGTGTCGCTGTGAATTTGCTTAGTTTTTCGGTTATAAATCATAAGTCGAGCGCTCTCGCGAGGGTGCGCGGGTTCGGTGGCTATTAAGCTTTTTGGAAATTCGTAATTGTATTTGTTAAGTAGTTTTTCTAAATCCATATTACACATACTACCATATCTTGTAGTTTTTAGGGGATATGTTATAGTGAAGAACTTGAAAGGAGATTTTATGACAGAAGAAGAAATTTTGGATGATATCGAGTACTTACGATTTGAAGAGGCCGCAGCCTCTCAGACGGCTGTTGGCCTATTGGCTGCAGTTTTTCTCTTCCGTTTATTGCGGGAGATAGTGCAGGGCAATACGCCTTATGTGCTGGAAATGTACCATTATGCACCAGGAGAGCCTCACGGGAATGAAAAAACCGTTGAATATATGATAGGTGTTTCCAGGTCAGGTGAACGGCGGGTAGTCGCGTATTTTCCAGCGTACCTGGTCAAGCG
>DASPKA010000124.1:0-3515 GCA_035628335.1 Patescibacteria group bacterium | reverse complement strand
CCTGCACAAATGGTCTAATCATTCGTGCAGGCGTTTTCTTTTGCATCAGCCCTTGCCGCGTAGAGCTGCTCGCGCCAGCGAGCAGACCAGCAGGATGCCGCTGACAACGGCAACCAGCTGGAACACTGAGCGTTCGTCTTCCGCAGCGCGGGGTGTGCGGCCTACCTCACCCTCTGAGATCCCGAGGATCCCGAGGGAGATAACACATGCCGCAAGACAGATACAAAACAGTGTACTATTTTTCAAAAAAACTCCTTTTTTAAGCCGCTTCTTCAGCGGCAGTTGAGAGTGACCTGCACTTTGCAGCACAGGCAGTGTTCTGAACTGGGAAAAATTGCATACTTTTCCCAAACCATAACATATTGATAATACTCAGCATTATAGCATTTTGTTCTATTTAAGTCAAGTCAATTGAAAACCGCCAACTTTCATTAGCGGTTTTGAAAATGGTGTATGGTCCCCCGAGACAATTTTGAGAGGTCTAATTTTCTTCGCGCATCAACCGTTTCTTGAGGCTCATGAGGGGGGTGGCCCTTTTTGAGAAAAACTCCGTGATGCAAAGTTGGCTCTTCAGAGCCTTTTATTTCATGGACAGTTCCCTGGGGTATGAACAGACCCATACCCACGGTTAACTCGGTATGCAAAAACACCTTGTTTTCGGAATTTTGCGCACAGAATGCCACTCTTGTCCCGTACATCATCAGCAGGACATTATGATAGCTGTCGCAGTGGGGTAAAAAGTGTTGGGCCGGCTGTCCATTGGGAGCGGGGTAACCTCGTAAGCTATTGGTATACCCATACTCCGCCTTGACCAATGTGCTGAGGTGGTCCGCGACTTCCTGTAATGCAGGAAAATCGAGGTTTGTATTTATAACCGTGGCGACTTTACCTGCAATTTTGGAGCTTATTGAAAGTTTGGCAGAGTTAGCATCGGTCGTTAGGGGGACCGCGCCGTTGTTTCGAGATTGAACCCTCACCTTATTACCATCCTCACCCTGTGTGAGAACTATTTGGTCAACATCAAAGAAGTTTGGTAATAAGTGGTGCAAGCCCTTAAGGTTAAGCGTAAAGACTTTTTCTTGCTCCATCAAGTATAAGAAATCTTCATTAAAAAGGCTTTTTAAATCCATTGTTTCCTCCTTTCTGGTTATTCACTATGCCATTTTTAGTAACCATTTACAAGTTATGACATTCATTTCAACCCCGTTTTCTTGACAAAAAAAGTATCTTAGTATAAAATAGTTAGGAAATTGTTTATCAATTAGTTTCGCTCTTATTTAACTGAGTAATGGAAAAAGTTGCAAGCAAGCCTAAAGTTAGAATTCGCATTCGTGCATACGACCATCATCTGATTGACCTGTCATGCAAGCAGATAGTGGAAACAGCTAAGAGAACTGGCGCTATAGTTGCCGGTCCTATCCCGCTGCCAACAGACCGTAAAATATACACGGTTTTAAAGTCCACCTTCGTGCACAAAGACAGCCGCGAACAGTTTGAGATGCGCGTTCACAAAAGGCTTATAGACATACTTGAACCTACCCCAAAGACTATAGATTCTCTCACAAACTTGAATTTACCAGCAGGGGTAGATGTAGAGATAAAAATGTCATAGTACAGTGGATAGTGATTAGTGAATAGTGATTAGTAAATTCTAACCACTGACCACTAATCACTAACCACTAAAATTAGTGAATGAGTTCTTGTAAGGATTTGATCTTACAAGATAACCGTTTACCTGAGAAAAATGATTGCATTTGCACTTCTATCGCTTTGTGCATAATTGTTTTTGGTAAATGGGACCATTTTGGGCCTATTTTTTTATTTAATTAGTCATGCTATGTACGAGAAAGTGACGTACCGCTAGCGCATCAAGAATTGGTGGTGTAATCAGTGTTGGCTATCTGCTATTCACTATTCACTGTCCACTATTCACTAAATCAATGAATTTCACCGCAGGGAAAAAACTCAACATGACCCAGTACTTTGCCCCAAACGGGGAGTCTATTGGTGTCACGGTTATTAAGGCTTCTCCATTAACAGTTACTCAAGTGAAGGAAGCATCTGGGAAGGACAAGTATAGTGCAGTTCAAGTAGGTATTTCTAAACAGATTTCCGGCTCTAAGCGTGCTTCAAAAGCCGTTTCTGGGCACATAAAGAACGCAAAGGCGGCTAAGTTAGTTGAGTTTCGTGTGGCTGACACTGCTACATACAAAGTAGGGCAGTCTATAGACATTTCTGGTTTCCAAGTTGGCGAGTTGGTTGACGTCGTAGGCACCATGAAGGGGAGAGGGTTTGCGGGTGCCATTAAGCGCCATGGGTTCGCTGGGTTTCCAGCCTCTCACGGTCATGACCGTCCTCGCAGCGTAGGTTCCATTGGCCAGCGCTTCCCACAGCATGTCAGAAAAGGTATGCGTATGTCTGGTCACATGGGTACTACCCAAGTTACCGTTAAGAATCTCCAGGTAGTAGAAGTAGATCCTAAACGCAGTCTCTTGAGTCTCCGCGGCGCAGTACCTGGCCATCGCAACGGATTTGTAAAAATAGTCTCTACCGGAGTTGTTAAACCGGTATACAAAGAAGAGGTAGTAAAGGACGACAAGAAGAAGAAATGACACCACAATAGTTAATTATTATAGAGGTGTCATCCCCGCGAAGGCGGGGATCCAGTAATTATAGCTATAAACCTAGATTCCCGCCTGCGCGGGAATGACAGGGAGAAATTTATGAAAACCACAGTATACAATCAACAGGCACAGTCAATCGGTGACTTTGATCTTAGCGAGAAAGTATTCAGTGTAAAACCTAATCTTCACTTAATGGCTGAATCAGTTCGTGTACAGCTCGCAGGTAGCCGCCAAGGCGGTGGTCACACCAAGACCCGTGGTGAAGTAAGCGGTGGAGGTAAGAAGCCATGGAAGCAGAAGGGTACTGGTCGCGCTCGCGCAGGTTCTACGCGTTCGCCTATCTGGCGACACGGTGGTATTACTTTCGGACCTCGCAATACCCGCAACTGGGAACTAAAGATTAACAAGAAAGCTAAGCGTGCAGCGCTCTGCATGTCTCTCACAGACAAAGCACAGGACGGCAAGCTTGTCATGGTAGATAACATTGCCCTCTCTGCTCCGAAGACTAAAGAGTTTGTCACTGTACTTGCAGCGTTTGAAAAGGAAGTTAAAGGTTTTGGAAAAAATATTTTGTTTGTCCTCCCCAAGAAAGACGACTTGCTAGAGCGAGCATCTAAAAACCTTCCAACCCTTAAGCCTATTACTGCAAGCAATCTTAATATAGTAGATGTCTTGAAAGCTGACTACTTGTTCATGCTTAAGGACTCAGTAGGTGTAATAGAGAAGACATTTGTAAAATAAGTCCATAAAGTCCATAAAGTCCGCGATAGTCCATAAAGTCAAAAGTCCATAAAGTCCATAAAGTATGAGTAGTTGTTCGCTTCGCGAACTCCAAGACTTTATAGACTTTCGACTTTCGACTTTCGACTAACTTTAGACTTTATAGACTTT
>DASPKA010000123.1:0-4361 GCA_035628335.1 Patescibacteria group bacterium | reverse complement strand
TGCCGTAAGGAGTTTCTAAAGCCTCCATACTTTCAACTCGGCGGAAGTTTCCGGCAAGCTTCGGATCCTTTGAAACCATAAACACTGCAAGCTCTGCAATGGCTGGCATTGCTGCCGTACTACCATACAGCTTTGTCTCGTCTGTGGTCTCAGGATTTCCAAACCAACCAGAGATAACCAAGCCACCGCCCGAAATGAGCGTAGCCATAGAGTCTGCTTCCGTGCTTCCGGTTTTACTACCCCACTCGCCAGGCAACCCGTTCAAGAAGTTTTCCCATGAACGCTCGCCAGTACCGAATTGGAGTGCAAGCCCCATCATACTTGAAACGCTGGCCGCATACCGTTCGTTAAACACATTTCCGAAAACCGCTTTGTTCTCCGCAGCATTTAAGTACTTTGGTACAACAATCCGGTTTCCAAAATTTACGAACACTGCATATGCCTTGGCCATTTCAAAGGTGTTGGAGGGAAACGCACCGAGGGTATAGGAGAGGTAATTTTCAGTCGCTCCGCTAAACCCTAGATCTTGCAAGAAGTTTCCAAAATCGCAGTCGCAGCGTTCCATCATTGCTACGTGAGCAATGTTTTGAGAGGTTCGAAACGCGTCCCACATAGGAATCCTGCCACGTGACTGTCCTGCGTTTCCTGGCGTGTAGTCACCAAAAGAACGAGGAACGTCCCAATATTCGTCGAGCGGACTTTGCCCTGCTTCCATGGCCATTGCTAGCGCAAAAGATTTAGCCTGGCTACCCACGTTCCTAATTCCAAGCGAAGCAATGTCAAACGTGCCCGTATTGGCATACACAAGCAGGTCACCTGTGTAAGCATTTAAGGCAACGATTGAACCAGCGAGATTTGGATTGCCAAGACGCTTTATAGTTGCGTTCATGATGTCCATTGCCCGCTTCTGCATAGCGTAGTTGAGGGTAGTACGGACCGTAGCCTGTTTAGCCTTCTCACACGTGACAGGATCTTGCTTGCAAACCCAGTCCGTGAAGTTTGTGCAGTTATAGCGGTTGGAAACCTGTTTTTGTGGGTCAGCAAACTTTGGAAGCTTTGTCTGCTCTTTTAGGTGTCCATACTTTTCGGGTTTAAATGTTTGCATCCGGCGGATGACTCGATTCATCTCACTGAGTGCAAGCTTCTGTTGCTCTGGGGTACCGAACGGATCGCGGTGTGCAGGAGCTGGAAAAAGACCAGTTAAGAATGCGGCTTCATAGTCAGTAAGTTGGTCGATTTTTTTGCCAAAGTACACCCATGCACCTGCATCATACCCGGTAACCGCAGGGACACCCTTCGGGCTCCCCAGGTAAACTACGTTTAAGTAGTTCAACATAAGGTCCCGCTTGTTAAGCAGGTCGCCCTTGGCGGCACGGACAGCACATCGCATTTCCGCAAGCTTGTTTGTTATACTTCGCTCCTGAAACGCTCCGGTTGCCGGGTCGCGTTGCAGAAACTTACAGTACTGCTGCTGTACACTTGATACACCCTTCCCGCCAAGTGCATACCTTATCAACGAACTGGTATACACCGGTGAGTGTGGGTACTTTCTGTCCTCGGCAGCACATACTGAGTCCCAGACATTCTGAGGAATGTCTTTATTGTTAAGTATTGCCTTCCCATATACGCTCCCTGAACCGCTGATACGGATACCATCAGCTGAAATGAACCCGACCACCTTACTCAGATAGACCGGAATTCCGCTTTTAATCATAGCCACATATTGTTCGTTACCGCTATGTATTAACGCGTTCAGCACTAACCACGCCCCAATAATTGGCGCCAGGAAAATTGCGACAATCAAACCGAGAGTTTTTTTCTGCATAAGATTCCTCCTTGTTATGTATTTATATAATTATTTCCACATTCATTACAAGGCAATAAACTTGTGTTAATATGAAAAATATAGTATGGTAGGGAAAATTTAATCTGTAAGAAAGGGGTTAACATCATGGCATATAGGCCAGCAGATCACCGCCCCGATCGATACAGATCGAAGGGGGCATCATATAAAAAACAGGCTGAACCAAGCCTGTTAGAGTTGTGTTTAGTTTTGCTTGTGCAAATCCTGTGGTGGGCTTTAACACACCCCCTGACGCCTAGGTTTTTAAAGGCTGGGGTTGTAATCAGTGTAGTCTTCGGAAGTTTCTGGTCGGCTGAGCGCACCTACCGGTACTACGTTCTAGTACCGGGCTGTTACGCTGAAAGCCCATGGAACAGCCTGTCGCATCTAAGCTTTGTTGAAGAGCGGCAAAAAGCAACAATTAATCTGGTTAAACAGATTATTGCCCTTGGCCGAATTACTCCTGCTCATAGAGAAGTCATTCGTCAGGCTCTTGAAAAGTGTCCCAAGTGTCAAAAGCTTGGGATAGACGAAACGCTCATCCTGGCGCTCTGGAGCATGGAATCCTCAGCAAATTGCGCTGCGCAAAACCCGCTACCAGGTGCGACAGATGAAGGATGCTTCGGCATCACTAATGGCACCATGAAGCTATTCAAGCAGTTGCCAAAATCCAAGTATGACTTCAACGTCAGCTTGGAGAAAGTGGTGCTTCCCTTCCTCACCAGCCAAGCAGAAGACTATATTGCGGCCGGCGCCAAACCGGACGTTAATTTGTCTCTTGCGGGGTATAACATAGGGAAGCTGCACGTACTTGCAGCTATACGGACGTTAAAAGAGAAATGCGGCTATACTAACCCCGCGTTTCCTGACATCGTCCACTCGTCGTGCACTGCCATGAAAGAGCTTCGAAAGACTCAACCCTACTACTTCAAGCCCGGTGCCACAAAAGGTGAAGCGTACCTGGACAAGTCCAGCTACTACGTTTCATCTATCAACGCCATTAGGGTCAACTACGAAGCACAGTTGGAAAGCCAAGCCCCGCAGCAGCTCGCAAATCAACTCTCTCATTAAAAGCTCATCACAAAACTTGATGAGCTTTTCTATTTAACGAACCAGCTTGGCAAAGACAATTAAATTATGGCTATAATGACGTAAGTCTTTGTTATAGACGCCTGAGCAGGTCACAAGCCTGAGGCCAGCGTAGTTGATTGGTCCGTAGACTTGTTCGGTCGGAAATGTGTCTTGAGTATATTCCTGCACAGACTCTACCTCAAAGACTGCTTCGCTACCATCGGACCGAGCAACCATAATAGCATCTCCTGGTTTCACCTGGTGCAGTTTGGCAAACACCGCTGGTTTACCTGCTTGGGTATCTAAATGACCCACAACCACTGCGGGACCTATGTCACCAGGTTTTGCGCGGTGAATATACCACCCCACCTGTTCCGGCTTACCTGGAACCTCAAGCTTCTTATCTGCCGTTAGTCCAAGCGGAACAAATGGGGCAGCAAGCTGCAACGTCGGAATAGAAAGCGAGACTGGGTCAGGTCCAGAGGTAGTAATACGGTCTCCTACAGAAGGGCCGGGTGGAGTAACAACCCCAGCCCAGCCCTGGTACCATATGAGTAGTGCAAGTGAAAGTATAGTAACTGCTGCACCAGCGATGACTTTTTTATTTTCTAGCATAGTATGACGAAACTGCGTAGTACATACCTGCAACTGCCATTATCACCAGTAAGGTAATTATGGTTGCACTTGGGTCCCCTACCCGACCCGCTTCAACACCACCTTGTGGGGTGTCCTCATCTGTCCCACCCACGCAGCAGTCTGGGTCAGTCGTGTCCACATCTGCTGTTGCTGCTGTTAGAGTAATTGGAGCTGTAAACGTTGAACCTGTTGGACAAGTGACTAACATATTCATAGTACTTGTGGATTCACTTGGTGGGAATGATACCAATGCAGTAAAGTACCCACCTGTCTCGAGCATAGCGTTGTTGACTAACAAATTCTGTACCTGTCCGTCACGAACTAAACCAATCCGTACGTTTCCTCCTCCTGAATTATTTTCGCACCTACCAGAAACAGTGCTTGTTCGGTTTGCTACCGGAGTGCCTGAATTCAAACCAGTCACTGCTGCAGAGCCAATATACACATTACTAGAAAAACTTCTGCCGTTGGAGCAAGTTACGGTCACTGTAGCGTTACCAGGAGTTATAGAGGAAGGAAGAAATACACTCTGAGTAAATGAGCCTACATTACTCAGGTTCACAGTTCCAAGTGATGCATTAGTGCTTCCCTGTGCGATGTTTACATTTGCAGTTCCCGATCCCATAGAGCTGCCGCATGCTCCTCCCAAATTCCACTGTCCAGTGACAGTTGGGTTAGCCCCAGTGGTCACGGTGGTACTAGGGGATGCAGCAAAGGTGAGCTGCGTTGAGGTAACCGTGTCGTTACTACCAACACAAGTCCCAAGCAGGGTTGCATTTCCGCTAGCGTAATCGCTCGGGAAAGCAAGCGA
>DASPKA010000122.1:0-8992 GCA_035628335.1 Patescibacteria group bacterium | reverse complement strand
GCAGTTGGTCGTATAATTTTTGTTTGCCGCGGTAAAAATGCGATTTAACAGTATTCTCAGGCATACCAAGAGCAGCGGCAATCTGCTCAAAGGTGAAATCTTCAAAGTATTTAAGCAACATAACTTCTTTTTGCGCAAGTGGAAGGTCAGCTATTATCGTACGTGCTTTTTCTAAAAACTCTTTGTTGTCAAACTTTTCTTCCATGTCCAGAGTATGTTCCGGGATGTTGTACACAAAGTCTTCTGTTTCGGTAAAGCTCAGGCTTTTCTGTATCTTTAAGTGATCAAGACACATATTCCGTGCTACTTTGTACAGCCATGGCTTGGGGTCTTGAACGCTTTTCAGGTTTTCGTAATATTTTATAAAGGTTTTTTGGGTAATGTCTTCAGCTTCAGCGCTGTCGCGTAGCATAAAAGCGCAAAATCTATGTATTTCACTTAAATGCTGGTTTACAGTCTGTGTGAATAGTTGTTCCATGTCGGTTACAGTCACGGTCATTAGGTCTAGTATGTGCTTATACTAGTAGGACGCTTCAGCTTCTAATATAGTTGCACAAGATGATTTTTTTCTTTGTTTATGGGATAATTTCATTTTACCACACAAATTATTCTGTTCGATGTGGTACGATGTATGTGTCGCGTTTCACTTGAGTTTTCTCGATCCACTTTCCTAAGGAGGTAGTTGTGAAATTTGGTAGAATGTTTCTGATTGCGTTGTGTTTTGTGGTAATAGCTACAACCTGGTTTGGCGTGTACCGCCAAAACAGAGAGTACTTTAGTTGGGCGGAAGAGCATAAAGGCACCTATGACCTTATCATGGCGCCTGTGCAGGACGGGAATACCTGCATACTTAACTTGGTTGACCATGGCACAAAAGGGGATGGCTGGTGGTACGGGGTACCGCCCGCACAGGCCAGCTTATGCTCGCAGCTTACTGCAGGGCAAACGGTTGAGTTAGTTCCAGTCAAAAAGTGGAAACTATTCAATCCTGACTATAAAGACTTCATGGAAGTCCGCAAGTTGTGACTAGCGTGCTGGACATGAAAAAGGGACATGGGCCGTAGGGCTCATGTCCCAGTTCATTATTAGTAGATTTCGGAGCTAATAACTTTATTGTCTTTAAGTATTACTTTAGCCTTAATACGTGGTGGCTTCATTGCGGCTGTATTGTACTCGGTTGGTTTTATGGGTCCAAAATGGACATACAGGTATTTAGTCACCGTACCCTCTTCTGGGTCAGTGACTTCTATAGGAAGGCTGTTTCGTTTTATGTGTCCTGCCGGGCCGTCTCCCCCAGGTGCGGTAGACATAATTGACTTTCTGTCCGCCTCAGTAAAGCCAAAGTCTAAGGTGAGAAAGTTACCTGACTTTGTTAGATACGATCCTCCATCACCTTCAACGGCTATTACTTCGTTGTCTTTGAACTGTAATGCGTCTCCGAGGTACTTGTTAAATTCAGCGAGTTTTTCTGTCCTTCTTCTTATGCGGTCAGGGGAGAAGAACTCCGGGATAAGTTTTTCTCGGAAATTTTTTCGGCGGTTAATCTCCCGTATCTTGCTGCTTATGGCGCCTGCCTCATTTTCTAATACAAGTCTATCATCAAGGAATTTTTTTCGTTCTGCTTCATATTCTCTTACTTCAGCCTCAGTTGGTTTATTTTTTTCTTTATATTCTACAATCACATCTTTTTTCTTAAAAAACCCTCTCTTCTCATAAACGGGAATCAACACTCCGTGTTTTATTTTTTCATCTTCGGTTAGCTCATGTTCTTGTACTACTTTTCCTGCATTGTTGAGATATGATTGGGGTATAAATTTTTCCCACTTAAGATGAAAATCCCTATCGAATTTCTTTACCGTTTCTTGGGCATCCGTAAGCTCCACAGGTGCAAGAGCTAAAAATTCTTCATCTTCGCGAGCTTTTTCCCCGGAATCAAATTCAAAAACCTTAGCACTTACTACTCCAGGTAGGGCAGCTATTTTTTCGTTTTTATTATCAGCTTCACGCTTCAATCCCCCGGATTGCCTAGTTTTATTCTCAAAATTTTGTGTTTCAACGGTGCGTAATTCCTGTGGGCCTCTAATCCCTGTTTCGTTCATCATATTCTCATAATACCACGTCATTACTTAGTACGTAAATGAAAAGACAAGTTTATCGGAATATGTTAGAGTTTGCTTAAAAGCAGTTAAGTCTAAAGAAAGGAGGGAACTATGAAAAGGCTAAAGGTTGCAACGGCTATTAAGATTTCAGCGCTCCCGCTGGCGATGTTGCTTGTATACATGAATGCGCCAAAAACGCTTTCAGTGGTGGTATGTATGGTGTTAGCCACTATTGGCTTTACCATGCAGCTCTATTCATCTTTCAAGATGAGAGCAGATCATGAGCGGGAAATGGCTGTGCGCCAGGCAAAGCACGATACTCTGATGGCGAACGTTAGGCAACTACCACCTGAGTATGCGTTTCAATTGCTTCTCAAAAACATGAGGTGATGCATCTCACCATCTTTACTCTTGGGGGTCTTGTCTGACAAGGCCCTCTTTATTTAAGAGAGGGGAATATGATAAATTGTATAAGCACAATCGTGCTTGTTTCTTTCCTTGCAGTGATATCGCTGGCACAGGACTACTCCAGACCAGCGAGGTCAGGTACGTACGTCTACTTCACTACACACTCATACCAGGACCCAGTAACAAAAAGCTATGCGACGAACTCAACATGGCTTGAGTTATTGGGTGCTGAAAGCATGTCTCAACCCCCAAGTATTGGGGTCACTAATGCTCTGCGTAACAACGGACTGGCATGGGTAGCTAACGAAAAAAATACCCCTAAACGTTTTTTGGTTGAAGATGTAGGGGAGGGACCGCATGTCTATGACAAAATAGCCGGCTTCCTAAGAACAGTCTACCCTGGCACGCGCCCGTGGTACGTCGAACTCTCACAGCAGGGTGTAAAAGGTGTTACAAAGCATTTTTTCATCGGGCCCTGGATGTATGACCCAGAATTTAGACATGTGAAGATGATCTCTGTTCTCGGTGAAGTAGAGTGGTATGCGAGAGCTGAAGTAGAAGGCAGCTACCTGCAACTTGTCGTTGCAGAACCATACACTACGGGTACAGAGCTCAATGTCTTTGTAAACCGAAAAGGAAAGGTGGTAAGGGCGTGCTGGATAAATACCCTACGCCCGTGTGGTAATGTCGTGGGGACATCGGATAGGCGAAACTTGCTGCGCAGAATTCGACCTTTTATAGCAGACCTTCTCGGCAAGTACCAGCAGTTTCAACCTCATCTGGCGCCTGTCCAAGTAACTGCCTGGCAGAAGCGCCGAAGCCGCTTCAATCAAAGCGCTTCTTGTCGTGACGCTCCACGGTAAGTAGATAAAAAGGACCTTTGCAACCAAAGGTCCTTTTTTCATATATCACCCTGTGACGTCACGCGTGCTGATGTATTTTTCCCAGAGGCGTTGGAACTCTGGGGAGTTTTGTTTGAGATTTTCGAACGTGCCGTAGGTTGCTATTTTTCCGTCTGAGAAGAGGTATATGGTGTCAAACAAAGACAGGAGGTGCAAGCGGTGAATTGAGGAGATAATAGTAGAGCGGGGGAAGGAATTAAAAATGTTTTTATATATCGCAAGCTCATTATGAAAGTCCACGCTACTCGTTGGTTCGTCGAGCAGAATAATGTCCTTGTTCTCAGAAGCAAGAAGACCACGAGCAAGCGCAAGTCGCTGCTTTTCACCACCGCTAAAGTTCACACCTTTTTCAACTATAGAGGACTCAAGTCCATGTGGTAGCCGCGCGGCAACTTCAGTAAATGCAGCTAAGTCCGTAAACACTTTTATATGACTCTCGCTGTACTCAACTCCAAGGGTAATATTCTCACGAATAGTGGTGGCAAAGATTTCAGGGTCCTGCGGTACCAGGGATATAGAGTCGCTAATACTCGCGAAACCTCGAGAAAGTTTCCTGCCATCCAGACGTAATTCTAGCGTTCTTGGGTGGTAAAGGTCGCGCAGTAACTTGAGGAACGTGCTTTTGCCTCCACCACTTTCACCTATTAAAGCTATGCGTTCACCACGCCTTAAGGACATAGACAGATTGTCTATGTGCAGATCAGCACCTTCTACAGTGTGGTAGGAAAAAGCAAGATTGTTAATTTCAAGTTCTTCCCAGTTTTCTGGCATGCGTTTGGTTTTTTGTGCGTCTGATGTCCTGAACTCTTTGGAAATTTCTTCAGCGTTGGCTACCTGAGCGCGTTGCTTTACGATATTATTGTACAAATTAGCAAACTTAAAGAATGAACTGCGGATTTGGTCAGTATAACCATACAGGATATATACCGTACCAGCTAAAATAGTTCCTTCGCTTGCATGGAAGTACATGTAAATAATGATAACAGTGGCAACGGCTGTACGGCCGCCAAATGCTGCAAAAAACCATTTAAACTCATTTATTTTGTTATTTTTGTTATATTGTTCAAAAGGTTTTTGTATAAATGTATTGAGTGTACCTAGCACCAGGCGTTCGACGCGGAGAATGACAATAGTAGTAATGTTGCTCAGCGCGTCATATATTTTTGCTGAGGTGGTATTTTCCATGGTGTTTACTCGCTTGTAGCCCGGTATGAGGCGTTTGTCAAAGGCAAGCAGCCCGAGAAAAATCACCGTTGAAAATCCAAGAACAAGAACGCCCACCACAGGATCATAAATAAGTAGTATGGTTGAGGCGAGAATTAAAGTAATAATGCCGTAGAGTACGTCGAATGTGGTTTCTGCGAAGCTGAACAAAGCGTTTGTGCCTTTTTCTATTTTGTCTATAGTGTCTCCGCTGTGGTGATCTACGTGCCATTCTAATGGCATGCCCATCACTCCTTTAAGCATGCTGTTTGTATATTGTGCACGCACGAAGAACGCATTGCGGTTTTCTATCATTCTTGCTGGGCCATGAAGTAACCAAAACACTATTTCAAGGCTCGGTAGCAAGAGCAGCAGGAGGGCTAGGTTTCCTAAGTTTTCTGCATGGACACCTTGTAGTTGAATCTGGTTAAGTATATTGCCTACAATGAGTGGTTGAAGCGCAACGAGTGCAGAAGAAAGGAAAAACATGCACACATACAAAACCACATTACGCCGGTTACCCTGAGCGTAATGCCACATCTTCCGAGACAAATATATGAGCGGATTTTTTTGAATCATGTATTGCCCTAATAAAGACGATATATTAAACGCTGTGTTACAGTTTACTTTTTTGAAGTGTATATTATAGAATAGATCTACGAAATCAACTTTTCAACTTTTTCTGTGGAGGAAAGATGCAAGTACTGTTAAATAGAGCACAACGCAAGCAAGTCAGCGGGCTGTGGGGTCAAGGTAAGAGCGCTAGTTATATTGCCAAAGTGCTAGGTATCTCCTGGTGGGTTGTCGTGGCAGAGGTACATTCGTACGGCGACTGGGGGTTATATGGTCGTAAGCATTGGCTACGCCCAACCAATTTGACTATTGCTTTGCTGAGTTTGTTTGCTCTCATCTTCGTATCCCTTAGTTTGGTTGACGAGGAGAATGGCGTCATGGTGGCTGTAGTAGGCCTGGTAATCCTGATGGCTGCGACAGCTTCAGGTAGCTGGGCTTTGAAAAAGGTGAATCAGCTCAAGAAGCAGTTATAGAAAAAGTCTCACCCCGATGGTAGTAAAGGGTGAGACTTTTGTTTTAGGCTATTAAGCCTCGTTTTTGAAGTGTTTCTTGGGATGCTCGCACGGCAAGCTCATATGTCTGTGGAAAACCGTACTTATAGAGCTTGCGCAAAGCGCTCACCGAAGCGATAGCCAAGTTGCTGAATGGTGGAGCAAAAAATCGAGTGTGCGAGGAGGCGCTGAAATGACCATATCGGTTGGGGAGGTTCACGGTGTTGTCCTGCATCATGCCTTGTAGCATGTGGCTTGCCAGTCCTGCAATTCCGTCCAGGTATTCACGTTCATCCTCAGCACTACAAGGAGCGATGAGTTGGCACTCTTGGAACTTTGACGCTCCTCTCCTGACAAGGTACACACACTTGCATACTCCAAGTTTTGCTAGTTCTATCACCGGTTTGCTAGGGCTAATCCGCTCGTTTGAGCGCAGGCCAAGAATATAGATCTCGCTCCCGCTGTACTCCTTAACACTCATAAGCTCAGCTTTAACCGCCAGGGTATCGTTATTGATGTTGAACCTAATAAGGTTCGCTTGCCTTACTTCGCCAAATAATGACTCAAAAGCCATGTTTTCTCCTTTCTGTTGTGTCTGCTTTGTAATGACCTACTAAGATTACAGCATTTCCAAAACCTGATGTATAGTATGTGTAGTAGTAGTCCCTGGACAAAGCGGTACAAATATGGCATAGTTTCCTCCGAAGGAGGAGCTATGAGAAAAATTCTAATAGCACTTGGCGTGCTGATGCTTATATTACACCTTCTTGGTGGGACTGGGTTGTTTATAACCCCAGAGTATGCAAAGCATGCTTTGAATGCGGCGAACTATACGAATTACACGCTCGGGGAGCGAGAGTTGTACTTCGTTTTCACAACCTGTGGTGCCAGGAGCAACGCCCGGTTCAAAGGCGAGGGTACTGACCCTTTTGGACGCAAAGTGAAATTTTGTGTCTGCGCCTTCCCTTTGAAGAGACCCGGGCAAGTAATAGTACTTGAAGTGCTCTCTGAGGAAAAGAAGTGAAAGGCTAAGTGAAAAGGCGTTCCGATGTTGAATCGGAACGCCTTTGTATTTATGTATAACGCCTTTTTTTAACGAGCACATCTGGATGGCTCTTTTTCATTCGTTCAATGAAGGCGTTTACCATTTGGTCGGCTTCATCGGTGTAAGTGCGGAACAATACATGCTTAGAGTTAAGTTCGGTAATGAATCGTTCTGCCTGTTCAATTTCTTCCTCAATAGTATCTCCGACAGGGATATGAGGAGGATTTTGAGTAAAATCGTGCTTAATTGCTACTAGCCGCTCTTTTCGAAATTTGAACATTGTCACTCTCTCTCCCATGCGCTTTCCGCCTGGCAATTTCGTCTATGTCAGGCCGGTTGAATAAGTAGCCAACTACTAGGATGACTACACATAAAAAGGTTAGACGAGTAGCAGCCCAGCGAATCGGATTGGTGTCGTTGCCAACCAGAGCTCCAATTGTCCACGTTATCCACAGAATGATTGTGAACGCATAGACAACTATAACGCCAAGACCAGCGTTATTGGCTATGGAGCCAATAAATGCTTCTTTTGCAAACTTTGGAATCATTTTTTCTCCTTTTGGTTGTTAACTGTTGTCATTGCAGATACTATTTGTTTTTAAATTTGACAAGTTTGTGGTTTAGCATGGGTTCATCTTTTACTAACTCGTGTGGTCTATGCTTGGGGTATTAAAATTAACGAAAGGAGTAATATGGCAACAGTAATTAACAACCCTGACACGAGGTCTGACAGCAGCGCTGGGTTAGTAATTGGTGCTATTATTCTCGTTTTGGCAGTAGTGCTGCTTTTAGCCTATGGAGTACCAGCATTTAGGGGTGCAAATAGGGGAACTAATATAAACGTTCCAGATAAAGTTCAAGTAGACGTAAATGCAAACACTCCCGGCGCAGGGGGGACAAACCAGACAAATCCATAGCGAGGAAAAAACAGCCCAAAAAGGGCTGTTTTTGTTTTACCGTTTTTTTCGTGAGGGGATAGATTCAGGAGCAGGATAGTAAGTTTTGTGTTATTAATCTGGTTTTAGTTAAAGCAGAATTTTTTTTTCTTGTGTAATTCTAAAATTTGTGATTGTTAATCTGCGTTCATCTAATTATCATTAATAAACCTCTCACACAGCTCACAAGCTTAAAATTAAAGTTGGAAACAAAAATGCACAATTTGTATAAACGAATTGCAGTCATCGCGCTTACTGTGTTAGTGCTCGCAGTTGCTGCACCTTTCACCCACGCGGCAACACCAACATTAAGTACAGAGGAACAAGCGCTTGTGAATTTAATTAATAATTATAGAAAAAGTAATGGTCTAGTAGAACTGCAGGTATCTCCCAGTCTTACTGCCGCAGCAAAGTTCCTAAGCCAGGACATGGCAGATAAGAAATATTTTAGCCATACAGACAGTCAAAGTAGGGACCCGTACACCCGCATGATCTCATTTGGGTACACTATTTCCTATACTATGGGTGAAAACATAGCAGCTGGTTACAGTGATGCGCAAAACACGTTCAACCAGTGGCGAAACTCTCCAGGGCATAACGCCAATATGCTTGGAGCAAGTTATAAAGCAATAGGTATTGGCAGGGGGTACAGCGCAAGCTCCCCATATAAGTATTACTGGACCACGGACTTTGGCGGCGCGGTTGAAACGAGTACCGAACCAACAACTCCAACTAATCCAGCACCACCTATCATTAATCAACCTAAACCAAATGATCCTCCTAAACTTAAGCTCCCTCCTAAAAAAAATCCTTTCCCTTGGCTCAAGCCTCGCTCTTAAACCAGTCCCCGTTCGAGTGAAGGTAAGAGAATAGCAAGAAAGAAAAACGACCAGTTCCACACTATAGGAACTGGTCGTTTTGCATGACAGGGGTGCTTGACTCTTTTTGTCATATGACTCTGCCGGTGTAGGGCATACGCTGTAGAGCTATTACCTGCCCGCCAGCCTTCCAGTAGAACTCGACTTGATGTTTGTTGTTGAGACTGTAGAGAAGTTGTCCCTCTTCAATATCTTCTTGAGTGACATATTCTGGAAGTGTAACTACATGGCTGTATTGGCCAAACCCTAAGAATGCGTGTATCCGGCCGAGGATTGAGTACGCAAATACCCGGCTGTTACTCGGAGGCTTGAAGTTTGATAGTACTCTGGGTACGTACGGAATTTCTCCCACACATAACCCGGGAGGCCACCAGCGACTGGACAAGAGTACCAATACCATGAGCGCTGCTAAGCCAAGCATTATCCAAGGAATAAAAGAGATCCCAGGCTTGAAAGTC
>DASPKA010000121.1:0-2584 GCA_035628335.1 Patescibacteria group bacterium | reverse complement strand
AATGAAAGACGAGCGCTTTGCAAATTCACTTGAGCATCACGCACTACCTTGTATGCATCGCCGCTGTCCAAAGTCAAAAGTGTAGCTCCTTGCTTTACTGTATCCCCTTCCTTCACTGAAATCGAGACCACCTTAGCGCTCACGCTTGGCTTTACATCTACTTGGTTTGAACTCGAAACCTGCCCGGTCCCACTTACAGAAGTAGAGATGGTACCTATGGCAGCCGCTTCAGAAACGTACTGAATTTCTGCAGCCGTGGTGGTCATATTCTTATACCCATAGTAACCAGCGGCTATAAGCACCAAAATTAAAAAACCTGCCAGCTTCTTATGCAGCTTAGCAAAGGTCAAAAGTCGAGTACCGCGTTCCCTAATTGTGTTCATTTAATTAAAAAATCTATATTTACTTCTACCTATATTACATCACAAAATTTAATTTATTTCACCCACCACTCTATCTTGTCATCCCCGCGAAGGCGGGGATCTACTGAAACGAGCACATATCGCGACATTCTAGAGGAACATTGAATTCAACGTACTTTCCTAAGATTCCCGCCTTCGCGGGAATGACAAAAGACTTGAAAAATAAAAGGATTTTTGTTAAAATTATTAGACTAACTAATTACTAGAATTACATACATGTCACAAAGATCTCAGATTAACCAAATGTCAAAGCGCGAGATTCTCCAGAACCTCGCCCACCAGCAAAACCAGGACGTTGCGAATATAAACCGCCTTATTATTGCCCTGGCACTCACCCTCAATGCAGACCCCAAGAAACTAGCTGAATGCTTTGTTAGCCTCGAAGGTAACCAAGAATACGCAAACAAGTTCAATGCAGCTTTACAAGAAGCATTCGCAAAAGAGCGAGAAAAGAACACTGAGAATAAGTAGAAACAACGTAACTGCTCACATCTTCGCACTTAAAATTTACAAGCCTCCGTGATTATATGTGAATAGTTACAAAAAACAGTCTCTCGCCAACAGGCAGATCGAGACTGTTTTTTATTTGGACTTACGAGTATAGCACTGCGGCTATTGCAGGCCCCAGGCTAAACCGGTAAATAGACTTTCCTCCCCCCGCATCCCGCAAAAATCTAGAAGCGTCCTCGGGAAACTCCTGCTCGAGCCTTAGAGCTTGCTCGCTCTCTGGAGACAGGGTCGCAAGAAGACTGACAGGTGCCGGGTCAAGCCTATACCCCGTGCGCTTCTCAATTCTCCGCAAGGCCATTGTTTGAAGTGTTCTGAGCTCACTAAAGTGCACTCCAAGAGAGACATTGTTCACCAAGCTCTCTGCATATGCCATGCCTGGAACGCCTTTGAAGTCTGTGTTTTCGGTGAGCATGGGAATATTTTCCTTTGCGAGAATAAGCCCAGATCGCCACACAAAACCTCCAAATGGTTTTGAGAGTGATGTTACGTAGGCAAAGATAGCTGGATGCGTAACATCAAGCACTTCCTGAGACATACCGGCATACACGCCATCCAGGATGATGTGATGCTTGCTTCCCCACGCAGACAGCAACTCCTTGCTCACCAACGCGCCGTCATAGGCGCTCGGAGAGGAAATGAACACAAAGCCAGGAGGAAGGTTGTGTGGATTTTGATTTCGCGGTACCGTGCGTATTACCAGCGAAGACTCAAGCGTTTTGGCCCGAAACCAGTACCCAGCATAGTCTCCAGCCAAAACATACACTGTTTTTGTCGACGAGTACTCGGCAATCCAGTTAATAATTCCCTGAATTGCCTCAGTACTGCCATTGCACCAGCGCTGGAATTGGAAAGCCTTTTGCTTAATATTCAGGAAACCAGCATTTCCAAACCATTGCAGGTAGGAGGGTATCAGAACCTGCTCCCAGTTCGCGACATTCAACCTTGGCAAGCGGTCACCCGTCCACGCAGGCGTGTACCACCACGACATCTCTTCTATACGGGCAGTAACTTCTGGTGCCCGGACAGTGTGAGTCAATATGCTCGGTAACGGGGGCATTGCCACCATAGTGTCAACACCAAGAGTTTCTTTTAAGTTCATGTTTCTCCTTATAACAGAACACTGCAGTTATCTAGCTCGTCTTGCATATCCAGAGCCTCTAAAAAAGTCTCTGGTTTCTGCAATCCAACTATGTCACATACCATTCGCACGCGCGCAAGCATAACTTCGTCATAGCGTTCTTGGAATCCTGCCGGCGTGACCAGTTGATGTGACAGTATGCTTGCGGTGAAGTTCCCCGGGTACAAACGGACCGTGATGGGCAATGGGTCTGCCAAACGACTAATAGCTGCCCACCGCTCGTTCAAGTAATTAAGATTATCTTGAGCGAACTTTAGGAGCCATGCTCGAACCGGTGCATCTATAGGACGAGGAGCAACAGCCAAGAAGGTTTGTGGCTTCTCGATCCATGACCTTCGCGCATCAATCATACCGTCGTCCGTGAGCGGCTCGCGCCATCCAACATCCCATAGCGTGTCAAACAGGATCCGCTTCGGCAACTCAGCAAAAGGATCAGCGAGTAACTTGCGCAGCTCGCGAGGCTTGCCGCATCTGAAATAAATACCAACTTCGGTAAGCATGGAAGCGGCGTACT
>DASPKA010000120.1:0-6769 GCA_035628335.1 Patescibacteria group bacterium | reverse complement strand
GGTGTTGGAACAAGTAATCCGAGCGGCTTACTGGATGTGGGTACAACGAGTTATCGTAGCTTAGTGGTAACAACTTCTGGCAATGTAGGTGTGGGTACAACTTCTGCGCCAAGTCCCCTATTTTTACCCACATCATCGAGTAAGATACGCGAGATAGGGAATATAACAAATACTGGTGCTAACATGGCTATGCAGGGAAGATATATATATACCTCAGATAGCACAAATAAAAAGTTCAACATAATTGATATTTCTAACCCAGCTGCTCCAAGTATAGTAGGGAGCATGACGTTTGGATCCAGTGATGCTCTTGGTCGTATTGTTGTCTCAGGTAAGCTGGCGTTTGTTACCGCTACAACTAGTCCGGCTTTGCATATAATTGATATCTCCAACCCAACGGCTCCAGTGCTCAAGTCTAGCACGTCAGTCCCATCTGTCGCCTTCACAATGGCGGCTTCAGGAAAATATATATATACAGGTAACTTAAGTAGTAGTGTGCAAATTTATGACGCTTCGGTTCCGACAAATCCAGCCTTAGTCTATACTCTCCCTCTGTCTACTTTCATGTCGCTCGGTATGCAAATTCGGGGTAAGTATATGTATGTGGGTGAGCGTGATGGGGTCAATATTCGTCTCTACGATATCTCCAACCCGTCTAATCCTTCCCTGGTATCTAACTACGTATTAACCGGTTCGCAGTTCTCAAATATGACTGTGGAAGACAAGTATGTTTACGCCATTGTAGTTACTGCTAGTGGCGGCAGGGATTTGCAAATACTAGATTACAGCAACCCAACTTCTCCTACGCTCGTTAATACCATAAGTCTTAACAGTACCGCAAACCTTCCTGTGGTTAAAGGTAGATATTTATATATGACTGGAAGCAGCGGAATTTCTGTTTATGATTTGGTTAATCCGTCTAGCCCAACTTTGAGTGCGGTTATACCCACGAATACAGTAAATTATTTTGAAGTAGCAGGTAGACTGCTCTATTACATTGAATCGAGTGGCTCGGGCCAAGTTCGAGTACTAGATATCGGTGGAGCGTTTCTAAGCAATATTGAATCCGCGACTATGGATACTGGTGATTTGCAAGTACGGGAATTGTTGACTGCAGCCAGCGCGCGGTTTAGTGACTTGGCAATTATGAACCAGGGGGCTTTGATTAACACGCGTTTCGATGTTGTGGGCACCTCTAGCTTTATCGGTAATATAGGAATTGGTACGGGCACGCCGACCGCGGCATTACATTTCTTGGGTACGGGAACTGGTATTCGTTTTGCTGACGGTTCGCTTATGACAACTGCCAGCATTGGTAGTGCCAACAGCATGGCTAATGTCACTGATTTGGTGATGAATGCTGACAGCGACGCAAATAGTTCAGGCGCAGTGCGGTTGCAAACAGCAGCTACTGATCGTTTATATATTACCAATGTTGGAAATGTCGGCATTGGTACAAATACTCCTGCTCAGTTGTTGGTCGTTGGATCACAATCTGCCCGTTCCTTAACTTTCAACGGTAATACCGGTAGCTTGAATGTCGTTGGCAATGTCGGTATCGGTACGGTAACTGCGCCGACTTCCGCGCTCAGTGTACAAGGGAATATTACCGCGATTGGTAATATTTCTTCGCTTGCCAATGCTAATTTAGCTCCCACATTTGTTAGCTCAGCTTCAACTGGTGGCTCGATAAAGAACCTAGTTATTCAGGGACGTTATGCATATTTAGCACAAGCTTCTGGAGGTACTGCCAATCTGTATATTTATGATGTTACCAGGTCTACAAATCCAGCACTCATCACCTCGCTTGCTGTGGGTAGTAGTAATGGCGGTGTGGGTATTAAGGTCCAAGGCAAGTATGCTTACATTGTATCTGCTGGTGATGACACTTTGAGAATCGTTGATATCAGCAATCCCGCTACGCCATATATTGTCGGGTCTATAAATTCTGGTGATGACCCATGGGAAGTATTTGTCCAAGGAAAGTATGCCTATGTTGCAAATGGCACCGGTCAGACCATGCAAATCGTAGACATATCAAACCCGACAGCGCCTGTCTTGGCTGGATCTGTTGGATCCTTGGGTGCTAATTCGAGGCGTGTAGTTGTGCAGGGCCGTTACGCGTATGTATCCAATAATGCTGGCCAGGTATTTGTCATTGATATCAGTAATCCATCAGCTCCGGCTACAATCGTTACCTATACTCCAGGTTGTTCAGCCTTTGATCTTGCCGCGCAAGGCCGCTACCTTTATCTGGCTTGTGGAAATGGCGAATTGAGAATTGTTGATATTAAGAATCCTGCATCCCCAAGTGCTACATCTACCACCGTAGTGGATGGTATAGAGCTAGATGCTATTCATGTATCGGGTCGCTATGTATATCTTGGAGCTCATTCTAACCAGAGTAACTTCTATGTTTTAGATGTATCAAATCCTAGCTTGCCGGTAAAGGTAGGTACACTAGTCTCAGCATTTGGCTTGAATGCCTATATCAATGCAATTGAAGTTTCTGGTCGTTATGCTTATATCGCTACTGACAGCGGCACATTTAATGTCGTTGATGTATCTGGCGCAGAATTCACTTCTGCATTAGTTCACTCACTAGAAAGCGGTAACATCCAATCACGCGGCGATATATTTGCTCAAGGCAATATGAATGCTGGATCCTCGCTGTTTGTAGGTCAAGGCGGCATTCTTTCTGCAGGCGGCTTATCTATCGTGAGTACGAGTACACATTCTTATTTTGGTGGTAATGTAGGTATCGGTACTTCAACTCCGAGCCTTACTTTTGTAGTTGGGTCACAGACAGCCCGGTCTCTCTTCTTCGATGCAAATACTGGCAATTTTGGAATTGGCACAAGTGCACCTACCGCAACTTTGGCAGTTGGGGGCAGCATGTTTGTCGCCGGTAGCTCCACTCATATGAACGGCATCAACTTAACTGCAGGTTGCTTTGCAGTCAATGGGAATTGTTTTGTTCAAGGTACTTCTAGTCAATGGGGGGCTATAGGTACAAGTACGAGTATTTATTATACTCTTGGCAATGTTGGCATTGGTACTACAACTCCCAACGCATTATTTACGGTAACCGGCACTTCTCTTATTCAAGGTTTGACGGTTGGTTTGGGCTTTAACTCAATAGCCTCGAACTCCGCATTTGGTGTTTCTGCCTTAAGCTCTAACACCTCTGGCCAGTTTAACACAGCGCTCGGGTATCAGGCATTGCGTTTTAATACCACTGGCCAGTCCAATACCGCGACCGGATATCAAGCCCTTGTTTCCAACTCAAGTGGTCAAGCCAATACTGCGTATGGTTTGCAATCGCTCAACTCGAGTAGTACCGGTAGTTACAATGTTGGGATGGGAAACTACGCACTCTTTAATAATACAACAGGTAGAAAGAATGTTGCTGTGGGTTACCAAGCGCTCTATGACCTTAACATCCTCGATGGATCCGATAGCAATAACACGGCCATAGGTTTCAATACCGGTTTAGGTATACTGACTGGCAAAAATAATACCATTATCGGTGCAAATGTCACTGGGCTTTCTTCAACACTTTCAGACAACATCATCATTGCTGATGGTAATGGTAATCAGAGGATTAATGTTACGGGTAGCGGAAATTTGGGTATTGGTACTTCAACTCCGCAAAGTTTGTTTATCGTAGGGTCTCAGACTGGGCGATCTCTCGCGTTTGATGCGAACAATGCATTCGTGGGCATTGGCACAACCACCGGCTTGTCTTATGCCTTAGATATTCAGAAATTTAGCTACTCACCAGAAGGTATTCGCGTGAGAAATAAAGGTAATGGTTCAGGATCAGCCGCTGCGATTTTGTTTGAAATAAATGACTCAGCAACTACACCATTCCGTATCCAGGCAAATTCCAGTGCCAACACTGCCTATGGTGGTGCGTATTCTCTGAATATGGTTAATGATTACAATGCGCCAATTACCTTCAACACACAAGTCGGAGAAGTGCTCCGAGTAACTGGAAACGGTAACGTGGGTATTGGAACTATCACTCCGCAGGCAGTGCTTACAGTAGGCTCATCAACCGCAGTACATGGCTCTGGTGCAGGTTTACCAAAACTCTTTGCTGTAGGAGGTACGCAGACTGGAAATATGTTTACAGTGACTAATAATGGCTTGGTAGGTATAGGTATCGCGAGTCCGAGTTATAGCCTAGATATTAATGCTAGCACTTATTCAGACGGGATGCGCATTCAAACAAACAGAATTTTTTCTTCCATTAATCTGATCAATAATTCTAGCGGTGGGCATAGTTGGTTTATCTCATCTCACGGCGGTAGTTCGCCAGGTGCTGGAACACTTGCTTTTTATGACCAGACGGCTGCGGAGTATCGTATGCAGATTAATGGGTCTGGCAACCTACGTCTGAATGCGTATGGTGCGGGTACTTTGGTGACTGACGCGAGTGGTAATGTGACCGCTTCTTCTGACGAACGCTTAAAGAATATTACGGGTACATTTACACGGGGTTTGGCTGAGGTTTTGGAGCTTAATCCAATAGTCTATACGTGGAATACCTTGTCAGGCATGGAAACTGCCACCGCGTACTCAGGATTTAGCGCGCAGAATATACAAGCTCACATACCCGAAGCAGTATCCCAAGATACACGTGGGTATTTGACTTTGCAAGACAGACCCTTGCTTGCTGCACTGGTGAATGCGGTGAAAGAGCTCGCCTCCTCGGCGAGCGAGCAGCAAAAACAGATTAATGATCTGCAGACTGCTATTTCTAAGGTTTCACCAAAGTTGGCAGGTCTCGACGTGTTGCTTGGCTCTGATGAAACTCTGGCACAGCGCCTCGAACAACTTGAATCTAGAATCTTGAATCTTGAATCTAAATTTGCCTCACTTGATGCAGCACTCAAAGCCGCAGGTAGCAATGGGCAAATTCAGATTTCTAACTTCACTGGCGGGGTTGTAGCAGACTTAACTGCTACCGGTGCGGTAAGGTTCTTGCAAGATGTAGCCATGGAAGGACACTTGCTGGTGTCTAACGACACAGCAGGCAAGGCAACGGTAACTACAGGTACTTCTACTGTACACGTTGCGTATGCAAAGCCATATGCTTCTAAGCCTAATGTGACTATAAGCCTCAAGACCCCTATAAAGCTTGACTGGTATGTGGTCAAAAACGAAACAGAAACAGGTTTTGACATAGAAATAGCACCAGTTGTAGCTGTGGACGTAGAGTTCACCTGGATCTCCCTTGGAGTAGCAGTAGTTCCTGATTCAGACGGCCGTCAGAATGGGGAACAAGTGGCTAATCCTGACTACCAGGTAGGTCCACCTCCAACTAGCGACCCGCTTAACGTGGGTTCAGACTCACAGAGTAGAGTTCCTGCAACGGCCACCCACGCCGATACCGAAGACACATCTGCTACTGCAGACGTCCTGTCCCCAACTGACAGCTCGCTGTCCAACCCTTCTGATATAGGCCCTATAGGTTCTATATCAAATCCAGTAAGTACCTCTAACTCTGACACTACAACTGAAGTTTCAATTCAGCAATAATTTTATACCCCTCCTCGCGGGGAGGGGCGGGCGCGGAATTTCTACTTTTCGCTTCCGCTATTCTCCGCAAAAACAAGAAGAAAGAGAGAGTAGGTCAAAAACATCTCACTGTTTTCTGGAATGAAGACAGCGAGATGTTTTCTTTTGGGAAAATATGGTATAATTTCTGTAGTAGATTTCCAGTTTTGAAATAAAATTACAACTCAAATGAAAAAACTGTTCTCTATTTTTGGTATCGCATCAACCCTGGTGTATTCTTTGTCAGGGTTGCTTGTGTTTCCTGAGCTGTCCAAGGCTGCTGTGCCGGTTGGGGTTATTTCTGCGCAAGCGCAAGCTGCTTTAGAGCGCGCAAGACCCCTAGCTGGTGGTGAGCCTACTGTAGATAAAAATGTAGCAGCGAATAACCCCCTTAACGTACAACGGGTAATGCGGGTCTTGCCAGAGAGTTTGTTTGAAACTTTCTTTGCTCGCCGCAATAGTGTGTACACGTACGAAAATTTTCTCAAAGCAGTAAAAAAATTCCCTAAGCTGTGTGGTGAAACCGGCCAAACAGATGCTCAGTGCAAACTTGAGCTTGCAACTATGTTTGCCCACTTTGCTCAAGAAACTGGAGAAGGAGCACCTGAGCCACCTTTGCGCTACAAACAGGGACTGTACTATGTTCGTGAAGCAGGCTGCAGTGACAGCGGAGGTGGTTGTGACTACCGTGTAGGTGCGTGTGAAGACACGTTAGATACCGGTAAAGCATACCCGTGCCCAACTGGTAGGAAGTACTATGGCCGAGGTCCCAAACAGCTTTCGTATAGCTATAACTATGCGCCTTTCTCTGTTGCTATGACTGGCCGCTCCAAGGACTTTGTGGAATCACCTGAACCAGTTGCAGACAATGGGTATCTGGCGTTTGCTTCTGCGCTGTGGTTTTACATGACGCCGCAGTCGCCAAAGCCCTCAATACACGAAGTTGCTATAGACATTTGGGTGCCGAACAGTAACGACCTCGCGGTGGGCAATGTTGCTGGGTTTGGTTCTACTATAAATATTATCAATGGTGGACTTGAGTGTAGAAGTGGAAGCGAGACTGCACAGGCTAGTAATCGCATTACGTATTACAATGCCTTTCTTTCAGACTTTGGCTTGACTGACAACAGACAAAAGTCGTGTGTGGGGATGGGCAATTTCCCATCCAATGGAGCTGGGGCACTCAATACGTACTGGGAAGAAG
>DASPKA010000119.1:0-10689 GCA_035628335.1 Patescibacteria group bacterium | reverse complement strand
ACCTATTGCAAAACGCGCGCTCGAAATTGCCGCTGCAGGAGGTCACAATGTTCTAATGCACGGCCCCCCAGGATCGGGAAAAACACTTCTAGCTCGCGCTCTCACATCTATACTTCCTCCGCTCACGGTAGATGAGAAGATTGAGTTAACTAACATATACGGGTCTGCCGGGTTAAACAAAGGACAGATAATTTCGCAGCGCCCGGTGAGGCACCCACATCACGGAGCTTCGGCTGTTGCACTCATTGGAGGTGGGTCAAACCCAAGACCTGGCGAGGTGACTTTAGCACATAGAGGTGTATTGTTTTTAGATGAGTTTCCTGAGTTTCCAAGAAACGTGCTCGAAGCACTACGGCAGCCGCTTGAAGATGGCGTCGTCACGGTTTCAAGAGCAAAGAACACCTTCATTTTCCCTGCACAATTCATACTCGTGGCTGCAAAAAACCCTTGCCCTTGTGGAAACTCCGGTTCTGAAAACCTGGTTTGCTCGTGTACCGCAGCGCAAGTACAAAGGTATAGCACTAAAATTTCAGGACCTTTACTAGACAGAATAGATCTACATATTGAAGTACCTCGTTTGCCGTATAACGAATATTCCAAACCCACCAACACAGACTCTTCAAAAACAATACGGAACAAAGTCATCCAGGCACGCAAACTGCAACATGCACGTTTTAAGGGCAGTAAAGTGAATGCCCACATGAAGTCCAAAGAGTTAAAGCTGCTTTGCGTACTTGGGAGCGAATCAGAGAAAATCTTGGCATTATCAGCCGACACTCACCATCTCTCAGGCCGAGCAATCCATAGAATTTTAAAAGTCGCAAGAACCATTGCAGACTTAGCTGGCTCCGAAACTATAGAGACCCATCACCTAACCGAGGCTCTCTCTTTTAGACCTAAACCCGTAAGTTAATCTAATTTCACTTGATTCTTGACAGTAACATCATAAAAGCTATACTAAACACCCCAGCTACAAGAACATTGTAGCAAACAACAAAATCAACAGGAGACAAGTACAATGAGCAAATCGTTACTGATTGAGCGTTACATACAGCAAGTAACTCACGGAACCGCCTACAAAGGTGATCTCACGATCGGCGAAACAAAACTCGAATACAATCTCTTGTTTACGATTCCTATTAACGGACTCGACAATATGCAACCTCCGAAGAGCGAAGCAGAGATTCGTCAGACATTTCAAATAACCGTGAAGAAGGATGGCGCACCAATCGAACTGACGTTTGAGGAGTACGGACTCTTCTTCCAATTACTTGTAGACTTTGCGGTTGAGTTCTATAACAACCCCCAAACGCAAGACAGCAACGAAGGCATCTTAGGATTCTCACTTAGAGGTGAGGGTATCTTTCAGGACGCTGTTAGGAGTACTATTGGCATGACAAGCAGAAGCACTTACAATCTTACGCCTGAGCTATGCGCAATACTGAATGCTCCGAAGTTCGACTGTTCCCTTCCCACTTAAGTAAGAATGTAAGTCTCAGAACCAAGCCCTAGTAGACAAATTGTTTGTTGGGGCTTTTCGCTTGTCTGTTGTTCTTTAGCCCACTTGTTCATACTGGTGTTTTTTGTTATTATCACGTCCACAAGGGCTTTTCTATAGACCCAAACCCAAAACTCTATGGAGGTGGATTAACCGTGATTAAAGTAGCGATTTTCATTCTCATTCTGCTCATTTTTGTAGCATCGCACCTGTTCCGCAAAAAGGAATACAAATGTGAGCTATGCGGAAATCCGTGTGGAGGGAACGATCCCGACAGACGGTCGTGGAAACGTGACTGGGCAGCAAACGAGCATCCAGTCTTTGGCGTCGTGTCAGGCAAGTTCACAGCGCACGTAGAGTGCGTGAACGGACGATCCCGGCACGCCTTGGCATAATCAAGCGGCACAAGAGACTTGAAATTTCCCGTCTCTTGTGCCGTATTGTTTTTAAAGGTATACTATAGTTTGTATATGAACCTTTCATCCCTGTCTTCTGAACTAAATATCTCTATTCAAGAACTCCGTAACCGAGCAAGGGCTGCGGGTTTTGCCATACACCCTCGTGCAAACAAAATTGAAAACGACTTGGCGAATAAAATCCTACAGGCTCTTGGTAAGAAAAAAGAAGCACAAACACCGACTACACCGAGCGTCCCGACGAGAGTTCAGCTTCCAGCTTTCATAAAAGTCAAAGACTTCGCCGAGATTCTGCGTAAGCCGGTCGTAGACATTATTCGCCTACTCATCAAGAACGGGATTATGGCGACCATAAATGAAGAGATTGACTACGACACAGCGGCAATTATAGCTTCTGACTTGGGGTTTGAGGCAACACAAGAACAAGGTAAGCAGTCTACGGCAACAGGCATGGCCTTTCTGGAGGACGTACTTAAAAATGAAGACTCGACCAAGCTCATGCCCCGAAGCCCTATTGTTGCAGTCATGGGCCACGTTGATCATGGGAAAACCACTCTCCTGGACGCCATCCGTACAACAGACGTTGCGAGCCAAGAGTCTGGCGGTATCACCCAACACATTGGTGCGTACCAGGTACACAAAAACAACAAGAGCATTACCTTCCTCGACACTCCTGGTCATGAAGCGTTTTCGGAAATGCGCGCACGTGGAGCGAACGTAACTGACATTATTGTCCTTGTCGTGGCAGCAGATGACGGGGTACGTCCGCAGACCGTTGAGGTTGTAAACCGCGCTAAGTTTACCGGCACCCCAATGATTATTGCCATAAACAAAATAGATAAAGAAGGGGCCAACTCTACCCGTGTCCTGCAGGAGCTTTCAGCGCTTGGCATTATCACAGAAAGCTGGGGAGGTGAGACTATAGCAGTAGAAATTTCCGCAAAGCAAAACAAGAACATAGATAAGCTGCTTGAAATGATTTTATTGCAAGCGGAAATCATGAACCTCCAGGCAAATCCAAGCGGTAAACTTGCCGGTACCATAATTGAAAGTAACCAGTCCCTAGGACTTGGCGCTGTTGCGACTGTCATTATCCAAAATGGAACCATGAAAGTGGGTGACACGTTTGTATGTGGAGCTTCTTTTGGAAAAGTAAAATCCCTTGAAGACGAACGCGGTAAAAAAATAAAAGCTGCCATACCTGGCATGCCTGTAGAAATGTCTGGTTTTTCCGGCACTCCAGAAGTCGGCGACATCCTACAAGGCATGGACGACCTGGAAGAAGCAAAGCAGCTTGCATTTAGACAGCAACGAAAGCAACGTACTGCGCGCCTCCGCGGTAAGTCCAGCATTATTTTAGATCAAAACAACAAAACCCTTAACCTTATTTTGAAAGCAGACGTTGCAGGCTCCTTGCAGGCGATTACTCAGTCATTTGAAAAACTGAAGAATAATGAAGTTAAGATCAACATAGTCTCAGAAGGGATTGGTGAGATCAATGAATCTGACGTGCTCCTTGCAGCATCTTCCCGTTCTACCATCCTAGCGTTCCGCGTTAAAGCAAGCAGCAAAGCCCAGAACCTAGCTAAACTCCGCAAAGTGGTGATTGACGAGTATGACGTTATTTATGAACTCATCGAGCAAGTAACCTCAGCAGTTATAGCACTCTTCACTCCGGAATTCGAAAAGACAACTATAGGCCGCGCAAAAGTCTTAGCTATCTTCAGAACTGAAAAACAAGAGATGATAATTGGTGGGAAAGTAGAAGAAGGTGAAATTAGAAAAAACAAACCTGTTGCTATCTGGCGTGACGGTGTGGAGATTGGAAAAGGAACTATTACTGAACTCCAACAAAGTAAAGTTGCAGCCAAAGAAGTCAATGCAGGTAGCGAGTTTGGCATGAAAGTCACCACCTCTGTAAAGATTAAGGAAGGCGATGTCATAGAGAGCTTTGACGAAGTCCTGAAGAAAAAAACTTTATAAATACTACTAGCCCACCCCCGATTGGGGGTGGGTTTTATGTTATACTATTTACATCAAACTTACGTTAACCACTCCATGAGCAACCCATGCTCATGGTAAACCCGTATCTCCTCACCATTCCAAACCTGATAAGTTTCACACAGCCTGTATTTCGTCCAAGATTGTCGTCTTTTTCGAGCACGGTTCAGAAGCGTACGCGTTGGTACGGTGGAGAACCGCGCGGAGAGAAAGGCGGCAAGATTGGGCGAAAGTCAGGCTCACTCGAAATGGTGAGCTAATACGTAAACCCTAGTCAAACAAAAGGAGTTACTGCTTGGCAAACCACGGTTTTGGTAATAATTTCCGGCAACCGCAACGAAATGTTAGAACCGGTATACATCCAGTTCGGCGTGCCCACTTTGGCACACTCTTTAGAGGCTCGAGAGCTTGGATAAAGCTTCTTGCCCTCAAAGGACAACATAATAACCGGAAATAGCTCCTAATAAAGAGCTCTGACTTGCAATGCAGTTGGAGCTCTTTTTGAAACACTATTTACTATTTATTCGTTACTAGTTACTATTTAATAATGAAAACAACAATTAGAAGTATGCCCGCCGGAGGCGGGTCCGCCTCAGGCGGAAACTACACAATAAAAGACATAAAACTCGCGGCGCAAGGCGAGAAAAACCTTGCTTGGGCAGCCAGGGAAATGCCTGTGGTTGCAAGTATCCGTAAAGACTTTGAAAAAACTAAACCATTCAAAGGTACAAAAATCGCAGCCTGCCTACACATTACCAAAGAGACCGGTGTGCTCCTCTTAGCGTTAAAAGCTGGTGGAGCTGAAGTCTCAGGCTGTGGCTCTAACCCCCTCTCAACGCAGGATGACGTGGCAGCAGCACTAGCGAAAAACGGTATACAAATCCATGCTGCTCGTGGAGTAAATAACAAAGAGTACTACCAAAACGTAAACTCAGCCTTAGATCTTGAACCAGACATAGTTATTGACGACGGTGCAGACCTCATAACTATGGTCCATACCAGACGCACCAACCTACTAGCGAAAATAAAAGGCGGGATGGAAGAAACCACAACCGGAGTAATTCGTCTCAAAGCCATGGCCGCAGAACAAAAACTGAAATTCCCAGTTATTGCTGTAAATGACAGCGAAACTAAACACCTCTTTGACAACTACTACGGCACGGGGCAAAGTACTATAGACGGCATCGTACGTGCGACCAATGTTATGCTTGCGGGCAAGACAGTTACTGTTGCAGGATACGGCGATTGCGGCGCCGGTATAGCTAAGGTATTACGCGGGCTGGGGTCACGAGTCATAGTTACTGAAATAAACCCTGTACGTGCGCTTAAAGCGGTTATGGACGGCTTCTCAGTGGCGCCTATGACCGAGGCTGTTAAAATCTCTGACCTCTTTATAACAGTTACTGGAAATATAAACGTTATTACCCTAAAACACGTACAAGCTATGAAGGATGGCGCTATAATCTGCAACTCCGGACACTTCAACGTAGAAATAGCCGTAGACGAAATCAACAAAGCCACCAAAACAACTCAAATTAGGGACAACATGGTCGAGCACAAGCTTAAAAATGGAAAATCAGTCTTTGTCCTTGCTGAAGGCCGCTTAGTTAACCTGGCTGCTGCTGAAGGTCACCCCTCAGCTGTTATGGACACCTCCTTTGCAAACCAGGCACTCGCTTCACAGTACATTCTAAAAAACCATACAAATCTATCACCAGATGTACACATTCTTCCTACACACTTAGACCAAAAGATAGCGGATATAAAACTTGGTGCAATGAACATAAAGTTCGACAAGCTTACAAAGGAACAAGCTCATTACTTAAGCTCCTGGTCCCACGGCACCTAACCTTTAAAACCACCTACGGGTGGTTTTTGTTTTGGCAGCTTTGACCTGAGTAGCAGAAAATAGTATTCTCACATATAATCACGCGAGAATTTTCAACAACCAGAAAGGCGGAATGCATGTTACGAAAAGTAATGTTAGTATTAATTTGTATTTTGTGTGTGGTATTAGCGTTTCAGTTTATCGCTTATACCCCAAAACCAGATGAAGGTCAAATTCAGGCAATTGCAATAGGCGACGGTTTCGAGTCGCCGACAGTAACCAGCGACGTGGGCTGGGTCACTGGCTTCCAGAACTGCAAGATCAACAACGGCGCCTGGGCCGCGTTCGTGAAAGGCAAGCGCCCGAAGACAAACCCGCAGCAGCCTGACAAAATCTATACTGGGTGCGTATGCATGGGTATGTTCGGCGTAAACGCCGCCATCAAAAAGGTAGTAAACATCACCCCAACGCACTAACTTTACTGAGACCTCCTTGTAGTATAGGCGGTCTCTTATGTTATTATGGTAAAACAAAAATCACAAAGGAGAAAATATGTCGGTCGAAATTTATATTGCAATACAGAAACGCAAACACATTGACAAATGGGTAAGGCGACACTGGTCCGCCCTATGGTCTGCGATCTGGGAAGCAGAAACCAATCGCAGGCGAGCTATCCAACAAGCCCGACAGGCAAAAATCCAGGAAGAACGCGAACGGGTTGTGAGTCAACTAAGCAACGCTGGTCTTGGCTTACAAAAGTGAATATCGAGACTTGCAGGAACACCAAACTCCTGCGAGTCTCTATTTTTTTGCTATTATAAATATATTCAAATGATTGTAAAAAAATAAATGGAACATAATTTAGCATTATCACTTTTCAGTGTGGTGTTAACAGTTGTCAGTTTTGCATGGTACTGTTTTCACATCTTCAAAGGCACAGACAGGCCACATGCATTCAGTTGGGGTATATGGGCACTTATAACTGGTATAGCATTCGGGGTCCAGCTCACCCAACAAGCGGGTATCGCTAGCGTTGCGTTAGGAGCGCATGCATTAACGTGCGGTATTATTGCTAGCATAGGTGTATATAAAAAGAATTTCGCTTATTCACTCGTAGATTGGCTCTCGCTAGTTGGAGCACTTGTCTCTATCGCATTATGGCTATTCTTCAAAGAACCACTGCAAGCGGTGATACTGCTGTGTGTAATAGATATTTTTGCGTTTATCCCAAGTTTCAGAAAAGGCTTTCGTAAGCCCTTTGAGGATAATGTAATTAAGTTTTTGCTGGATGTAGTAAAGTTCATACCACCACTGTTTGCACTTGAATCGTACAGCATAGCAAACTGGCTCTATATAGCTTGCATTATCGCCACCAACACCGCTTTCGCTCTCTGGCTCCTTGTCCGTAGATACCAAACCAAACACCGCTTCACCTAGTTCACACATATATCGAATTCGATACGATTGTGAACACGTAAAAATACAGGCTTTCAGAAGTAGTCTGAAAGCCTGTTTAATATCACTGTCCTTCCCGCCATATGCACTGCTCTTTGAAGTGAAAGGCCAAGCATTTATAGTTATAGCATACTGGCGCTACACATTCCCTGCAGCGATGTAAGGACTCACCCAGACAGCCTTCTTGAGCTGGTTTGCATTCCCGCTCAATACGGTTCCCAGCACGCCGGACCTTTTCTCTCCAAAACACAAAGTGCTCATGTTCTTCTTCGGGCGTCATAATAATCCTCCTTTATTGAATGTACTTCTCCCAAGGTTCCGGGTGATTATGGAAATAAAGCAAGATGTACACACTGGCTATGGCAATACCCACAAAATACAGTATAACAATCACCCATACCCAGTCTCTCTGCTTGCCATTAAACATCACTAGCCACAACAGTACAAGAATGTAGAAGGTGATGCACCAAAACGGCAGCACCCACCATCCAGTGAAATCAAGTACTTCACTGAGCCAGAGCATCATGTACCCGAGCAGGCACCCACCCACAGATGTTCTCAGCACATACCAACACATTCCCCTAAACTCGTCCGGGTTTTTTTGACTTTGGTCTGACACTTGAAACCTCCTTGTTAAAAAGTGATGTTACATGCGTTTTCTGAAGCCAATCTTGACGCTGCTTTTCAGTAAAAGCTTTGATCATTATTACTTCGGCTCCAGGAAAGTCGGTCGTCAACTTTCTGAAAGCTCTATCTTCTGCATCCTTGCGACTTGAAGCTCGCAGGATATACCACCGGTACTTGTCACCGGAAGGCACAAACACATCACCCATAGGCAACTGCCGAGAGTACCGACGATAAACATGAAATCGTCTCATAACGCCTCCTATTTTAGGAAAAGGTAGCAAAGCATACTTGCGCAAGTACGCCTTGCTACCCAGTTTTTTGCCCCGTTGGGCACCAATGACTATGACTCAGCCCATCGCGCACCTGCAGAGACCCACTCCAATGGCCCAAAAAAGTAAGTACTTTAGGGCTTCGCAGGTGCAATCGACAAGCTCCTCAAACCTATCCCTAGAAGCAAGAGCTTCTTTGAAAGGCTCATATAGCGTACAACCAAGAATTATCAATGCGGGAATGTTAAGAAGTATTGACAAGAACAATTTATACATAATTTTTCTCCTTTGAAATTTTTTTTGGTTCACTACCATATCTCAAGCAAGTGCTTGATTAAGTATTATCACACAAAAACGCAGTTTTGTCATTATATTTTATATATAAATGTATAATATTTACAAAAATATATATAAAATATATAATAAATGTATATAAGTTTTTTTGACAGAAATGGAAATCTTTCAAGAATTAAAATCTATTGGCTTGAACCCTTCTCAAAGTAAGGTGTATCTTTACCTCGTAGAAACAGGCCTTTCCACTCCCCTCGCTATTGCAAAAGGGGTTAATATTGCCCGCACAAACACCTATAACATCCTAAAACAACTGCAGGAGATGGGGCTTGTTGAATTACAGAAGAAGGGCTCGCATAATGCATACCTTGCACGTAACCCATCTTCTTTGATAGCACTGGTACAAAGACAAAAGGAGGCGGTTGAAAAAATTCTTCCAGACTTGCAAGGCTTATTCACCACGCAAAAAAATAAACCTAAAATTAGGTTCTATGAAGGTTGGACTGAGGTTCAGGAGTTGTATAAACTGACATTACATACCCATGCGCTTCAGGGGCTTGGATCAACTGCCAAACTTGAAAAGCTGGACGCTGGATTTTTTGAATGGTTTCAAAAAGCCATCGCGAAGAAAAAAATTGTACTCCAAGAAATCCTTACCCACCATTCCGCTCCTACCATACCTGCCATAAAAGAACATGTTGGCGCATTACATGACGCGCGCCTCTTCCCACAAAAATACGAGGACATTCCTACTGATATATTTATATGGGAAGACAACATTGCCTTCATAACCTTAGAAGAACCGATATTCGGAACCTTAATCACCAACGCGCACCTTGCTCATACCTTCAAAATCATCTTTCAAATCCTCTGGGCGCAATCAGCCTAAGCCTTGAACAAAAAATCATTAATTGGTAGTATATTTAACTGTTATGACAAACCCTAAACATAAAAAAGAAGAGAAGCCACGGGTACAGAAAATGAACTCATACGTGCATGAGGTGCTTTCTCCGGTAATAAACGAATTTTTAGAAAACGAGAAGGGGCTTACTACTGTCACTCACTGTGAAGTTTCATATGATTTAAAATGGGTTAAAGTGTATATATCTGTATTCGGTAATGAACCCATGCACATATTAGAATTGCTCAATAAGAACATATACGAACTTCAAGGCAAGTTAAACGACAAACTCCAAACTAAGGTGTTCCCCAAGATCCAGCTGTATGTCGACGACACTCCGGCTTTTGCAGACGAAATAACTCGGTACATTGAAGACTTAAAAAAGAACGACCAATTTTAATGGAAATCCAGCAAGACTTCACAGACGCCCACGATCTCATCATACAATCGAAAAATATCCTACTTACGACACATGAAAGCACAGACGGGGACGACTTCGGAACTGTCTCTGCTTTGGCGTTGTATATACAGTCGCTTGGAAGGCAAGCGACTTTTGCAATTAATGGAGATATACCAAAACAACTCTCTTACCTTCCTACGGCTTCATGGCAACTTGCAACCCAAGATACTGGTTTTGACCTGGTTATAGCCTCTGGGTGTTCAAACAAAAAACGAATAAACATACCTTGGATAGAGGCGCTTGAAAAGCCGTTCATAAACTTTGACCATCACATAGACAACACACGGTACGGGACAGTAAACGTAGTAGATGCTGCAAAATCTTCCGTAGCCGAACTGGTCTACGATTTTTTTAAATTTTTAAAAGTTGCAATTACATCGCAAATGGCCACCTGTATGCTAACAGGAATCTTCACAGACACTGGCTCCTTCATGCACTCCTCTACACAAAGCAGTACATACGTAGCAGCTGGCGAGCTTTTAAAGCTTGGGGCGAACATGCCAAAAATAGCCCGGTGGAACTACAAAAACAAAACAAAGCGCGTACTTAAGGCATGGGGACAAGTTATTCAAGACGCGCAAATCAACCCTAAGAATAACCTTATTTTCTCCGCAATCCCCCGTGAAGGAAACCCTCTACCTAACAGCAGCTACGAAGGATTAGTGGAAACTTTAGTAAAAGCTGAGGAAGCCAAATTTTCGCTATTGCTTAAAGAAGACGGAGAGTTTGTAAAAGGGAGCCTACGCTCTGATCCACACAAAAATATAGATGTGCAAAAAATCGCATCTAAAATGGGTGGAGGCGGCCACAAGTGGGCGTCCGGTTTCAAACTAAAAGCCAAACTCAAAAAAACAGACAAGGGTTTTAGGGTTGAAAAATAACAACAGACATGGTAAAATTTCAATACTGTATATTGCAGTATGCCCAGGTGGCGGAATTGGTA
>DASPKA010000118.1:0-9192 GCA_035628335.1 Patescibacteria group bacterium | reverse complement strand
TCTTCCTTTGCTTTGCAGAAGTTTTACTTTCTCTGCTTTTTTGTCGGGCATAACTTTGGCAAAGTATTCGTTGATGCCAAGTTCTTTTGCTACCCACTTGGCTACATCTTCGGAGTCACCAGTTATCATTGCAGTTTTAATACCTGCATCGGTTAGTTTTTTAACCGCTTCAAAAGACTCCTCTCTAATAATGTCTGCTAATGCAATGCTTCCTAAAAGCTGTGTATCAAAGATTACGTGAATAACTGTTTTACCCTCCTTAGCAAGATTGTCTAGTTTACTTTTATACTCTTTTGTTAGTTCAATAGTATTTTGTTTTAGAAAGCTATCATTACCCACCTGTACTTCTGTACCCAAAATGATCCCTTTTGCTCCCATGCCAGGCATACGAGCAAAATTTGCAACCTCGCTAAGCTCAAGTTTTAAAGTATTCGCAGCCTGAACCATAGCACGAGCAAGTGGATGTTCAGAATGACTGTTCACTGAAGCTGCTACTCTTAGCACTTCATTTTCAGTGATACCAGTATTAGCTACAATTGCGCTAATACCAAATTCTCCTTTAGTGAGTGTTCCTGTTTTATCAAATAACACGGTATCAATCTTGCGGGCTTCTTCTAAGGCAATGCGCTGCCTGACCAGTAAACCATTGCGTGCAGCCATAGTAGTTGAAATAGAAGCCACGAGTGGAATAGCCAGACCTAATGCATGTGGACAAGTAATCACGAGCACCGCGACCATCCGCTCAGTTGCAGTTACAATACCAGCTTGTGCAAGGAGCCAAGCAATGAACGTAATTGCACCACAGACCATAGCGATAATAGTTAAGTAAAATGCTGCTCTATCAGATATCATTTGCAGGCGAGACTTGGAAGCTTGTGCATCTGCGACGAGCCTCATAACTCCAGCCAAGAAGGTTTCTTGGCCGATATGAGTTACTTGAACTTTTATACTCCCGTCACCATTCGTTGAGCCAGCAATTACAGTATCGCCTGTATGTTTTTCAATTGGCTTAGATTCTCCGGTGATGATGGATTCGTTTATGTCTGACCGTCCTTCAATAATTTCCCCGTCTGTTGGTATCTTGGCTCCTGGTTTGACGAGTACAACATCGCCAACTTTAAGTTGGTCAAGCGAGACAATTTCGGTGGTATTACCTCGAATAACCTCTGCCTTGTCAGGTAGAAGTTTGCTCAACTCCTTTAAAGCTCCTTGCGCTCCTTGTACTGATTTCATTTCAATCCAGTGACCAAGAAGCATAATGGTGATGAGCGATGCCAATTCGAACCACAAATCATGCATGCTACCAGTCAGGGTAGAAAAGACACTATAAGCATAAGCCGTGGTGATAGCTATGGCTATGAGCGTCATCATGCCTGGCAGTCTTGCTTTGAGTTCACGGTAAGCGCTTGAGAGGAAAATCCAACCGCCATAGAAGTATATAATGGTGCCGAGTTTAAGCAGTACAAATTGCCAGTGGGGAAATTCTGGTCCCCTAATGTCAAACAACATCATAGCCATTTCTGAGTAAAAGAATATGGGTACAGTCAATGCTAACGAAATCCAGAATTTCACTAAGAATGAAGACGTTATATGCCCAGCATGTTTATCATGCACAGCTTGTAGCTTGTAACCACCATGCAGTTTCGCAAGCATAGAAACTACTTTATGCCCATGGTGCATTTCGTGTCCTGTGTGACCCTGCTTCTTCGAAGAAGCTTTTGTGGGTATGAGGTTCATCCCACACTCTGGACACATACCAGGACTGTCTCGCATCACTTCCGGATGCATAGGACAGGTGTACATTTTTGCCTCAACATGATCAAGACGACCATGTTGAGAATTGTGGTTAGAGTGCATAAGAATTTAGTACCGATTACTCATGTGAATGAGTGTGATTACCGCTCATTTCATCTTGTGCTTCTTTTTGAAGCATTTCAACAGTATGAGGGTCATCAGAAGTAATGGTCAAACGAATACCATTCGGGGTGTTCTCAATAATCTTTTTTACGTTTGGGAACTTGCTACTTAAATGCATAGTGTTATTCCTTTCTGTGTGACCATGGTGGTCACATGTTGCGCTATCGCACATATAATTATAGTTTCTTAAATGAATAATTCGACCTCTAGAGTTTTTTGGACAGCTTATAAATTTTCAATATCTCCGAAACTGCCATATCTTTACCACCTGACCTCATCTGTTCGACCACATGAGTGGAAAGGTGATTCTCTAAGATTAAATCTTCCAGGCTAGATAATGCCTTTTTCACGGCCATAGATTGGGTAATAATATCCACACAATACTTTTCTTCCTCAACCATTTTGGTCAAACCTCGTATCTGACCTTCCATAATTCTAAGGCGGCGAACTGCCTGTTTTTTAGTAGTGGGTTTCATGAATCTAATATACCCCTAGGGGGTATATCTGTCAAGCTGACTATTGTACTTGCACGGTATAGTCAGAGGTGATGACATGTCTATCCATCTGGAATTGGGTGTATACTCTGTATATTCCTGCTTCCGGAAAGGTGGTTCTAAAATCTATACTATCTCCACTAGTAGTATGCTCCCCGGTGTTATGCCCACCGTCTGTGCCTTCTCCTACTTGAGGATGAGTATGAATAAAATCTAAGCTATCTTCACGGATTATTACACTGTGCCCCCGTGCACCTAAATACGACTCAAGCCTTGCTACTTTATCTTCTTTTTCAACCTTGAGGCTATAGTTAACTTGAGTTTTAGCTTTAATTGTTTTTGGAAAAGTATAACTGACTTTATATCCGTCTACTGCTTTGAAAGTATGAGTATCAAGACGTGCTTTTTGTGGTTGGTATTTACTTACATCACCAACCATTAAGTCATAGGATAAAGTTATGGGTAACTTCTCCAGATTATCCGAAGCAGGAGTAAAGTCCGGGAAGATCCTGTAAGGTCCATTGTTGGGGAAAAGAATATTGGATGTAAATTCGCCTGTAGTGGGGTTGAAATCCGGATGCAGGTGTTGGAAATCCTGCAAGTCTTTTCTAACAACAATTAGGTGCATTATTTTTTCGTGAGAAACTTCAAAGTCCTTCAACACCTGGCCGTTATTATCTAAAATTTTATAAATAATATTGGCTGGTTTGCCTGGTGTAAAATTTTCTGCATTTGTAGTGAGCTCCACACGGTAACTTGTGATTTTTTGCATAGAGAAATTGTTAAGACTGTTCGGTGTAACGAAATATATTAAACCTATTACAATAAGAAAAACTATGACTATGTAAAGTAATTTTAATTTCATAGGTTTACAAATTGTTTACTAAAAATAAAAATAGGCTAAGCCGAGTATGGCGTGAGAAATCGCAATCACCGTAACATTGCGCTGTCTAATATACCAAAATTGCCAAAAAAGGTTGAGTAAAAATACCCCAATGACTAATTCCCAGGTGCCAAACATAAGGTGATAAAATGCGAAATTAGCAGACGTAAAGATAGTGATGAATACAATGCTGTTCCAAGACAGAGCACAACGCCACACGCAGAATGACCTAAACACTAATTCCTGCAAAGGTACTGAAAGCGTTAAATAAAGCAGTGTCTGACCTAAACTTATTTCACCACCTCCTGCAATGAGATTAAACTGTTTCAAAAGGACAATTATGATGCCAAGGGCAAACGTTGACGGTAAAATGGCTTTCAGGTGCGCGTAAAAATTTTTAAATTCAAAACCCAAATCCCACTGTCCAGCGCTTAGCCAAAGAGCCACTAAAAACATATATGCAGCGCTAAATGCCATAAGCAAATAATGCATCTGAGGATTGTCTGCGTATTTGGTAATCGCTAAATACATAGGCGAACCGGCAAACAATACATGCTCAATTACCCACACCGCCTTATGTTTGTACAGCTGTTTTAACATATTACTTAACGTTGCATATTAGTATTTTATTGCTTAAGTAGAAAACAACAGCAGGTAAGAGAACCATTTGAAGTACTGGTAATAAGCCGGCTTTAAAGAGCGGCACAAGAGGCATTGCTGATGTGTATTGCCAGCGGTTTGTGCCTAGCGCATACCATTCAATAGAAATGGCGAGAATTACTCCAAAAATCATTAACCAGACTAGATCACTTTTTGATGTATTTACAATCCATGCAGGATTCCAATGCATGAGAGCAAGCAGGGTATATAACACTAAAATAATTACCACATCCCCTAACGCTCCTAAGGTGCAAATAGGTAGATGCTGCCAAAAACTGCTGTAACCTTGGTACAGTGGCGCTTGAGCGTTTTCCCATACTAAATTGAGCAGAAAGGCTAATATGCTAATAGTGGCTATAATTTTTTTGGTCATCTAATCTTATTCCACGTTTCTCCGCCATTTAAACTTTTGTAAAGCGCATTAGTGTGAGTAAGTGCATACACTTTTTTTGAGTCATGATTATCAAATGCGAAATACAACACATTTCCGTCAAAAGATTGGTTAATTTGCTGCCAGCTAATACCACCATCAGTGCTTATGGCTAATCCAAGCTTTTCTGAATAAGACAACATAAATTTGGAATCTTTTGGGTCAACTCCAAGAGCAGACACAGAACTACTTTCTAGGTCCTTTGACAAAACTTGCCATTTTTCTCCTTTGTCTTTGCTTACCATAATACCACCAACTTGCGGGCTCAGAGCATACACAATATTCTCGTCTTTAGGGTCAGCAGTCAGACCAATAATGGGGAACCCATTGTTAAACGTCAGCCAATTTTTGCCATTATCTAGACTTCTTTGTAATTTGCCTTTATACCAGCCATACACTAAGTCAGGATTAACTGGGCTTACACTCATCGCATGAAAATCAACCGGACCATCAATACCTTCTGAAACTACATTCCAGGTGAAACCGCCATCATCTGATTTTTGAAACCCTATATTTCCGCCGTTTACTGGATGCCCGCTGGCATAAAATGTCTTAGGATTCTTTGCGTCTGGAGAAAAACCCATAAAGTCATTATTATTGTTGCCGACTTGATACAAGTCCTTGTCATTCACTAAGACATATATACCATGGTGGGTAGCTATGTACAACTTGTTAGGGTCAGCAACATCAACCGCCATACCATGACCGTGAGTTATTTTAGCAGCTGGAATGAGCTGATTGGAACTAGGATTGTTTACCGAACTATCATCGCCATGTTTGGCGAATAAAATTACACCAAAAGCAATAACGATTACAAGTAGTAAAATAAACCAAACTTTTTTCATGAAATATTTACCTTCGTGCTAATAATGAAAAACCTAAGAAAGAAAATACTGTAAGATAGAATTAAATATACCTAAATTTTACCATATTACTTTACAGTGACTTCATTGCTCCCCCGATTTGCTTTTTATGTGGTTTTTGCGGACTATTATGCATGTCATCATAAAAAATGCGACCGATGATAGATTCAGTCGCATTTTTGAAAGCGCTAGCTTCAGAGCAGTGATGCAGGCGGAGTTTCTTTTGCTGCGAAGCATTTGCTTTTTTTATGGGTTATTGTATAATGCGAACGCACCGAAAACTATATGTTTTTTAAGGTGCGAATCAACAATCTATATTTAAGGAGAAACATGATTCGTTTAATTTTGGGAATTGTGCTCCTCTTGGGCACGTTTGTTGTTAATTCATACCGCGAGTGTCGGTTTGACGTAAACGTGGCACAGAACATGAAAATCGCCACGACCGCCTACACAAACGGCGAAGCGGTAGACGCATTGGGCGCTGCAGTTTATTACCTAGAAACAACGGGTCGGACATCTGGCAATACAGCGTACATTGACGCCACGGGTGGCGCGGTGCAAGAGGTGGCCCCCTGGTACAGAAATTTGGCTACATTGCGAAGCGATCTTGCGAAGTTGCCCCGCGATGGGCAGAAATCAAAGGACATTAATCGTTCGCTTATGAAGCCTGGCGACCAGGGCAAGGAAGTGCCAGTCACGCCACCTGGCATCGAGAAGTACCCTTACCAGGTACCTTCACTGCTTGCCTATATTGTCGGCATCGCCCTCGCTATTTGGGGTTTCGCGGTTGTGGGTAACAAAGCCTAGCGACCCTAGAAAAGGTAGAAACAATGCGGTGTTCTCGTCATAAACGAGAGCGCCGTATTTCATTTTTTACTGTTTTATGGCTTAAAATAAGGCATAACAAGTTATCCACAGAAAAGTAGCTCTTGACGGGGATTAAAAAGTAGTATATATTTAGCAATCACAAATGGAGATTTATTTTGCCAAAGTGCGCAAAGAGTGAGCATGCTGGGTCTCACATATATCTTATGCGCATCTGGCATGCGCGCGAAGCCGGAGATGCACCGGAACTTCAGCGGCCTGGACGGAGCGAATCTGGCTTCGCCAGGGAGCGCAGTCCTCCGAGGGGTAGGGGTTCCCGGAGGCGGATTATAGATGGCCAGCGTACTATAGAGTTTGTACGCTGGCCATTTATTGTTAATATAAAGGTATGAAAGACTTGCTGAAAAAACAACCGAAAGTATTGCGAACACACATTGTATCTCTTGCAAAAGAAATTGCAAAGAGCAATGGTCGCCTGTTAGCAGTTGGTGGGGTTGTGCGAGACAGCTTGCTTAGCAAAGAAACTTACGATGCAGATCTAGAAGTCTATAACATATCACCAGAGAAACTCGGGTTACTGCTCGAAATAAAATATACCCTACAAAAGGTTAACCTTACAGGAAAATTTTTCGGAGTCTATAAAATAAAACTACCAAAAGGATGCAGCCTAGATATAGCTGTTGCGAGAACTGAACAAAAGACAGGCAGCGGACACAAAAATTTTTCTGTTCAACATACTAGCCTAACATATGAAGAAAGTTTTAAACGGAGAGATTTCACTATAAACGCAATAGGCTATGACCCCCTCACCCAAGAACTGGTTGACCCCTTCTCTGGTCAAACTGATTTAAAGAAAAAAATTCTCAGGGCAGTAAATGCAAAAACTTTTGTGGAAGACCCATTAAGGGTCTACCGCGCTTTCCAGTTTGCTGCGAGGTTTTCACTTTCTCCCGACCCTACTACCCTAGGGCTCCTAAAAAAAATGATCCGAAATGGTGAACTTGCGACCCTCCCCTCAGAACGAATAACTGAAGAGTGGAGAAAGCTTTTACTAAGCCCACATCCATCACGTGGACTTACGCTCATGAGCGAGGTTAAACTGGGCGCATGGCAAAAAACATACGAACTCGCTGACCAGGCAGCTAAAATACCGCACCATGACCCCACACTTGTACTAGCCGCTGTTATATATGAACTAAAGTCGCCAGATGAATTTTTGCGGACCCTGAACTTTGGCCAGGTTTCAAGCGCTGCACTTCACCTGGTTTCTGCCCGAAAAAAACTTACCGCTCACCTTCAATCAAAGGAAAAATATAATGCCTGGAGAATATACTTTAGAGACTCTCTTCCAGCCGACTGTAAGACAGCGCTGCTCTTCGCTAAGATTACAGGACTTCGTACAACTAAGGTAAATTTACCAAAAGACCCTGCATCACCGCTTGTTACTGGCGGCGAGCTGTTGCGTCACTTTCCCTCACTCACCCCTGGACCCTCTTTGGGAATGCTCATAAAAAAAATTGAACGTCTTAGGGATGAAGGGATAGTGTATACTAAAAAAGACGCACTCAAAAAAATTCGTGAATTTTTACATGACGAAACAGAACTCAGTGTTTAAAAAAATAAAAAAAGTATTGGCAATTGTGATGCTCTGTAGCTTAGGGCTTGTCATTCTTGACGCCACTGTAGTTTTTGGCTTCGCTCTATCAGAAAAAGCCCCAGAGCATGCTGATACACTTATGGTTTTTGGAGCTAAGCCATACTCAGTTGCCATGAGACAGCGAACACTGCACGGTATTGGCCTCTACCAACAAGGAATGGCAAAACATATAGTGTTTACGGGTGGCAAGACGCATATAAAATTTGCCCCGGAAGCAGAGGTTATGAAAAACATTGCAGTTGTCCAGGGCTTTGATGCTGATGTGATAATAGAAAGCGAGTCTTATAATTCTTACGAAAATCTAAAGTTCACTAAGCAAAAAATTGGCATTCCTGATTCTGTACTGTTTGTCTCTGACTGCTATCACTTGGGCCGCCTCTATCTTATGGCACTCCGCCTCGGCTACCACGACATCTCTTACAGCTGCCCTGCCTCCTCCTATTACCCACCCAAAGAACTCGCTTACTACTATTTACGTGAAATTGTGGCTATGGTATGGTATTTACCTAAGTTTGCTTTTGGATAATACTTACTATAAAGGAGAATGTATGGCATCAAGCTTAAGTGAAATAGTAAACAGGAAGCATCCATTACCCGTTCAGGGTTTTGTCCTGAAAAACACACAAGGGTATTTTCTCACTGGCACTGGTCAGTGGATAGTCTCTGAACTTTCGGGAGCGTGGGTATTTACTGGGGAAGAGCTACGGCAGTTCCTCAGTAGTGCAAAAAATGGCCCAGACCTCCGGCATGGATCATTCCGGCTAAATACGACGGTACAATCGTCACACAAACAGGCGAACAACGAAAACCAACAATTGCAAATACGTTTTAGCGAATACAAAAAGAGCTACTACCTAGGTAGTAGCTCTTTTTTAGTGTAAGATTATTGCAATTGCAGTAATATTACACAAGTTGAATCCTGATATACACATATTGAATAAAAAGCTAGGTCAAACGCCGCTGGAGGCGCTAAACAAACTGAAGCGGCGTCACCCTAACGGAAGATTTACCTATGCCGGCAGACTTGACCCTGCAGCAGAAGGAATGCTTCTTGTGCTTTCTGGCGATGCAATACATGATAAAGCTTCGTTTTTAGCGTTGCCAAAAACCTACACAGCGAAAGTAGTATTTGGCATCAGCACGGACAGCGGAGACTTGCTTGGCGTTCCAAAAACTTCTAAGCATACCAGCACTCTCACCAGGACCCAAGTTCTGCATGCTTTGAATGATTTCCTAGGCACTACCACACTTCCCCTTCCCGCTTTTAGCTCTCCACCCCTGCGGGGAAAACCTCTCTGGGAGCTTAAAAAGACCGGACAGCTGACTTCGCGAGACCTGCCAAAACGTAATATGGAAATCATACGTCTTCGACTAGTTACAATGGAAGAAGTCTTAGGAGAGCATATAAGAAAACGTGCCCTTAAGCTCGCACGTATCGTAAATGGAGATTTCAGACAGGAATT
>DASPKA010000117.1:0-7896 GCA_035628335.1 Patescibacteria group bacterium | reverse complement strand
ATTCGCACTACCCGCAAGGATACACCTGTTATTTACTCTCCTGAAGAAACTTTCTCAATTGGGGGAAGTAAGATAGTCCGAACCAGCGAGCAGGACTCGGTAACAGTTGTAGCCACAGGTATAACTGTGCATGAAGCGATTAAGGCCTATGAGGAACTAGAAAAGGAAAAAATTTTCATAAGGATTATTGACGCGTATTCTGTAAAGCCTCTCGACAAGAAAACTCTAAATCAAGCTGCGTTTGAAACCAAGGCAGTACTTGTGGTAGAGGACCACTATCCGGAAGGTGGACTATATGAAGCGGTTTCGTCTGCGCTTAATAAAAGCTTTGTTCCGGTATACGGCTTAGCTATAACTAAATTACCTCGCAGTGGTAAGCCAGAAGAACTTATGGCATATGAAAAAATAGATGCAGACGCGATAGCAGAAAAGGTTAAAAAGATAATTTCACAGTTATAAAATATATGATGCAGCGGGAAAGGTCCAGTCTCGAGTACGAAGGGGACATAGACACCCTCAAGTTCTGGCTGGGCTTAAAACAAAAACTGGTTGGAATAACGCAAGAGAACATACCTGCAGACATGCGCAAAAGAAAGTTAGCGGTAGAACAACAGAGAGCTGAAACAGCCATTCTAGGAATGAGCTTAAGTGATGATGATGTAAAGACGGCGATGAGGGAAGTTCGCGAATTGGTTGCGTTTGTTCAGCAGGAGGATTGGAGAACTAAGGAAATCATATCTTCTCCTAATGTGTCTCGCCGGCGTTTTGTAAAACTGTTAGCTGGAGTGGGCGCGGGTGCTGCGTTTGGATATCTGTATGGCAATGAAAAAGAAGGTGCTGGAGACAGGCCTGGTACTCCTGAGAAGCCCTATGACTATGAGTCTATTCCTTCGCTTGAAAAATACTTAAAAAACGTATATGGGTTTATAGGAGTATATTATTCAGGCTATACGAATGCAGGGTTTACCTGCGCCCCGTTGAATGAAGCTGATAAGCTGTGTTCCCTCCAAGGGATAGCAGATCAAGTCTCGGTATACCCACCAGATTTTTTTTCTCAGCTAGGTATTAGAAACCTGTACGTTTCTGGGAAATTGTTAAATGAAAAAGGCGATGAGGTGCTGGGTCGCATATGGGAGCCCCATGTGTTTATAAAAGGTACCCAGAGGTATAGCGACCTCCGTGAGACCGTAGCGCATGAAGTAGACCACGCAGTTACGTATGCGGTAATGAAGAAAGATAAAGCCCTAGATACGGAATGGTCAACCTATACACGGGATCGTGAGTATATTGGCGACAACTTTATCCGTTTAAAAAAGAGGCCGCAAGCTTTTGCTGGACGGTATGGCAAGTCTAACCGAGGGGATGACATGGCTACAGTCGGGGAGTCGCTCATGACTTGCGATCCAGAATTTCTAGCTTTGCTTAAGGACGATTTAAAATTAGCAGGTAAAGCAGTGCTGACGCTGCAAAAATACAGAAGGCTAAGCCCGCATTTTACTGACGAGTTTTTACAAGACCTTTTGGACGGCAAAGTAAAGTTTGCCTACTGGCTTAAAAAACACTAATTAAGAAAAATATATGCAAATTCAAACAGTACCCGAAATCACATTCGTAGAAAATTTAAAAAACAACTTTGCAGAAGTAGTGAAGACCGCTGCGAGCAAAAAAACTCCGGTGTTTGTCCTCAACGGCACTAAGCCTGAGGCAGTACTTCTTGATTACGTAACGTGGCTTGAATTCGCAGAACAGTCACAGAGAGGCTCACGCCGCTCTCGTGGTCCTGCTCGTGCAGTGAAAGCAGGTAAGGTCAAATAACTATGGACAGAAATTTGGCACTAGAATTTGTAAGAGTAACAGAGGCGGCTGCAATAGCGGCAGCGCGGTTCGTTGGGAGAGGAGACAAAAACGCTGCTGACCAAGCTGCGGTAGAAGAAATGCGCGCGCGTTTTAACCAAATAGACTTTTGTGCTGAGGTAGTCATAGGAGAAGGAGAAAAAGATGAAGCTCCTATGCTATATACTGGAGAACGTTTTTGTATGCACGAACGAAATGGGGGTACTGTCTGCGCGCCTGAAAATCTTTTTGACATAGCAGTAGATCCTCTTGAGTGTACTGACAGCGTTGCGTACGGCAGATATAACGCTCTTACGGTAATTGTAGTGGGTCAACATGGTAAGTTGCTCAAGGCGCCTGACTTGTACATGAACAAAGCAGCAGTCGGGCCTAAGGCTCGCAAGGTGTTTGAAGAAAAGCTCTATGGTGTAGTAATAGGAGCAGTTTCCGTGCGCGAGTTTTTGGTAGGTCTTGCTGCTACATTGGGTAAAGATGTGTCAGAAATCACCGTTGTCTTGCTAGAACGACCTCGCCATGAAACTTTAATGCGTGAAATACGTTCGGCAGGTGCTAGAGTGCGAACGCTAACCGATGGTGACGTAGCTGGGGCAATAGCACCTTCCTTAGAAGACAGTGGTATAGACTGTCTGCTTGGTATTGGCGCGTCTACAGAAGCAGTACTTGCAGCAGGTGGTATTCGCACGTTAGGCGGTAGTATGGCAGCTGTGTTTTCCGCCGGAGGCGGATCCGCCTCCGGCGGAAAGCCATTCGAAAAGGAGCAGATAGAGAGATTAAATAGCTATGGTATTATTGATACCGAGAAAGTGTATTTCACAGAAGACTTGGCTGGTGGTGATTATGTGACTTTTACTGCAACTGGAGTAATAGATGGGCCGTTGTTGTCTGGGGTTAAGTTTGGGCAAAATAAAATCACCACTCATTCAGTGGTGATGCGTGCTAAGTCTAGTACGGTCCGGTATATCACTTCAGAGCACGCTTACTGATCCTGTGTACGCTGTTTTTCAAAGATTACAGACACGCTGGCGGGTTCGCCTGGGTTACCCAGGTTAAGGCGAGTAGTCACGTTCATTTTTTTCGGAAACGCTTGGGTAAGTTTGTTGGCAATACTCCTCAGCATACTTTCAAAAGCGTATGAATAGCTGTTCTTGCTCAGTGCAACCTTCTCGCCATTTGTTCCAAGTGAGTAGGACTGCGCAAAAAACTCGGGTGTAGACTCTGCTCCGTTGAGGTAATGCTCCAGGGCTCGCTGGCTAAGCGTTTCCGAGAGACCTGAAGGTATTGCTTGTCGGGTTTCGTCTGAAACTGCATCTATCTCAGCTTTGATTATTGCGTTTATCTTTTCCTTAGCTTCCCCTGACTCTTGCGCTTCACGTTGCTTATATAACTCTGTCATAGCTTCCTCAGAAACTCCCGCAGGCTTTCTTTCCAATATTTCAAACATATATAATAAAAGTTAGTAGTTTAGTAATTTAATTTTATGTGATTATAGGATTGTTGTAAACTATCCAATAACCACTGTCAACTCCCCACTATGTTAGGTTACACGCATCCGTTATTCGTACTTCCGTTTGACCACAAGACAGGGCTCTATAAAATGCTCTATGGGACTATGGACGAACCTACACCAGAGCAAAAGGAAGAGATTAAAAGGCTGAAGCGAATTATTTTTCAAGGTTTTGAAAGAGCTGTGGAGTTAGGTGTGCCAAAAATTCATGCCGGAATCCTGGCAGATGAAACATATTCTAAAGAAATCTTGAAAGAAGCCAAGGCAAAAGGGTACATTGCTGCCGTTAACACCGAAAAGAGCGGCCAGAAGGAGTTGGAGTTTGAATTTGGTGAGCAGTGGAAGGAACACATAGATACACTTGACTTGCCGATTGTTAAGGTACTTGTGCGGTATAACCCCGGAGAGGAAGCGGAAATGAACAAAAGACAGCTGCAAAAGCTAGAGCAGCTTTCGTCATATGCTCGCCATGCTGGACGTAAGTTTATGATAGAACCGCTTATCCCCCCAACCGATGAGCAGCTGACAAGTGTAGGCGGAGACAAGCATCGGTATGACACTGAGCTGCGCCCTGGTCTCACAGTTGAGATGATTAGGTCTATGCAGAACGCAGGGGTAGAGGCGGATATATGGAAAATTGAAGGATTGAACAAGCGCGAAGAATATGAGGCTGTAGTTACTCAAGCTTGTCTTCCAGTTGAAAGCCGCGGTGAGGTTGGCGTCATTGTGCTTGGCCGCGGAGAGTCAAAAGAAAAAGTCTTTGAATGGATAGACGCAGCTAAAGGCATTTCTTCAAATATTATAGGTTTTGCTGTGGGTAGAACCGCCTGGAAAGACGCCGTACTCGCATACCGCGGAGGCAAAAAAACAGAAGCCGAAGCCGCTACAGAAATAGGCCAAAACTTTTTCGATCTATATAAGTTTTTTATTAGCTAGTTTCATATGCAAGAAGGAAAAAAATTCGATACAACATATGCAGCGGAGGTATATGGCAGGATAAAAGATTATGCCGCAGCTACATTCGGCAATGCTGCTGACGAGGTAATGGAGAATCCTCAAGAAAGCGAGGCATATAAGGTTGTGAAGCGGGGTGTGCATACGGTGGATACCCTGGAACAATTGGCAGGTAAGATACGGAGAGCTAAAACTCTACAACAGCTCATAGAGGAAGTACATCAGTCTACTGAGTACATTTCACGTAATTCCGATGTTCAACGGGAAGTAGATAATTTCAACATCTTTTTGTTTGAGCTTTCTTCGTTCACGCTCTCATTGTGTTCGTTCTATTCAGCAGAGTCGCTGCAGCCTACAACAGTTTCGATTTGGTTTAATGAGGAGTTAGAGGCAAGGCAGTCAGAACAGAGAACGAAAATGTTTAAAATTTTTCCGGAATTAACCGAAAAAGTATCCCAGCTATTCGCTGGCTTAGTCGAACAGCAAAAGTATAACAGTCGTTCTCAGGATGTCTTAACGCGCCAAATGTTTACGGAGGAGTTCGAAGGATTTATTAAGAGGCTAGCAGATTAAAATTCAAGTTACATATATGAGACCATCAAACTTAAAAACTAAAATATTTTTGGACAGTGGCGACCCGAGCGAAACTCGCGAGGCCTTAGCGTTACTAGGTTTTTTGGATGGACAAACTACGAACCCGTCGTTAATCGCGAAGAATCCTGAAGCGCAGGAGCGGCTTGCTCGGGGGGAGAAATTTACTTCCGTGGAGGTAAATGAGTTCTATAAAAAAGTAGCGATTGAGATCTCCGGCTTACTACCAGAGGGTTCTGTGTCTTTGGAGGTGTATGCTGATGCACAGACAACTGCGCAAGACGCGCTCGCACAAGGAAAAGAAATGTTTTCTTGGATACCGAATGCCCATATAAAGTACCCTATAACGCCCAGTTGCTTAGAGGCAACTGAGCAGTCAGTTGCTGCTGGTTTACGTGTGAACCTTACACTTTGTTTCTCTGAGAGCCAGGCAGCGGCAGTATACGCTGCCACCAAGGCAGCTGCTCACATGCCCAAAGGCAGTGTCTTTGTTTCGCCGTTCGTAGGCAGGTTGGATGACATAGGTCAAAACGGGATGGATTTAATAAAGAATTGTTATACACTGTATCAAGAAGGTGATGGGCATGTTGAGATTCTCTCTGCAAGCATACGAAGCATGGAACACTTTTTAGCGAGCATTGCATATGGTGCAGATATTATTACTGCGCCGCTAAAAATTTTGAAAGCCTGGGCTGAAGCTGGTATGCCAGTTCCTGAACCTGGCTATATCTACCCTCATGGAAACTTAACTGCTATACCAAAAGAGAGCATAAATTTACAAAAAGATTGGCGTGAGTATAACCTTCGACACGATCTTACAGATAAAGGCCTTGTGAAATTTGCTACAGACTGGAAAGCTCTATTCATTTAAACAAAAAACCCATGTTACTTGATGTAAGCAACATGAGCTAAAAGCGGCATGAAATGCCTGGCCATATGCCCCCTTTAGCTCGCTACTGAATCGTAGCTGGTTTTTTGGTGTATGTTATGAGCCGCCCCCCACCGTTGATCCAAACTCAACGTTGCAACTCATAATATTTACGAGTATATATTTTTGCTGAAATTTCTGCAATCCACATAGAGGAGGAAACATGAAGAAGTCTCAAAAAGTAACGGGTTCTAAAAAGTCTGGGAAAAAAGGAAGTCACAAGCCAAAACTTGAGATGACAGACGATATGAGACGCAAATTAGAAGAGCGTTATAGGGAAATCATGGATAGCCACGAGATGGCTGCCAAGTTAAAGGCCTGTGAAAATAGGCTTACCGGCGACGACTTCCGTACAAAAGTGGGCGGGGGTTGCGACTGTTAAACACAGAAAGGAGATTTGATGGAAAGGATCAAAGGCGCTATGAAGCGACGCAAGTCAATACGGAAAAGACCGGTGTCTAGGAAATTATCCAAAGAAAAGCCGAAAGGATTGTTGGACGACCCTGAGACTCGAGAGGAGTTTGAGCGAGAACGTAGAGCTATTCGGCACGACTTGCAGCACATTGCTGACGCAGCACGCGCAAGTCAGCAACTCACTGCTGAAGACTTAGAGATCCGTGTCGGTGGTCCCAGGTGTTAGAGACGGCTACACAACAAAAGAGCCCCGATGCGGCATCAGGGCTCTTTTTGATGCAAGTGTTTCCTATATCTGTACCCCAGTTCCAGCTGAAAGCTTGGTCACGGCAGACTCTAGTTTGGTTAGTCTATGCTCCATAACAGTTCTTTCTGTTCTGTTATCTCTTATTTCCACAATAAACGAGTCCAGAGTGGTCATAATTAGATCAACCTTGTTATCAAGGCGGTTGAATTCGTCTTTTGTCACCACTTCTTCTCTCGTAGGAAAGAATTCTTTTAGTAGATTTATATCTTCTGGGGTAATCATATGTGTAATATATTTTAATAGTATGAGTAAATTATTACTCAGTCAAGTTTTTTTAGGTTGGTGCGAGTATACCCCTGAATTGATTATTAACTATAAGCGGTACTCCACTTAAAGAAATAATTTGCTTTCGTATTAAGGCAATAGGGCAGTGGTGGCCCTGGCGGGTACCACTCTGGCAGTGTGCGCAGAGTGATTGCAGTTCGTTGAGGATGTTGAGTTTTTTCATTTCAAGTTGTGACATATATGTGTTAGTGAAGAGTGGTTAGAGTAATCGCTGTTCACTATGTTTAATACTTTCGTATATTTATATTAATACGCCCGTATATTCCTGTCAAGCACGAGTTATCCACAAATTTAGTAAAAAATAGACAGTATTATAGTGAATATAAAAAAACAACCAAGGTTGCTTTTTTATATATAGTTAGTTTTAGGCTTCTAGTTTTACGCCTACTTTTTCTGCGAGCACCTGAAACCACTTATTGTGTGTTTCTATGTATGCGCTATGATCGTCCGCTCAGTCCGATTATCACTTATTTCTTTGGTGAAGGAGTCTGCAGCTATAGTTAATGTATCTATTTTTGCATCAAGCTTTGTTTCAAGTCTTTTGAGGTCGTCTTTAGTGGCAAAAACATCTTTAAAGTCTTCTTTTAAATAGCTAGATAGTTTTTTTATATCTGCAGTGGTCAACATAGAATATAGTTTAAACGGGTGAATTAACGATAGGTGAAATAAAGATCAGTGTCAAAGACTGGCTACTCTAGCTGTCGTATCACACCAACAACTTTACCTTGGACCATCCACGGCTATTATTTGGTCGCGGACTGCGCAGGCTTGCCGCTCCTCGTTCGTGCGGGCAAAGCCCTTACTCACTTCCTAAAGATATCTGCTTAAGTTTTTTATTCAAGTTGCCTGATGACTCCAACCACTTTACCCTGTACCATCCACTCTTCTTTGGGGTAAATGTCTTTGAAGGAGGGGTTTTCGGCTTTTAGGTAGGCTCGATTTTTGATTTGGATGTAGCGCTTGACTGTAGCTTCGTCATGGAGCAGGGCTACAACTATATCATTGTGCTTTGCCTCTTTAGTGGGACGAACGATTACTAGGTCGCCTTCAAAAATTCCA
>DASPKA010000116.1:0-10495 GCA_035628335.1 Patescibacteria group bacterium | reverse complement strand
CAACCTCTGCACATATACCCGGTTACCTTAGTAGGTGCTGTTGTTTTTTCCGTAACTGCCTGAGTCTCACTATGTTGTTTTGCCTTTGGCGGGCAACTGTGGCCCAAGGAGCCATAATACACAGTTCTGCAAAAGCTGCACCATCTTTCCCTGATCACGTTATCTCTATAGCACATTTTGGTCCTCCTTTCTCAAAGATCTTTGCTCAAGATGAATTATAGAGTTTTTCTGCTATAATGCAACGTAAAGGAGGAAATACATGGCTAAAGTAGTTTTTGTCCCTGCTGGGGAGCGGTTTGGGAAAGAAACGATAATTCGCTCCCAGTTTGAGAAAGCCGGCGTACCTGACTTCTGGGTGATAGCACCTGAAATTGATCGTGCCTTGCTTGACCGTACAGCTCCAGCAGAAAATTTCATGCTTGTGATTTACGACGAAGTTCCACAATTCGCTCTCACCTTCGGAAAAGTAAGACAACCAACCCTGGAAGAAGTCCTCTGGGCAACTGGCTTCATGAACACTAGTCTCGCAACCCAAGTTGGTAAGTCACCGATCAGGTTTCAACACCAACCCTTGATTCCGCTAGGAACCTGGCAAGGTAGTGATTACTTCCGGCAGATAGTCGTGAAGAGAGCAGGCAAAGGGTATACATTAGAAACTGTAGCCGCAAACAAACCGTATCCGAATGAACGGTTTGTATACGTGCTTCCGTAACCACAACCGCCTGGTTCATCCCAGGTGGTCAACATTTTCATAGGAGACCGTATGAAACTTTCCGTTACACTCATATTTGTCGTAGCTCTATTTGTCTTGTGTGGTTTTACCCAACAGGACACATTGCTTAAAAGACTAAAGGTTCCGGTAACGACTTCCCAGTACACCTACTTCGTTCCGGGAAACAAAGATGCTTCAGGTGAGATCCCTATTTCACTTAATGGTCTGCAACGAGGTAGCGTCTTACATGAAAAACATGAGCGGCGCGGACACCTCTACTTCATACATACCAACCTTCTGGTTACTCACGCTGACACTATGTTTCATGCTTTGGAAAAAGACGTAAACATTAACAACATGAGTACCAAGAGACTTGGCAAAGTAGGTAAAGTTGTATTTTACGCAACCACTGACAAAGGTCCTCTTACTGAGTTACTGCCAGAACTCAAGGAAGAAGGATTCCGGCTAGACTTTGTGACCATTGAAGAAACTTACAGACGCATGTCTCCACATGAAAACCTGCGTAAAATGCCTGCAAGCTCTCCCATCACTCAAACGCTCACAGGAGAAGAAGTCTTGGCAGCACTCGAAAAACACTGGGCAAAAGACAAAGGCAAACCCATTGCTTATAAAGAGTGGCGCTATGAAACCTACCGCTTAGGGAAACCCTAAGCAGATTAAAGAAGGCTGCTTTCAAAAGCAGCCTTTTTATAACGCAATGCTCATATTTTCTTCATAACACTCCGCATATACTTGTATGAAAGGAGGAGCTAACAATGGGAACAGCTGCAACTCCAGCTCCAGAGGTAAAGACGCACCTTAGGTGCGCATGCTCGAATTGCAAAAAGTCCTGGAAGAAGATTCCGGGAACAGGCATGAACGAGCACAGTGCGGAATTTGCTCAAGATTGTGAATGCACTACGGAACTTTGCGAAGTTTGCGGAAAGTGCACAAACTGCACATATCCAACACATACATGTAGCTAAAAGAAAACAGCGCAGAGAGCTTGTCACTCTCTGCGCCTCGTTGTCTCCAACGCACTAGTCGTTGGAACCGCCGCTGTCGCTTCCGGAGTCATTCGTGTCCGACGCTGGGGGATCAGGCTCGGAATACGCGCGCTCGGCGATCTCCTCGATCACCTCACCCACATTAAACCCGTGACTTGATCCACCATAGCCACCACCACTGCTTCTGCTACGGGAAGGCTTGCAGTAACCGCAAGTCTGATTTCTTGGATGTCGACAGTTTGGTGTCATGCAAATCTCCTTTTTTCTTTGTTGTTGATAGTTAACGAATTTCGACCTTCATAATACGATATATAAAATAAAAGGTCAAGCCCAGGCTTGACCTTATTATCACGCTTTCCACAGAATTTTGTATTTACTAGAGTTTTTCCATAGGAAGTAAAGATTTAGTAGTACCAATACAATAGCCAGCATTCCCCCGCTTGCGAATAAGCCACCATCTAAAAATGTATGGAAACCTACTATATTAACGGTGATGGGTAGTATGAGCAACGCAGCCAAGGCCTCGCGCTGAGTGAAGAGTAAAACAATGCTTACCGCGAAAACTATTGCTATCAAGTTCGTAATATAACTAGCGCTTTGCATTATTAAAACAATAAAAGCAAATGCCTCATCTGTGGTGTATAAGTCCCTGGTTGGTGGTGGAAAAATCCCAAGCGCGCCGAAAATCGGCATCAGCAAGACTAATGCCAATAATACTTTCAAGACAAGGTGTATAGTTTTCATTTATTTTTTATTAAAAATTTATTATATATTGTAGTATAACATGTGTTTGCTACAATACATGTGTGCATAATTAAAAAGAAAATATAACTATGAAAGGTGCATATGTTGACGGGTTTTTGCTCGTTGTTCCCAAGAGCAAGGCAGCTGAGTATAAAAAGATGGCTCAGCAAGGTAAGAAAATTTGGCTAAAGTATGGAGCATTGGACTACAAAGAGTGCAGAGGAGAAGACCTCACCCCCCAGGCAATGGGAGGGGGACCAAAGCCTCGTTCATTTAGGGACGCAGCAAAAGCAAAACCGGACGAAGAAGTATGGTTCTCGTTCATTGTTTTTAAATCCCGCAAACACCGGGACCAGGTAAACGCGAAAGTAATGAAGGACCCTTCCATGAGCGCAGATGCCTGGAAAGACAAACCCATGCCATTCGACATGAGACGCTTCAGCTACGGCGGTTTCAAAGTTGAGATTGGGACTTAAAAATACTGGCCAGCATGAAAATAATCATGTTGGCCATTTCGACACATGAGTAGCAAGCTCAGCTTCGTATTCCGCCTGTGACATGTGTATAGTCTCTCTAAAGTTCCAGTATTTAAGCACAGCATCTGGAGGCGTATGAGTATTGCTGCCATTAACTTTAGCCATGCATGAACACCCAGCTTCAACAGTGACCGGTAAAATACTACCTAGATCAATTTTAACCACCGTACCGATGGTCCACTCCGGTCAGGTAAAATCCATCTTGGTGCTCCGCGGTTCATTAGTACGCTTTACATGATCACCAACCACGAGACGGGATCTTATGAGTTTAAATACAATCCAATTCTTAACGAGCAGGTACCACTCCTCCATCATACTATATCTCCTTTCTTTAGAGAATAATAGCATTCTGGCAATGCGGCCGCTAGCTAATATTTAAATACCTCCTGTACCACCGGGGTGCCTGAAGGTTTTTTCTATTTAAGGTAGACCGTTTGAATCTCATTTTCTCCTATTAGTATCCGCAACCTCTGAAGTCCTGGTTTTAGAGAGTTCCCAATCTTTAGATTTTAGCTTATACTACTTTACAAAGAAAGGAGTAGAAGATGAGAAAGAAATTTACTGTATTATATGTTGCAGGCAGCGTGTTGATGCGGGTCTACGTGGGAAGCATCCTTACAAAGCGCGGGTACAACGTCGTAGCTCACAAAAGCATTGAGGAAGGCAGGGAATACCTGGAACAACATGACGAAGAAATTGACATTGTTGTTTGCGGCTGCTTGGAAGATGACGGGAAATGGGTCAAAGAACTCAAAGAGCGCGACAAGAAGGTGCTAGTATTACATACAACTAGCGTTACAGGAATACCCTTTGTTTCTACCTCAATCATGGCTAGGCGTGGTTACGCCGAGCAGCTACCAGTAACAGTTTCAAAAATGCTTGCGGCATAACAAGAAAACGGACCATTGCCGCTGGCAAAGGTCCGTTCTTTATTTGAATTTCTTCTCTACTGCGATCAACCCTTAATTATGGTCATTCCCTATAAACCTACGAGTTCTCTTAACTTCAAGCATTGATTTGTCTGAAGTATCTAGAAGCTCTGCCAGGTTTCTACCTTGTTCTGGATATACAGCAATACCTATACTACATGAGAGGGTAAAATACTCTTTACCCACACTTACCGCCTGCCCAGATAGAGCTGAGTGTACGGCGCTTTGTGTCGAACGGGCGTCCTCGAGGTCAGTAATTTCAGAGAGTAACACCGCGTATTCATCACCGCCTATCCGGTAAACTTGGTCATGTATGCGAACGCACGCCCGCAAGCGGGCTGCCAATTCTTTTAAAACCTCGTCCCCTACAGTGTGTCCCCATTTATCGTTTATAAACTTAAAATTATCTACATCTATATACAGTAGTGCGAACCGACCACTAAGACGCTGGGCTTCGGCTAGCGCAATTCTCGTATGCTCGTCTAAGAGCCGCCGGTTAGGCAAGCCTGTGAGTGGGTCACTCAGCGCCAGCTCTATAGCTCGGCGCTGTGCTTTGTTACGTTCATCAACCACCGAAACTATTAACAACACAAGTGCTCCGGTAATTAAAAGCTCGGCTATCGCAGCCGCATTAAAGTCAAATGACTCTGGTGATCCTAAAAAGTAATAATCATATCCAATAATTGCCAAAATAGTTATACATAAACTAGGCCCCCGCCCTGCATATATGGCAGTTAATATAACTACAACAAGGGGAAGAAAAATCTGCGCATCGTTAAATAGCGGCGAATATATATTTACTGCATTCGCCCCTGCTAAAGCAATGACTGGGAGCACATAGCGTAGCAGCATATTCATATAATATGGTAGCTTCATATGCCTACCCATAGTATAGGCTAGTTGTGCCAGGTACGTCTAATCGCGCCCGGCACAAGTATGGTAAGCTATAAGAAACAATCTGCAAGATACCGAAAGAAAAGGAGTTACAATGAAACACATTCTGCTTTTTTTGCTGATTTTGACTTCTGGTCCGGTCTTTGCACAGGACACCGGGTGGGTCACAGGCCGCGACGGTGATTGTATAACACTATCACGCGAACGGATCACTAAAGAGAACGACAAAACTCTGACTGAGGTGATATTCATAAAGCACTGCCAAGGCCAATTCAGTGAGACCGGTGAGGTCAAGGTCGCTTCCCTGACTAAAACCGAACGGCTTGACACAACATTAACTGATTTGATCAAGCTTATAAAGCTGCCGTTTAAGATAAATAAAGCTGAAAGGAAGAAAGTAGGACTGGTAGAGTCTGCTGAAACAAAGATCCAAACACCCTTTCCCGCCTCTCTGATACCAGACTTTGCAATCAAATTTTTGAACTCCGATGAAGCAAAATCTGCACCCGAACCAGTGCAGACACTCCTTAAAATGTGGAATTCAGAAAAGATGCAACGAGCAGTCCACAAAGCAAAATACTAAAAAAGTACCCGCCCTTTCATAACTAAAGGGCCGGGTATATTTTTATATAATCCTCATACTAATCTATGCTTAATCCTCTCGATGCATATTATAAATAAGACTCATATAATTTGATGTATTTTGACCGAATAAGTACCCATGCGTTAGACTAATAATATAATTAATAATTCAATATGCAAAAAATTATTCCTCACCTTTGGTTTGACAAAGAAGCCAAAGAAGCCGCTGAGTTCTATACCTCTCTGTTCCCGAACTCAAAAATTAACAACATTACTACACTCCGTAATACTCCATCGGGGGACACTGATGTGGTGTCATTTCAGCTATGGAACTACTCTTTTCTGTCTATAAGCGCTGGTCCATACTTTAAGTTTAATCCATCAATTTCTATGATGGTAAACTTTGATCCATCGCAGGACCCGGAAGCAAAGCAAAGGATAGATGAAATTTGGGGAAAGCTTTCTGAAGGCGGAAAAGTTTTGATGCCGCTCGACAAATACCCGTTCAGCGAACACTATGGTTGGGTGCAAGACAAGTATGGCTTCTCATGGCAGCTGATCCTTACCAACCCCGAAGGAGAAGAGCGGCCCATTATGATCCCCTTCTTCCTCTTCACCAAGGAGGTATATGGCAAAGTAGAAGAAGCGTCCGACTTCTACCTTTCAGTGTTCTCCGGCAGAGGCGGCGATAACAAACGTGGTGCAATTGTCAGGTATGGTGAAGGTCAAGAACCAGACAAGGCCGATGCGGTCATGTTCACCGACTTTAAACTAGCGAGCCAATGGTTTGCGGCTATGGAAAGCGCACGAGAGCATGAGTTTACCTTTAACGAAGCTGTATCTCTTATTGTAAACTGTGAAGACCAAGCAGAAATAGACTACTTCTGGGAAAAACTCTCTGCGGTCCCAGAAGCTGAGCAGTGCGGCTGGCTCAAAGACAAGTACGGTGTCTCCTGGCAAGTGGTACCAAAAGAAATGGGCGAAATGTTAGCCCAAGGTACCCCTGAGCAAGTAGACAAGGTTACCAAGGCATTTCTTCCTATGAAAAAGTTTGATATCGCAAAACTAAAAGAAGCCTACAACAGTTAGATTCTTTATAAATAGTAAAATACCAGACTAATGCAGGGTGCATTCGTCTGGTATTTTTTCATCTAACGTTTAGGTTTTGGTTTCTGGAGAATCATATCTTCATCGTGGACCATGAAGAAACACATATACGGTGGATTATCCGGTGAACTCCACAGAAACCACGCTTTGCGTCTCCAAATTTCATGCTTTTTGGCAGCTATCTCTCCTTTCTTTACCTTTCCGGCTTCGACTGTAAACGACTCCCATAACGCATCTTCTTCATGCATTGTATTAACTTCACCCTCGACTTCGCAAAACAGCTCGCCCCCGCCGGACCTACTAACCCCCAGCCGAAAGATCTGTGCAACCCCATCCGGCGCCCCACGAATCACTCCAGAAATACCGTCCTTAAACTCCATCATCGCAATCCGTATCCTCATACAACCTCCTTTGTTATATTGTATAATATACTTTTCTGTTATAGAAAACTATTTGCCAAAACAAAGGAGAAACAATGGCAAAAAAGATTTCAGATGAAGCACTGCAGCGACTCTTTGAGGATGAGCCAGAACGAGTTATAGGAATCCTACTAAAGTCAAACTTTTGGCCGCAAAGCATTAGTCCTGGCGTTGTATACCAGAGTCATGACGATGACACACAGGAAGGCACACTTTCAGTTCTCTTCCACGAAATGGGCGACGGCTTTGTAGATATTATCTCTAAGCCTGACCCAAATGAAGGCGACGTAAGCCATAGGTACCGCACCATGTTCGGAGGTGGTAGGTTTCTACGAGTTCTTACTGCCCTCAAAATCTTAGCCCTAGCAATAAAGCTGGACAAAGAGTCGCCTATTCGTATGTAGTCAAAAACTAAAAACGATCGAAGCAACTATACTTCGGTCGTTTGTTTATTCATATTTATTTCAAAGTAAATCCGGCGTCGACATAAATGACTTGTCCAGTCATGGCATCGTTTTTGGCGAGGAAGATAAATGCGTCCGCAATCTCTTCCTCTGTGACCCAACGTTTCAAGTACGTTTGTCCCATGAAAGTATCTATTTGTTCTTGTGACATTTTGTCGTACGTTCGTGTCTTAACAAATCCAGGAGCTACTGCATTTACCTGGATATTGGGAGCTACCATCTTAGCGAGAGTCTTAGTAAAACTGTTGATACCAGACTTAGCAGCAGCATAGACTACAGAACGACCACCATGCTCCGCTCCTCGAACAGAACTTGTGTTGAGAATTTTTCCAAACCCTTGTTTCTGCATATATTTGACTGCATATTGTGTACAAATCATTGGGCCTACTAAATCTGTTTGCACAAGCTCCATAATATCGTCATATGATGCCTCAAGGTAGGGAACTTTGTCATTTGGAATAGCCGCGTTGTTTATGAGTATATGAACAGTACCAAACTTTTTTTCAACTTCCTCAAAGAGCCTTTTTATTTCATCAAGGCTTGAGACATCGGCTTTAACAAGCAGCCCTTCAGAGTATTTCTCTAATTCCTTAAGCGCATCGTTACCCCCTGCTTCGTTAACATGATAGTTAACTACAACTTTTGCTCCTGCCTGAGCAAACCGAATTGCTGTAGTTTTGCCAATACCACTTGAAGACCCTGTAACAACCACTACTTTATCTTTTAGTTCCATAAACTTGTTTTAATAGCTCCATATTCATTCTATGTAACTTTCTGGTCAAGTGCAAGAATGTTACCTTCACTGTCTTTAAACCAGGCTGCTTTTTCTTCGCCCATTTCTGCTATACCATTAACAGTCTTGAGCCCAGGCATATCGTATTCCTCAAAAACCAAACCGCGACTGCGCAGTTCAGCCATTTCCGCTTCCAAATCCTCAACCTCAAAGCTTGCTAGAGTGTGCTGTGAAGGCGCGGGTGGGCGCTGGTAAATAAAAAGCTTCGACCCCTTCCCGCACTCAAAGAGCACAGTGTCAGAACTCATTTGAGTTGCGGACTCCTTGAGACCTAGGATTTCTGTATAAAATTTCTTAGCCCGTGCTATATCTGTTGCTGGTAGCACAGGCGTGATTGGCGCATTTGAAAGCATATACTATATTATGTTAATACCATCCTAAGTATACAAAATTATTTCTGTAAAAAAAATGAAATACCACTCATGTTAATTTTTTTTCCATATTACTGAAGTAGTATTTCATTTTAGAAAATCATTAATTAAATAAAGCACTTATATGACAAAAAGAGAAATGCTGCTCTCCTGGCTAAATGATGCGTATGCCATGGAACAGGCAGCTGAAGATCTTGCAAACAAATACGCAGATGACTTAAACAACTACCCAGAAGCGCAGAAAAAGTTCCGGGAATTTTCCCAAAACTCAAGCACAAAAAAAGATGCTCTTGAGGAGCTGATTGAGTCTCTAGGGAGTGAAGTCTCCACTGCAAAAAATATCTTTGGAAAAGTCTCAAGCACCGTGCAAAGCGCAACAAGTGAACTCATGCATGACCAGGTGGTGAAACACATCCTGGTCACTTACTCTGCTGTCCACCTAGGAATTGCTTCCTACACATCCCTTGCTGCTGCGGCTACTGACATAGGCATGGAGTCTGTACGCGCTTTTGCAGAACTTTCAGTGCAAGAAAAGCGCAAAGACGCCACCTGGCTTGAAGGGTGCATACCAACAATCACCAAAGAATTTCTAGAAAAAGAACACGAGGGTTAGGCAATAAAATACTTTGATTTTCTTACAATTAATTTTTATACCACATGACATATAACGGAAAACAAGAAAACTTACCTGAACAACTGCCAGACCATGACCAGGAACAGGTTGACACTAGTAAAGTTTAAGTACCGCAAAAACTCCAAGAAATTAATTCTTGGAGTTTTTAATATGGTTTGCTGAACATTTATATCATACTATAACTTTATATTTCTTATCTATCTAGTGATGACCACCACCATGGCCGTGTCCGCCGCCGCCACTTTTTTTAGAACCACCTCCACCACCACCGCCGCCACCAGTACCGCCGATTTTAGTGATTATTTCGATAGTGATATAGGCTGCTACAGCCATAAAAATAATTTCCATAGGTTTTACAAATGGGTCTAAATAAATAATATCTTACTATAATTAAATTTTATGCTTTTGTCAAGGAATTACAATAAAAAATATAAAAATCCTAAGCAAACAACAACAGCCTAGGACTTTAGGAGAAAGAAAAAATTAAGCACAATAAGACAAGGGTTACGTTTACAGAGTAACCTCTTCACTCTGTTAAAACAATAGTGAAGTTTGTAAAAATATGGGACTGAGAATAGCGTACAATTATTTAATCTGTACACTAACCCCAAACTCCCTTTACAAAAATTTTATGAATTGGAATGTGAAATGGTAAATAGTAACCGATTTCACAAGCGTGCTTAAGTTGCATTGATTACCCTCTGTATAGTATGTGAATCTATTTATACCAATACTATTAAAATAAGTCAATGTGATACTCACTTTATCTCATGTCTATAGAAAGTAAGTATATATGCGTAGGAAATAACTCTTAATTGTATTAAAAAGCGGGGTCCATGGGGGTATGGGAAGTATATGAAGCCCGTACTCATGGTATAGCTTAGGTGCGAGCAAAAAAGATAATCCGAAAATGAACTGTTGACGTGTAGGGTGAATATGCGGAAAAAATCTAAGCATTCCAGTATAAATCAGAAAGAAGAACTCAAATAGGTCAGGAAAAACGAACAGTATCCAACGGAGCCCAAATACTAAAAACAGCCCTACACCTATGGCGCGAAAAATAAATAGCCCCAGTGTTACTTTACGGGCAAGCGGGTCCTCAAAACCAAGCCCGACACGCAGAGCAATTAGAGACATAAAAATATCTAGGCACTTGTCTATATACTGATACCAGTCCCAGCGGAACTCAAAACCCATATAACCAGAACCCAATCTCATAATATGAATATCAATATTGTCACCGAGTAATGCTAAAACCATACCCCAAAAGGGCTTTTTCAGTATACAGAGCGAAAGAGCCATA
>DASPKA010000115.1:0-3891 GCA_035628335.1 Patescibacteria group bacterium | reverse complement strand
CGGCGCTCGTGTTGTTAGAAGCTATGACTACGCCGTTAACCGTGAACGAAGTGGTCATTTGAAGGGACGTTACTGTCACAGTGTAATTGCGCGAAAAAGTAACACCGCCCGCCCCTGTGGCGGTAACTGAGTAATTGTATGTTCCGGTAGAGGTATTGGGTACCCTGAGCTTAACATCTTTATATGAGCCAGAAAACGTAAACGTCTGGCCAGTCGAACCTGGGTTACAATTCGAATTCGCAGAGTCACAGAGCGCAGAACCAGCTGGGCCATTACTCGTTGTAAAGGTTGTTGTTATAGGAGCTGTATAATTACCGTCATTATTTATTGTAACTGTTATATAGCTGTATCCGCTGCCTTGTACGGTGGTTTGGACACCATAATTCTGGACATTAAAGCCGCTAAGCGTAACGCTTTGGTCAGCCAAATTACAGTTAGCAGCACTACCACTTAATGATGCGTAACTCCAAACTCCTGCCTTAGGCCGTATAACAACAGTCCCGCCTGAAACACTTGAGCTAGAAATTGTAGCACTGGTATAGCTATTTTCTGGCGATGAGAGTGTGGTCGTTGAATTTCCGGCACTCGCAGCACCAGAGGCAATTGAAAAGGCATCTGTTCCAGCATAGGTGTAGCCTGCGGGAGAACGAACAGTAATGCTAGATCCGCCATTTAAATTTCCCGAAGAGACTAAAAGAGGTTGAGCAGCAGGACATCCAATGATTACCCCTGAAGGATCGTTTATTGTTAGTACCGGACCCTGAGGACTTATGCCATCAAGCAGACTTTCTGCAATTAATGTTGCCCCCGAGTAGAGCTGGAACCAGATTTGTTCTACCTTAGGGTATGTACCCGACGTACCGCTGGTAGGAATGGTGACAGCCCTACCCAGCCCAGGTGTAACTGATTGCGGTGTAACAGAAATATTGCTCGTTGTTCGTGCAGTAAGAGTAACTGCACCAAAATTCCAACCACGATTTATACCAGTCCAGTCTGGGACCTGAATCACATCTACGGTAAACGTATGGGCATTGGGTTTGTTTACAGAATCATTTGCAACTACTGAAAAAGTAAGACCCTGACTGATAACATACTGGTAATACGTGAAAGAAAAATAATGATCCCCGTCAGCGTCACAAAGTGCACCAGTAGCAGTTTCGGTCCACAAGCCGCCTGCTCGAATCTGGAACCGTCCTGTTTCGAGTGTTCGGTAAGACCCGCCATTTATACTCCCACTTACATGAGTCATTGCGTTCATGGTAGAGCCGCCTGAGGCGTAGAAGTAAGCACCAGGCCCGGGAGTATAACCTGATAACGAAACCGTAAAGGTTGTCGCGTTTGCTATTACATTTGTCGTGCCATTTGTTGTTGAGCCATTTACCGAAACACGCCGAGTGGAACATGTTGCTTGTGAGTACACGGGCTTGGAAGAAACTAAAGAAAGTAGAGCTGCAGCAGCAAAGACTAATCCGAGTACTCCTAGTGAAATTTTGGTAGTTCTTAGTGTCATAGTTATTTCAGCTCAACTGCTGTTACTTGTACACGCGTAGCGGCCGGTTGGTTTACCATTAAAATAAAAATGCGTAGTCCTGGTCGGGTGTATGACAGCTCGGTTCTGTCATTACTCTTCAGCGGGTCAGCTGAAACAAAACTTTTTCTCTCAAAGAAATCTTGGTACGTAGGCACGAGTTCGCTTTGAGTCGCGGTAGTATCAAAAAAATACTCAGACTTCTTGCCCCCGCCTTCTAACTCTAGGGTTTCGTTTCTTACTATACCTGTCATCTCGGGAGTCTTAAATCCATCTGGGAGTAGTTCTGGCAGTATGTTAGTAGGCGCAGCAGACACTGTTTTCGTCTCCGTCTGCTTTTGCAAAGACTTGTAATTTAAAACAAACCATCCCCCTGCTCCAACCAGGACCAGGAAGACAATAAGTACTATAATAATTTCAAAAATTTTCTTATTTTCCACAGCCTATTTAAGAGCAGTCAAGGTTATGGTTACCGTCGTCCTTTCCAACTGCTCGTTTCTGTCAATGGTGATGTTTATGTTGTTCTGGCCTTTTATGGCGGAAATAATAGTTTGATTTTTCAAAGTGTTCTTAGAAAGCACAAAATACCCAGCTTTATTTAAGTACTGGGAAAATACTTCAACATTCTGCTCGAGAGAAAGGTTTGAAATGTACGTTTTACTAGTCTGAACAGAGCCGTTCGTAGCGCCGTCAAATAGTATTTCAGCATCTTTTTCCAGCGGCAAACTTGCCGGTAAAACAACCGGTGCGGGGGTTGAACTTTCTTTAGTATTACTCCCTAACTTCCGTAAAGCTTCTGTATTTGGATCTGCTTTCTGTTTCTGCCCAAGAGAACTATCTCGTAGGCTTGTCGCATATAACGAAATAGCCAATGCGGCAATAATTAGAAATGAAGCTATCAAAATTTTACTTAGTTTGTTGTTTGGTTCCATCTCTTTTTATTTTATAGGTATAACTATTATACCACATTCTTCACCACCTGTGGGTAACTCCGCTATACAGTAGTTCTCTAGCAACCATCCATCTCCATACAACGGGACCTATGCCGCCCTCCTCATACAAATAAAAATACTAACAATAAAGCTTGTGATACATTGACATATGATCTAAAGCGGCAATTCCAATGAATTCCCGGAACTGCCGCTTTTGCACTTACTAGTTTGGTCGTTTTTCTTCCTTGACCGGTGTTCGGGTATTGTTCGTATATTTGACTGCGCCAGAGGTCAGATCTACGTGCTTGCCGTCAGTTGCAACTTTAAGTCTTCCGGCTTCACAAATACTTGTTGACTCTAGGTCTAAGTATAGGCATGCTTTGTTTTGCATTGTGTAATCTTCGTCTGTTGGATTTTGCAATGCAATCTTTACCCTGAACTTAACCGTCCATATACCAGGAGGTCCAGAGACTCCGTTTCGCTTTCGGAGTGTACCGTTAGTGAACTTTAAATTGAATCCACGATAGTTACCATTTGCATCTGGGGCCTCACGAGTAAAGATTGGAGTTCCATGATCTGTGCCAGAAACTATAGGAGTTGAAGAGAGCAGATACATATCAATAAGTCTGTCTGAAACCACCAGCGGAGGCTTTGCAGCAGTGTTTCCTGGTTTAATATCTACATTACCGTAGTTACAAATGTGGATAGTATATTCAATCTCATCATCTTTATAGAACTGTCCACTTGCAGCAGCAACTAGCTGGGTCTTACTCGCGCCTTTACAAAGTATTGAACTTACATCTTCTGCCTTAGATCCCAAGGAGGTTATAAGTTTATCTGAACCACCTAGATCTGGAGTTCCTTTACACGAAGCACTCTTGTTTACGTCTTTCCCGATTTGAGGAGTGGTCTGGCCAGGGCCGGAAGATGCTGAAGTCCAGACTTTAGAGACTGCATACCAAGTTTGACTTGTTATAGACAGATTATCTTCGTGGCGATACTTACCGTTAGTCAAGTGGCTTTCGACAAAACTTCTCGGGATGGTAGTGAGAGCTGACCATGTACCAGCTGCTCCTGTATTACTTCGGTAAATAGTATAAGCGGTAATGCGTGGATCTGAGTCTGGAACAAAGATTACTTCAGCCCTTGTCATGTCTGGGTCATTTGCGTCACAGAATGGGTTGAGCTCAAAGGACGAGTACGCTGTAGGTGGAATCTCCACCGCACACGGGTTTCCGCCGGCGATTGCAGATACAGTCTTGGCAGCTTCTACAGACTCGAATGCGCCTGCTACTGTAGTAACAAAATAGTACCGCGCTGTAGTGCTTGGTGCTGGAGCTGTTACAGTGTAATTTGTTGGAGTTGCTGGAACTGTAATGAGTGGTGTTGAGCCTGCGGGGTAAGAGTTGGAGTTGCCATAATAGATCTTGT
>DASPKA010000114.1:0-3075 GCA_035628335.1 Patescibacteria group bacterium | reverse complement strand
CAGAAGCTGAATTTTTGGCAGTGCTTGAACCCTACAATAAAAAGGTTGAAGAGTTTAACCGCAAAGTCGCTGCATATAATGCAGGTAAGCCAAGTCCTGACCGCCGCCGTGAACTAGAAGAGGAATCTGAACGATTGAGTCGGGCTCAGTCAGAAGTGATTGAAAAAAAGGCTGCATATGATAAAGCTGTTAAAAGTCAGAGCACAAACGTATATAGCTCCGTGAACGCTCGCATAAACGAGTACAATTCTCTGTTGTCTGAAATTAATGGTGAAACAGGCCGGTTTAACTACTCATACCAGACTAATATTTTAAACTTTAAACTAAATGAACATCGAGAGATAGAAATTTATGCCTTTCCTGACTTAAAAGGGCTTGTGGCGGTACTAGAACATGAACTTGGACATAGTATAGGCCTTGACCATACGCCAGTCTCGGGAAACATTATGTCTGCGGTTTCTAAAGAAGAACTCACGCATAAGAACACCATTTTAACTCCAACCGACATACGTTTAATGTTGGATTACTGCTTGGCTCAATCGAAGTAATAGGGCTGTCATTGCGAGGAGTCTTCTACGAAGCAATCTCATATTTAGTTTGCTGTGAGCCCTACAATAGATTGCCACGGCTAATCGCCTCGCAATGACCCTACTAAAATGTAGTTATGAAGGTCAGTTATCCACAGGTGGTAGTAAAAAAATTAATCTTGTGTTAATATAAAGTATATGTTACACGCGAACTTTTCACACATTATTATTTCCAGGTTAGCACCCAGCCGGAAGTCAATTCCGTCTGGGATTAACCAACAGCCAGTCTGCCTTACTCTTACTAAGGTAGTCTTCGCATATCTCGGGAATAATAATAATATAGTGAGAAGCAAACGTATTTGAATGACACGGATACACGAAACAGTAAGTAACCTTGCTTCTCATCCCGACCTCTCGGGAAGAGTAGTAAGGTTTTTTGTTTCTTTAACAAGGATGCTCTTTTTTTCATGGAGGATGAAAATGGACCCACTGTACCGCCCAAAACCGGCGAAAGAAATCAAGAAGATTGCTCATATGGGCAGAGCTCGGGTGCAGCACTTTCCCGCGGAGAAACCAGCAGGTCGCCACGTGTGTGCGCCGAGTGTTAAGAACAAGAACCGTTGCGCTTGTGGCAACTCTCTCGTTTCTCGCCAGTGGGACGTCGTTCGTGTGAACGGCTAGCTTGCAAAAATGACGTTACGATGCAGCATCGTAGCGTCTTTTCCTTAAATTATATGGTATAATGTAAGTACCTTGAAAAACATTAAAACCCGTCGAGTAAAAAACGGGAAAAATAAAACAACAATGAAAAAAATATGCATTATTATAAGCGTGTTGCTTTTGGTTTCGGTAATAGGCAATGTGCTTTTGTATCTTAAGTGGAACGCATTTAAAACTGGTGGTGCTGTTGCTACAAACCCGTACTCCGACGCAGTTTTGGCAAATGACACGTTGCCTTCACAATTCCCAAAGGACCTTCCTATTGAGTCTGAAGCTGTGGTAACCTCGACCTACGCGACACACACTGAAGACGGACGCTCAGGTGCTGTTCGAGAGTATACAAGCAAGCTCTCACCAACTGAAGTTGTGGCTAATTACAAGAGTTTTGCGTATGCCAATAACTGGACAGTAACAATAGAAAATGTAGAGTCTGGAAACTCTAGCACAGGTTTGTTTTCTGCTGTCAAAGACAATCAAACATTGGAGGTAAGTATAGCGCCACTTGATACCAACCAAGGGCTTCGCGTTAAGGTTACTGTTTTGCAAGCATATTAATCTCCTCACGTATGAAATTAAACACTATTTTAAAGATTGCGGGCTTGGGGACCATATCACTTCTGGCCATACTGTTATACAAACCGGTTTTGACTTGGGCGCAATCACCGTCGCTTCCCGTATCTTTAACCGTTAATGGGGGCAGTAGCACAAACATATATCCTGGCGACACTGTAAATATTTCCTGGACATTCCCGAGAAATTACTCCTCATGTGATATCACTCATTATAATAACCATGTGCAAAGAGTCACAGCTAATACCGGAACACTATTCAACGGGCCGTGGCCTTCTGCAGGCATTTATACATATTCCTTAAAATGTGAAGATCCAAGTGGTTCTATTACCAAAACTATAACCATCAATGCATTTGTAAAGCCTGCTCCAGCTTTAACAAATGAAATTTCAGGAGGCGCCGCAACTACCGAGTTATATGCATACGTAGACCAACCAGTAACCATGCGCTGGAATGCTGGCCCATCTGCTTCGCAGTGTAAAGTATATAATTGGCGCCAGGGATCGTCTTGGCCAGTGATTTACGACTTTGGTGATCCTCGAGTTACGCTTCCAACTGGTTCAGTTCCTCCAAGTACTTCTGGCTGGGGTCTTAACGGCTCATCAAATAATCCTGGTGACTATACGTTTAAGATTGAGTGTAAAAGCAAAAAAACTTCTGACACCCAACTATACACCGCTACTGCCATTGTCCACTATATGTTACGGCCAAACGCGAACTTAACAGTGGAAACAAGTAGTAATTCAGCTACCAACGAGCTATATGCTTACGTTGATCAGCCCGTAGTTATGCGCTGGAATGCCGCTCCTTCAGCTGGGCCTTGTAAGCTATATAACTGGCGACAAGCTTCTTCATGGCCAGTAATTTACGACTATGGCGACTCAAGGCTCACACTTCCGAGTGGTTCGGTCTCAAACTCTACGCAAGGGTGGGGCTTGAATGGCTCATCAAATAACCCGGGCGACTATCATTTTAAAATTGAGTGTAAGAGCAAAGTTACAAGCGATACGCAGATATATACATCAACAGCTGTAGTGCACTATTTACTACGACCCACAACAAAGCTGACTGTTCAAACGGCAAATGACCCTGCTACAACTGAGTTGTATGCGTATGTGGATCAGCCTGTCACTATGCGCTGGGACGCATCTCTCTCTGCTAAACAGTGTAAAGTCTATAACTGGCGCCAAACATCTTCATGGCCAGTAATTTACGACTACGGCGACCCTCGGGTTACCCTGCCAACTGGTTCAATAGG
>DASPKA010000113.1:0-13400 GCA_035628335.1 Patescibacteria group bacterium | reverse complement strand
CATGAGCTTTAGTTTCAGTGGAGGTGCTACAGAAGAGATCAAACTTGGCGGCAAGCTTTCCATAAAGCAGTGGGTACCGAAAATAAATCAGGCAGCCAACTCAGCCGGTTTGCCAGATGCCTGCATGCTTGCTGTAGTGGTGCAAAAAGAATCAGGCGGCGACCCAAACGCTATCGGGCACGATGCTCACGCTCGTTCTTCAGATCCTTTCAATCCAAACAGCCCACCAATGTACGGGCTTAACTGGAACTACTCACATGGTATTGGTCTTACGCAAATAACCATTTTTCCACCACATAGGTATGGTGGGTGGCGTGACCCGAACACGCCAAGTAGGCGGTTAGTAGGGAAGTGGCTTACTGTTCCTGACCTTATAAACCCAGACACGAGCTTACAGATTTCTGCTGAATACCTCACTTCGCTTTATAAACAACATGGTAACAGCATTCGTACTGCATTTCGGGCATATAATGGCTCGGGCCCTATGGCAGAAGCCTATGCAGACAGTGCCATGGCGCTTTATAATACATGTAAGGCACAAAACCTTACTCAGTAATATGAACAAAAATAATATTGTAATTCTTATACTCATAGGCTTAGTTGTAGCGGGGGTGTTATTGCTCTCGTATGTTTTGTATACTTGGAACCGCACAAACACCGGGGGTTCTGGAGGGCAGGTGCAAGAGCAATTTACTGTAGCGGAAACAGCAAAGCTGAGTGACCTTTTGACGACATTTGTTTCGCTTTACAATACCTACACTACCGGGGATGCGAGCAATGTTCGTGCGCTTGGTGACTATGCAACAGTATCGTTTCAAAACATTATGGCTGACAGGGCTGACCAGCTAGAAGACACACTGCCTCAAGGGTATAGTCTCATTACTAAAGCAGTACCTGAAACTTTCCAGGCAATACGTGTGTCAGACTTAAAAGCAACCGCAGAAATCTCTGCAACACAGGAGGAGATTGCGCCAGACAAGGCCACAAGCCTGCGCCAGGTAAAATATAAAATTTTTCTATTCTTCACTGAAGAATCCTGGAAAGTCGATGGTATTGAGGAGATACAATAATGAACGAGCAAAATTTAGAACAATCAGAACCCGCTCGAAAGCAACTAGACAAGCAAACGATTATCATCGTTTTGCTTATAATGTCTATATGTGCAAACTTCCTAGGTTTGCTTGTGTTAATATTTTTTAATATCTACAGCTCCCGTCAGGTTATAAGCTACATTCGTGACCAGCAGATGGCAAATGAAAATAGGGTAGATATTGAGCTATCTAAAGACACACCAATGCTTGGAGCAGAAAGTGCGCCTGTTACTATTGTGGAATATGCTGACTTCCAGTGTCCCTTTTGTGCAAAGTTTCATGAGCAGGTGTTTCCGAAATTAAAAGAAACATATATAGACACGGGGAAAGTTAAGTTCTATTTTCAAAATTTTGCATTTTTAGGACCAGAGTCAAGCTTTGCGGCAGAAGCAGGTATGTGCGCAGCAACCCAAGGCAAGTTCTGGCCATTTCATGACTACATTTTCACACATCATGCTGGTGAAAACAAAGGCGCCTTTGCCCCTGAAAAGCTAAAGGGGTTTGCTTCAAGTGTGGGACTTGACCAAGGGCAATTTTCGACTTGCGTGGACTCCCGTAGTAATAAGGCTGCAGTTGAGGCTCAAACTATGTCCGGGGTCGAGTATGGCGTTACGTCAACACCAACATTGTTTATAAATGGAAAAAGGTATGAAGGTGCGTCTAGTTTCACCTTTTACTCGCAAAAAATTGAAAATGAACTAAAATAGTGATATAATGCACGTAAGTGTAAAACAAAGATAGATATAGAGAATGAATAAAAAAGCCATCATATTACTGGGGGTTATGTTCCTGTTGATTGTTGGAACGCTTGGTTTTTTGATTTGGCAGAAGAACAAGTCTTCAGGCAGCACAACCCAACCTACCGGAACCCAGCCTAGCCCTGCTACCACACTTCCTGACAGCCCCATTCTATCTGGAACAAACACACCAAGTACTGTTGGTACGCAAACAGTTCCAAAAGACGAACCCGTCCTTGCTCCACCAAGCGGTGCAGTACAGTTAACTAACGAAGAAGTGATAGGCGCAGTGTTGTTTTATCGTGGGAATTCTATTGCATACTTAAATCCGGCTGGTGCGTTTTACCAAAGCGCAATAAAGAATCTGGGCGGCACAGTCTCACTTGGTTCTACACGTGAAGTAATGGTAGAAAAGCGCGGTGGTATTTCAAAAGTTCTTTGGCCAACAGGCGGAAATGCGTTCATTGCAGAGTTCGTAGACAATGAAAACAAGAAGTCATATGCGTACTTTAATGGAGACACGGGCAAGTACACTGACTTGCCTCTGCAAATTACGAGCTTGCAATGGCTCCCCGGTGGAACAAAAATAATTTACGTTTTTCAAAGCTCCGACGGTAAAGCAACCCTTTCTACCGCAAACCCAGACAGTTCGGGTTACAAAAATTTGGTAACCCTTCTAGACCCGGATGTAGAAATAAAAGCTTCGCCAAATGGTCAGGGATTACTCTTTTACCGCATTCGGAACTATGGACAAGATAACAAAATCGTCTATGTCACTTCTGACGGGAAACTTTTTAAAACAGTTATAAAGGACGGATATAATTTAGGTGTTAGTTGGGCTCCTGACAGTAGGCATTTTGTGTTCGGAAAGAAGAATGCAAGTGGTGACTTTGTGCTGTGGTTAGGCGACACTGCAGGTGACCCGCCAGTTTCACTAGATATGGTCGCTACACCAGATAAAGCTACATGGGCGCAAGACTCTTCGTACGTTATGGTTGCAGGTAAGGCAGTTGCCGGACGAACAAAAGCAACGGTTGAGACTGTGCGTAAAATAGATATCACTACCCTCTCTAGTGAGGAGTTTGATGTAGGAGAGGGTGTGGACGCCCGTGAGTTGTTTATGACACTGAAAGAAGACAAGCTCTTCTTTAAAAACTACAACGGTGGCCAGCTCTACTATATAGACATAGGCCCCGGTATCACTAACCCAGCTCCTACAACCACTACTCCTGCTCCGACTACTATTCCTGGAACTGCAACCCAGCCTGCCACACAAACCGGCACTCAAACAACCCCCAGAACAAACCTACGAAGCGGACCCTAGTTCAGAACATTCCAATCCCCACTTTTTGTACAAATGCACAAAAAGTGGGGATTTTACAATTAGTGGTAAATCTTATAACCTTAGCGTATGGTAAAAGAGAAGACGATTTTTATTTGTGAGGCGTGTGGGGCGAGATTTCCGGCTTGGCAGGGGAAGTGTGGGAACTGTGGGGAATGGAATACGCTCAAAGAGCAGCGTGTGGCCGGTGCAGCAGCCAAGCGTTCCAGAGCGTCTGTAATGGTAAAAAAACTTTCTGAATTTACTGATACATCTAAGAAGCCCCGGTTCCATACCGGACTGGGCGAGTTTGATGTTGTGCTTGGAGGAGGAATGGTGCCCGGAAGTTTAATTCTGCTAGGTGGTGACCCAGGCATTGGAAAGTCAACGCTTGCACTGCAGACTGCGTTGCACTTAAGCGAACAAGGTGAAAATGTGCTGTACATTTCCGGAGAGGAGTCCGGTCAACAAGTAAAAATGCGGGCGGCTCGTATTTCCAAGCATATCAGTCTACCGGTTTTACCCGAGACGAGCCTCGAGAATGTGCTTCAGGCTTTGGTCCAAGAACACCCTGATCTTGCTATCATAGACTCCATTCAAACACTAAACTCTGAAGAAATCGCGGGGAGCGGCGGCGGTGTTGCGCAAATTACTTATGCAACAAACGCACTTATGCGCTGCGCTAAAGAAAATAACATTACGATTATTCTCATCGGACATGTAACCAAAGAAGGCAATTTAGCGGGTCCTCGTATGCTGGAGCACATGGTTGATACTGTGCTGTACTTAGAAGGGGAAAGGAGTGGTGTACTTAAGCTCTTGCGTTGTGTGAAGAATCGATTTGGCTCAACGGGCGAAGTTGGGATTTTTGAATTGGGAGATGAGGGGTTGAAAGAAGTTAAGAACCCATCATTGTATTTGCTCGGTGACAGGGAGAAAAATTACAGTGGGGTATGCCGTGCCGCAATTTTAGAGGGCAATAAAGTGTTGCTCACACAAATAGAAGCACTTACCGCACCGGTTGCCTTTGGCTACCCCCAGCGCAAAACCAGTGGTTTTGACAACAACCGTTTACAGCTCCTTTGTGCGATTTTACAGAAGCGTTTGGGTGTTAATTTGCAAAGTTACGATGTGTTTTTAAACGTTGCCGGAGGGTTTACCCTGGAAGAGCGCGCAGCAGACTTACCCGCAGCGCTTGCTATTTTGTCTTCTCTGTATGATACCGCATTGCCACAAGACTTAGTTGCGTTTGGTGAAATTGGCTTATCAGGAGAAATTAGGGTCTCTCCACAAGCAGATAAGCGTATGCGAGAGTGTCAAAAACTAGAATTTAAAAAAGTTGCCGCGAACGCGCAAATAAAATCGCCTCATGGGCGATCCGTAGCTAGCTCGGGCGAAGCCCGTAGCTTTTCCAAAGCGGCGGAAAACCAACAAGGCTTAGATATGGTGGTAATAAAAGAAATACACGAGGTGAAAAAGTTGTTTCCAAAGTTGAGGTAGGCCGGCTGTCTCGATGGTGTCGAGACAGCCGGGATTGTGGGTTAGTGGCGCCAGGGTGCGCCGCAGTGTGGAAGTTCGGCGTAAACGCCACAGTGACAATGGCCCCAAACGTGGGTAAACATATGGACAAGCTTCTTAAGGCGTTCCATGTTCCTGATCCTCCAGGAGGGTTATGGGGACGAGTGCTAGACTTAGGCTCAGGCTTACACTCGCAGAAATGCTACCTATATTGTAGCATATTTTTTTTATACTCGCAACTATAAAAAACCTTTTGTCTAAGTGTGTGGCCGGCTGCTAGGAGGCAATTCTAGCAGCCGGGTTTGAGGTTAACAGCAGTTGCTGCAACGAGTACTACCGTTTGGGATGCGGAAGCCGCATGTGTGGCAGAATCTGCCGAAGTAAGCAATGCAAAGCAAAACAATTTTTTGCCTCATGGTGGTATCCTCCAAAAGCTGTTAGGGGTTTTGAAGCCAGTCGTGTGGCGACTGACCTCGCTATGCGTACTTACATTTAATCACATTTTTTTTCAGAGTGCAAATATCTTATTCCAAATGAACTTTTTCCACAAGTGGTGCAACCATTTTCTCAAGCAGTGGATGGTTTTTTAAGTTGTCAGAATTTTCAAAGGCTATGGCTGCCTGACGCGACTCTTGGAGCACTTTCATAGTAAGGTATTTAGAGTACTTAAAGAAGAACCCACTTTGCTCTTCGCCAAAAAGCGTGCCAAATCCGCGGTTCTCAAGGTCGAGTTCCGCAAGCTTAAAACCAGACGAAATTGTAGTAAAGTTTTTTATTCTGGCAAGAGACTCTTCCTCAACAGCCTCGGTAAAAGCAAAACAGTATGACTGGTGTGCGCCTCTTCCCACGCGTCCACGCAACTGATGGAGCTGGGCCAGGCCAAAGCGTTCAGCATTTTCTATGACCATGCACGATGCGTTTGGTACGTCTACGCCAATTTCAATAACAGAAGTGGCAACTAAAATGTTTGTTTTGCCTTCTTTGAATGTAAGCATTGCGGCGTTTTTGTCATCTGCTTTCATTCTCCCATGCAGTAGACCAATCTTTAAGTCTTGATATGGCCCATATAGGAGTTCGTCGTATTTTTCTTTGACAGATGTGATATCCTCGTCCTCTGACTCGTCTATGTGGGGAAGTACCCAGTACACTTGTCTGCCAGAAGAAATCTGCTTTTTCAGAAAAGCATAAACTTCTAATCGTTGCTCTTCAAGTGCCAAGCGGGTTTCAATAGGTTTACGGTTTTTTGGCATTTCGCTTAAAACACTAACATCAAGTTCACCGAACATTGAGAGGGCAAGCGTTCGCGGAATAGGCGTGGCTGTCATAGAAAGGAAATGAGTGGAGCGAATCCGGGTTTCCCGGTTCGCGGAACTCGCCGTCGGGTAGGGCTCCGACGGCAGAATAATAGAAGTGGAGCGAATCCGGGTTTCCCGGTTCGCGGAACTCGCCGTCGGGTAGGGCTCCGACGGCATATTTGTAGTAACAGATCTGTTTTCTTCGCTGAGCAGGTATTGACGTTGACGTACCCCAAAGCGATGTTGTTCGTCAACGAGTATCAGGCCCAGTGTTTTGAAATGTATTTTTCCGGCAAGTAGTGCATGAGTTCCGGTTAAAATAGAAACGCTGCCATTGTTCACAGCTTTTTTAAACACAGGCAATGAATAACTCTTTCCGTCTATCTCATGAAGGCTCTGTGTATGTAAGCCTATCTTGACCCTAGGCGTGGTTTTAGCAAAGATTTTTTGAATGGTCTCATAGTGCTGTACAGCTAAAATTTCTGTTGGCGCTAACAGTGCTACCTGAAATCCTGCCCGGACAGCACAGAGCGCAGCTGCAGCAGCGACAACTGTCTTACCTGAACCTACATCACCCTGCAATAACCGATTCATAGGCACGGACTGCTCCATGTCCTTCATAATTTCCCACAGAGCCCTCTTTTGGCCACCAGTGAGTTCAAAGGGTAGTGTGGACAGGAATTTTTTTATCAGCTCAACATTAGCTGGAATATTTGGTGCTTTGAGCAGCACTCGTAACTTTTTATTTTCTTGCACTGCTAGTTGCTGTATAAATAGTTCTTCAAAAATCAGCCTGCGCTGAACGGAATATAACTTTTCTTGAGCAGAGGGGAAATGGCTCTCTTGAATGGTTGTAGCAAGGTCTGGGAGTGCAAAACTACGACGGGTGCCGGGTGGTATAATATCTGGAATTTTTCGAGCTAAAGGCAAATGTGCATGAACTATTTTTCTAAGAGTCTTCTGGTACATCGTTCCCGGTAACTTATACACCGGCACAAACCTTCCTGTGTGGAGCATGTCGCCCTCTATTTTTTCGTAAATAGGATTCACCAGCTGTAACCCTTTGAAATTTGTTATTTTTCCTGCAAGTGCTATATGGTCACCAATCTTAAGCGTTTTTGCCAAGTATCCCATATTAAACCAAGTGACTTTAAGGTAACCAGTTGAGTCCTGTACAACGCTCTCACAAAGTGTCTGTCTAGATTTAAATGAAAAACGCGACTGAATGCTCTTTATCGTCACTTGCAGCGTGACCGTCTCTCCCGGCCTCGTGTCCCGTATATGCTTTGTCTTAGAAAAGTCCAAGTATCTTCGTGGGAAATACATTAGCAGCTCCTCAGCCGAAGAAATGCCAAGCTTTTTCAGCTCCTGTAAGTTTTTCGTTGTAGTTTTTATAGCTGTCATTGCCCACTGATGGTTAAATTTTCTTCGGGAAAAGTAGGGAGGCTATGAGTGAGAGAGCTAATGCGAGCATGATTATTAAAAAGGATGTCAGGGAAGAGATATGTACATGGAAAATGCCAAGCAGCATTTTTGCGCCTATGAACACCAAAATAAAGGACAAACCTTTTTGCAGATGGTGAAAACGGTGCATAACGCTCTCGATAAGGAAGAAGAGCGCACGTAAGCCGAGTACCGCAAATATGTTTGAGGTGAAGACTATAAAGGGGTCTTGTGATATTGAGAATGCCGCTGGGATAGAGTCTACTGCAAAAATAATATCGGTCGTTTCTACGAGCAGAACAATCATAAACATAATAGTGGCATGTAATTTTCCGTTTTCACGAATAAAAAACTTGCCATTGTGTTCAGTCGTAGTGGTAAAAGGGAGGAACTTCCGTGCAAACTTTAGGACCTTGCTCTCGTGGTAGTTAACGTGTTCTTCTTTTTTGTCTTTTAAGAGTTTAATGCCAGTGTATATGAGGATGGCGCCAAATATATAAAGTACCCAATGGAATTGTGAAATGATGTAAGATCCAGCTAGGATGAAAATTGCCCTAAAGATAATTGCCCCGAGTATGCCCCAAAACAGTACTTTATGATGGTATTTTTCGTCCAGTTTAAAGAAACTGAAGATAAGCAAAATTACGAAAAGGTTGTCTACTGACAGCATTTTTTCTGTTAGGTATGCGCTCATGAACGCAGCTGCGCTTTCACTGTCTATAAAATAGTATACGAGTACAGCAAAGCCAATTGAGATTCCTATCCAAAACAAAGACTGAAGCAGGGCTGACTTTGGGCTTATCTTATGCGCCTTGCGGTTAAAGAATCCAAGGTCAGCAACTAAAAATCCAATTATTACTACCCCAAAAATACTAAGTAAAATACTTTCCATTCCTTATAAGTGTTAATAATATTAGTAACTAAAATAAAAACCGGACAATGCCGGTTATAATTGATGTTCGTTCAACGGGGGTGTGCGCTTGTACGGGACGTACAAGACCTGGTCGCAACTCCCTTCCGAACATCCAAGGCTATAAAGATTATTACAAATAATACCGGAAAACACAAGTTAGGTCTACTGTGGTATACTAGAAATATGAGAAAACGAGAGATATATTTTTCTTGGGAAGCCCCCCAGTTTAGGTATTATGAGAAGAATTTTGGTTGGTATCTAACCTTGGGAGTTGTTGTGCTTCTGCTTTCCGGCTATATGTTCATTCAAGCAGACTACTTTGGTGCAGCCAGTTTTTTGATCATAGGTGCTCTTATTTTTTGGCTGTCGCGCGTGAAACCAAGAACAATAGTCGTAGAACTTTCAGACAAAGGCATACACTTGGACGATGTGCATATTCCATATAAGCAAATAGAGTTTTTCTGGGTCGTAGATAATGCACACCATAGTACGCTCAACCTACATACAACATCTACATTGCAAAAGTTAGTAATAATCCAGTTAGAATCTCAAGATCCAGATGAAATACGCGACTTTCTCCTGGAGTTGGTTCCCGAGCATCATGAAACCACAGAAACGATAACCCAGGCAATAGCACATAAGTTCAAATTCTAACAGCCCTCCTGCACCGGCCAATCTTACATCCGGGCAGAGCCCGGCTCTGAGCTTGGCCTTTTGCTAAATGCAGAAGGCATGTCAAATTAATGTATAAAGGAACAGACTATACCGGAGTGGCCATTGTGTATTTTTGTCATGACGGGCAGGGGAGATTTGTTATGTCCTTGCGTAGCACCAATACCCGTGACGAGCATAACCGTTGGGACATTGGTGGTGGCGCACTGGAGTTTGACCAGAAGGTTGAGGATTGTTTGCGTGCAGAGATTCGTGAAGAATATGGTACAGAAGTCTTAAAAACAGAGTTTTTAGGTTTTAGAGATGTACACCGAGAAGGACCCAGCCACTGGATAGCCCTAGACTTTAAGGTTCTGGTAGACCCAGCCTTGGTCAAGAACGGTGAGCCTCATAAGTTTGAAAAAGTAAACTGGTTTACATTAGATACATTACCAGAAAACCTACACTCCCAACTCCCCAATTTCCTAAATATCTACAAACCCAAACTATTGTCATAACCCCCCATTTTGCTATACTATATAAGCGGTACCCACCGCTTTTATTGTAGTTCCCATGACAAGCTTCCATAGCTTAACGGATAAAGCACAGCCCTCCGGAGGCTGGGATTGAGGTTCGATTCCTCATGGGAGCACCAAGGTGAGATTCTCTTTAGGAAGTGAGCGCAGGGCTTTGCCCGAAGCGAACGAGGAGCGGGGCCGGTGGGCATCCGCGACCAAGTAATAGCCGCGTCTCCCTCCGGATGAGAAGGCCGCAGGTTCGATCCCTGCCGGAGTCACCACGGGCCATCACGATCCCGCTACGGTGAATTCCGCCTTTCAGGTGAAATCCACCTACGCTGCATCGTGTGTCCCTTATCCCAAAGCACCATTCACTCCTAATGCCTCCGCTACGCTACAGCGGCGATAAAAGCTATAGTACTTTGGGAACCCTTTTTAGCGGCAAGGCCGCGAGAGGAAAAGTAGAGTAGACCTTGGAACTTGGGGCTTCCCCAAGTGGAAAGGTCATACTCACTAGGGAAGCTTCATTTGGGTCCCCCAAATGAAGGGGGCGACGCAAGCCCCTATATTAGAACCCTTTTAACGCCAAAGGCGTGAGAGGGGGAGGCTCGTTAAGGGCTATGCCCGTACGAGGGGGCGACGCAAGCCCCTATAATAGGAGAGGTCGCATAGTGGTCGAGTGCACTTGTCTTGAAAACAAGAAGCTCAGAAATGGGCTCGAGGGTTCGAATCCCTCCCTCTCCGCCAGTTAACAAATCAAAAATACCAGATAATCTGGTATTTTTGATTTGTTAAATGAAAACACTCCCAAGACTCAGTCTGTGGGCTGAGTCGGGACTGTTGGGATTTCAGCTTTTTTTAGTTTGTGTTGCATTTGACTTCTCATCTTCCTCGTCATCACACAGTGACACAATTATGGCGATTACGCACTTCACAGTACAAATAAAAACACCCCGCCCTAGCAGTCGCCGAGGCGGAGTATTTTTGTTTGAGTTTTGCGGGCTAGCGAAAGTATTCGTATGCCCGTAAAACGAGTTCATATTTGAGGTAGATGAAGCCAGCCAGGGCCAGTCCAAGGCTGGAGTAGAGCGCACCCACGTGTCTGAACATCAGCTCGCGCGGGGGTGTGCGATTTTCCCACGACTTACGCCAGACTTTCACGAACTGGACGTTCCACCAGGCGAAGAAGGCGAGTAGTAGGAGCGCGGAATAACTGCGCATGTGGTTATGCCACCGGAAGCCCAGAAGCATTACAATTGCAACCGTGAGTAGGAAGTACACATGGTCTTTCTCTCTACGTTCCCACGTGCGTTCGTTCTGATGCTCATTATTCCATACCCCCATAAGAAAATACGCAGGGAGGACGAGCATTGGCGCGAACAGGGAGACAAAGGTGAGTCCGTACCATGTGCTGGTACTGTACCAGTCGTGGCCTACGATCAGAACGGGAATGCTGAGGAAGCCCACAAACACGCCTACATGCGGCGTGCGCTCTTCCAGAGCGATAATACGCAGCCATTTTTGCTCCCACAGGTGGGCACCGACAGCAATCATGACTACGAGGCCAGCACCGGTACCCACTACAACTGATCCAAAGAAGAAGGAGATGAACCCAAACACCATAGCAAGTGACCAGAGGTACACTCGTGTGGCTGGCATTTCATCTATATCCTTCATGAGCCAGTCCAATGCCACGTAGAGTGAGTACGCTGCAAAGCCCGCAGCAGCAGCTGCAATGCCTTCGTGTGCGGTGCCGTAAAGCCAAACCGGGTAGAGGGGTTTGAATATAAGCAGTAGTGGCGCCACCAGGTGGTACCACACGTGCTTAAACTTCTTGAGGAACCGAATTAAGGAATTCCACAAGTCTCCAAACGTTTCTCTGATCCAGTCAATGAGCGCAGTAATTGTTTTTTTGATACGCTCACCGAAAATCCGCGAAAGGCATGCTATGAGTAGGAGCGCCATGCAAGACCCGAGAATCTTACTGAAATTAATCATTTGCCTCGCGTCTGCTGCCATTTGCTGCGTTCGTTCCAACAGTCTAGTCACTGGGTTGCCGGTGATCAGTCCTAATTCGCGGCCAGCGATCTCCAACGCCTCGTCTTCAGTCACCTCGCGCTTGAAAAGCCTGCCTGCTACCTTAACGGCTTCGTTGATCTTTTTATTTGCCGCGTCAGTCGCACAAGCATCTGCGGCTTTCAACTCGCGAGCAGTCAAGATTTGTTGCCGAACCCCGGACCAGTCTTGGGGTTCTGCCGTCTGCGCGCTGGCGTGACCAAAAAACGCGAATAGAAGCAATGTTGCTAAAGTAGTGTGTTTCATCACTCAAATTCCTCCTTGGTTTGTTGTAATGGCCGAAAATGGCCGAGAAAAACTTTTCATATTATACCAAAAATACATATTTTGTCAACAAATTGTTTTTTTGTATTTCTATACACTATCTACTGTCCACTAACCACTATATCCGTGGTATAATTGTGGTAATGAGAAAACAAAAAAATAGCCAAAAGCATGTCTTTTTCTTGGCAGTGATTTTCACTGCGCTTTTACCAACAACATCCTTAGCTGACATGTCTGGAGGCACTTTTAACGCAAGGAACGAAGTTGTAGTCCCGCTTGTAGGACAAATGGACGGTAGTGGGTATCATGCAAATATTTCTATAGTACCTGTAGCAGGTGTAGTTACTGGGACAGGTTTTAGTGTGTCTGTTGGTTATCCAGTTGTTGCTACACCGAGCTCATCCAGCAGCTCTTCCGGAGGAGGGGGTTTTGTGCCGCCAGCGGCTCCAACTCCAACCCCAACCCCAACTCCCACACCTGAGCCCGAAGAAGAGAAGCCAAAAGTTCATAATATATATAACGTACAAACTAGGTTTGTAGGTCCTGGCTCTGCGTCCATAACATTTGACACAGATGCCCCTGCGAAGACCTTCATGTCGTACATGGGCGGAGGTCAGGCAAACAACACTACGCCCGAATCTGTTGGTGTGTTTGCTCATACAATTACCCTTAGCGGTTTAAAATCTTCAACAACTTATACTTTTACAATAAGTGCAGAGTTTTCCGATGGTCAGAAGATTGTTTTTCAGAACAACACATACACTTTTACCACAAGTTCTGCGCCTGAAGACCCTAAAGAGGTTAAGACGGTAAAGGACAAAGAACTCACGCCCACAGACAAACCCTCACAACCCTCAAACCCTTCTAACCCAGGAACTGATAGCGGAACAACACCTACAGGACCACAGAGTACGCTACCTGACCCAAGTAACGTGATGTACACGTATTCTGAAACAGACAATCCCGTGTTGTCTTGGAAAAAGCCCGATGATCCACGGGTATCTCAAATCGTGATAGCTAGAAGCACTGTAAATTTCCCTCAGAAGCCTTCTGAAGGTGAAATAGTTTACTCAGGGACTGTTGAAGCATTTACCGACGCGTCTGCTTTGGGCTCACAGGAGTACTACTATACAGTCTTTAGTATTGACTCAAGTGGCAACTCTAGTCTTGGAGTACCTATTAAGACCACACCGAAAGAAAAAGAAATAAAAAAGGAAGAAGTTCCCTTAGAGCAAACATCGGAAGAGAGTGCTGAACCGACATTAAAGGAGTTTATAGAAGAAACCTTGCCTGCAGCAGAAACATCTTCTAAAGTTGTAGGTGTAGTAGGCGCAGCAGGGTACGCTGCAGCCGCTGCTTCAAATATGTTTGCGCTTTCAGCTGCCAGTGGTCTTGCAGAAATGAAGCTTATGATCCTACGTTTGTGGTCAGACTTTCTCTCGCTCATTTATCTGAGACGCCGTCGAAGAGTTTGGGGTATTGTGTATGACTCAGAAACTAAACAGCCTTTGGACCCTGTTGTACTCGAGCTTAAGAACCCAGAAACAGGTGCAGTTATTGAAACAGCAGTAAC
>DASPKA010000112.1:0-9651 GCA_035628335.1 Patescibacteria group bacterium | reverse complement strand
CGATTTGCTGTGAACTACCAATATTAAAAACTTCTCCCTGTAAAGTTCGTTTGCACTTCATTGCAAGAAGATTCGCTTCAACTACGTTGTCTATATACGTATAGTCTTTTGCCTGAAAACCATCCCCCTCCATAAAGGGCCGTCCTTCAAAGGACGGCCCTTTGAAGTAGAGGGCTTCGAGCCATGCAGAAGTCACCGTGGCATAGGGGCTGTCACCGTACTGGCCGGGGCCAAATACGTTAAAGTAGCGAAGACATGTTGTATCCAACCCATAGATCTCTGAAAAAAATTTGCACATAGGTTCACCGGTGTATTTTTGTAGTGCATATGGACTTCTTGGATTTGCAAGGTTGTCTTTTTCTTTAGTAGGCAAAATTTTTGCCCCACCATATACGGACGATGAAGAAGAATAAATAACTCGCTTCGCCTTGTGCCTGCGGGCTGCATTTAAAATCTTTATGGTCCCCATAATGTTAGTTTCTGCGCTCACTACAGGCTCAGCTACTGAAAAAGAAACACGGGGCAAAGCAGCAAAATGGAACACATATTGTGGTTTATGTTTTGTAAAAATAGTTTCAAGTAATAATTCGTCTAAAATGCTTCCCTCATAAAATACAATACCTTTTTGCACCTCTTCTCTGCGGCCCGTAGCAAAGTTGTCTATGCCAACTACCGTGGCCTTCTTAAACCGTTTCAAAAATGTTTTACAAAAATTACTGCCAATGAACCCGGCGCAGCCGGTTACAAATATAGTCATACATCTTGTCTGCTTTCTGGATAAATATTATTTATAGTATCCTTATTTTTCTTCTAGAAACTTTTGCTTCAGAAACTGAGTAAATTCATACATCTCTTCTCTGTACTCATTAAGTTTTTCTCGCCGCACTGTCTCTTCAGATAACGAGGCTATAGTGGCCGCTCCCTGGCTTCTCAGTCTAAAAGATCCAAATGAACCTATATCCTCAAATACTAACCGTGCGTCTGGTTGTGGATTTCTTGTTGCGTAAAATTCATCAAGTAGTTTAGACAACTTCTCTCTGTCAATTTCATTCTTTCTCTGTGACTCAAGCTGTGATTCCTCGTCCTCTTCCCGTCCATTAGGCGACCCAACATAAAATTGCACCCATGGGTATGGCATACCATCGTCGGCACTTTCATGGCCTTCGCAAGACTGATTAGTGGAAAACCCTAAAGCTTTAAAAGCAACAATTGTTTCCTTTATGCCTTTATCTAGCCCCTTCCCGATGTCGTCTACAATTTGTTCTACCTCAACCCTAGCCCTTTCCCATTCACGCTGTTTTTCGTTTTCTTCAAATTTTGGTAGTGGAGTTACCACAACTTCAATATTAGGAAAAATCTTTTGTAGTTCTGTAAAATGCTGATCTACTCCAGACCCTTCCATTGCTTCCAGAACCACTACTTCACCTTTTATTATTTTTAGTACATTTTCTTTCGCTTCCTGGCTGTATCCCAAAAACAGCCCCTGCAAATCCACTACCGAGCAACCAAATCGTCTTTGTGTTTTTTTTTCCAGCTCTGTTTTTTGCGGCTCGGTTCCAAAATAAGCCTTAAACAAATCCTGTTCGCTAACTCCTACTTCTTGCATATATATTCGTGTTAACCACATATATCCATCATCATACAACTCCTCTGGATCATCTCTTCTTCCAGGAACTTTAGTGGGATAGGTAGCGAACTCACCTAACATCGTCACCCCCTCATCTAACCAAACATTCTTACCACCCTCTGCTATAAACCCACCGGTTTTAGTCTCTGGATCAAATGCAATGCCATGTACATACTCATGTGCGGTGACATTGTTGCCATGCTTACCAGTTATTGTAATAAAATTTTCCTCACCGTTGAAGAATTCTCCAAAGACGTGCGGAAAATCATTTTCCACACCCGAGTGAAGTAAATAGTCATTCACAATAACAGGAATATCTTCAGGTCTCTGCCGGGGCGTGTAACCCTCTCGGTCTAACCATTCATTTAACTTCGGGAGATGAGTTGGTATAAACTCCCTCACTTGTGCAACGCGCTGCTGGTACCCCTCTATATGTTTTTCTATCGCTTGAAGTAATTCTTCATTACTCGGCTTCTCACTTAAACCCAGTTCCTGTAATTTAAACCTCAGCTTATGGGGATCATCAATCTTGGAGAGCGCGCTTATAACTCGATGCTTCAGTTCTTCTGGGGTGACGGAATCAAGATACGAAGAAATCCCACCTCTCATTTTCAGCTCAACGCTTTCAATACTCTCTTCTACCGCCTCATCTTCCAGGCCTCTCCTTTCAGGAAATTGATTTTTTTGTAACTCTTTTTTTGGCATTAGAAAATTTTGTCAAGTCATTATAAAGATGTTAAATCGAATACTAATGTAGAGCGAGCACTTTTTGCCACGCTTGTATTTGGGCTTCTCGGACTTGCGAGAGCGATGCGAGATTTTGCGTTACTGCTTTCGCATTTTCTTTTAGTTTAGATCTGAGCTCATTGTCTTTGTATATTCTGAGCATCGCATTCTTCAGTGCCTCTTTATCACCTGGTGGAACAACAAGCGCAGATTCCTCATGCTTAAGGACTTCTCCAGCCATGCCTACGTCTGTCATTACTACGGCGCAGCCGTTTGCAGCAGCCTCTAGCGGAGCCATAGCATACCCTTCAAACATGGAGGATAATACATATACATCTGCTGACTGGTAGTAAGGCACTACATCCATTTCCCAGGGGTAGAATTGTATTCGGTCATTGGGTTTGACGAGAGACCTGAGGAACGCGGCTTGACTCCCATCTCCTTCAAGCACAAGTCCTGCATTTGGCATTTCTTCTTGAGCTTCTTGAAATGCAGAAATTAGTAGATCAAACTTTTTTTCCGACTCGAATCTACCGACGGAAAGAAATGTGAACTCATACTCAAAGTCTTTGGAGTCTCTTGGGCGTGCGTCCAGTTCAGTATACACAGGCAGGTGGTATGTGTGAGAAATTCCTCGTGCATAAAGCGCTTCTTCCACGCGCTTAGATACAACACGAACTATAGGAGCACGGGGTAAGAGAAAATTAGCAATAGCTAGTTCAAGCTTCCGCCTAACCGTACCTGTTTGAAACATTGGGCTATACGGGTCTGTGTGCAATTGGAGTTCATAAGGCATATGACAAATATGAGCAGCAAGTGCTACCAAAAACCCACAAAAGAATGGGTCCTGCGCGGTAAGTATAACAGGTCCCCTTACTTTTGCTCGTGCCACAAATGCTAAAAAAGAAAAAAATGTAAAGGGGGAAAGTACTGGAAAGTCTCTTATTTTAAGCTTGCCTACGCGTGCCATAGGCTTTGTTTTAAAAGCCTTTGACATAACAAAAACACTATATGAGCCTAAAGGTTCTGCAATAACTTCTAAGCGTCTGCGAATCTTGCTCCCAGGCTGCCAAAGCAGACGGTCTGTGCCAAGGGAGATAACATTTATTTCTCCAGTGTCTGTTTCCATACGGGTAAGATATTTTCTGTTGAATATTTCTTTACACTTTCTTTCGCATGAGCTGCTAGTTCGGCTGCAAATTTATGGTCTGTAAAAAGCTGAATCACAGCATCTGCGATTGCAGCTTCATCATTAAACGGCACTACGATTGCATTGCCATCTACCATTTCTGCATTTCCTCCACCATTAGTTGCAACTACCTTCATACCGAGCGCAAAACTCTCTAACAGCGTATTACTAAACATTTCTTGTTTAGTATTTAGTATATACACTTCACTTTCTGCCATAGCCTGAAGCGTCTCTTCATGAGACTTCGAACCCTTAAATGAAATATATTCACTTGCTCCAAGCGTGTAGGCAAGGTCTTTTAGCTCGCTTAATTGAGGACCATCACCATAGAACGCCACCCTTAGCTCCGGGAACCTAATAGATACTCGTACCATTGCGCGTATTACAGCTTCCAAGCCTTTGATTGGATGTAGTCTACCAACCACTATGACAGAATATGGCTTGGGCTTAACGACAGAAAAAGGGAGGGAGATAGCGTTTGGAATAACATACAGTTTCGAAGGACTCGCACCCCACTTCTGAAGCAATTGCTTTTGGAACTGACTTTGAACTATAACCCCAGAGGCGTGATCAATAGCAAACTTCTGCAGCAGCTTTAGAGCTTCGTACAGCAAGCCTTGTGACCTGCTCCAAAACTCATCAGAACCTACATTGTTTTCTGTCCGACTGACATATGTTTCCCATGCGTAATCCCCTGGAACCCGAAGAGTATATGGCATTGAGCGTAATCGTAATGCACAAATTGCAGGAAGCCCAGCAGAAACTGTGTCCAATAAATATACCTTGTCCTTTCCCTTTGCGGCTGAAAATACTTTTAGAAAAAAAACAAAATGCCTCACCAAAAACGGATACTGCAAACAATCTTTAAAACTTACTACTTGTATAGTGTGGCCTAAGCCTCCAAAAAACTCACTAAGGAGCACAGTAACAGTCGCAGGGCCTCCGGTTTGCGGTGGTGAAAGAGGAGTGATAATTAAAATTTTCATGAATTAGAAGTTAGAAGTTGAAAGGGACTGATCCTAAAACTCACGGCCGTGAAAATTGAGAAAAAGCTTTTCCATATGTTCTGAGATATATTTCCATGTATATTCTTTTGAAAATTCAAGCGCGGCGGCAGAAAGCTGTGATCGCAGATTATGATCTTGTAAAGCTTGCATTGCCTTTGCGGCAGCCTCTGGGCTTTCAGGAGGTACGAGTAACCCATTGAAGTTGTCCTTAACTATATCCGGAATACCGCCAACCGTAGTTGCTAATACTGGTAAACCAACACCTTGCGCTTCTAAAAACACACTACCAAGTCCCTCGCTGCGAGAGAGTCGCATAAAAACATCACTGGCCTGCATGTACATAGCAACCATATCCTGCCCAATGTCCCCTAAAAATGTAACCCGCCCTGCAAGTCCGAGGCGATTTGTAAGTGCTTCTAAATTCTTGCGTTCTTCTCCTTCCCCCGCCACTACTATTTTGTGACGGGCGTCAGAAAGTAGTAGGGCTTGCAGTGCTAAGTCAATGCCATTCTTCTTTACGAGGCGGCTCGCGGTGAAAAATATAATCGCGTCTGATGGCAAGCCTAGTTTTGCTCTTAGTGAGTCTTTCTGCTCAGGAGTTACCGGACGAAAAAGAGCGTCATTAAAGCCATTCGCAACTAATACTGGCTGAGAGGCAGGTGAGTACCTTTTTGCCCTGTTAACTAGAAAATTACTAATCGCCTGAATTTTGTCCGCTGCTTGGTATAGATTTTTATAAAACGGAAGGCGTTCCCGTTTTTTAAACCACTCATCACCATCTCCCTCTTGTATAGAAAGCAGGTACTTCAGTTTGAAAAGCTTTTTGCAAATGTAGGCGGCATATGCAGACTGGTTCGCCATCATGGCCCAGGATAGTGAGTAGTGGGTAGTGGACAGTGAATAGAAGTAAAAAAGAGGCGCCAGGAAGACAAACAGGTGGCGGTCGAGTGGGATTCCCAGGCCAAGACGGTAAATTTTTATATGACCTTTGTCTTCGAAAGATAACAGTCCACGCTCTTGTTTTGCTGTAAGAATATGAAATGTGTGCTGAGGTAAGTGTTCCGCAATATACTTCACAGCCAGCTCTGCCCCACCAGTTAACGGCTCATATGCAGTTGTAAATACAAGGATGGTCATGTCCTACTTATTATAACAAAACGCGAGCAACTCCAGTTTGATGTTGTTCGCGCTCGTCGAATCGCCTTATTTTTTGTCACAGACAAGGTGGTAGCCTGTGCCTGAAGACTGCTGCCTGTGTTTAAGATTTCCAGTAACCAGGCAGACAACGACAACTTCCCGTGAAGGGCAGTCTTTACTTTTGCAATCCTTGCGAGTAACTTTACATTTTGCTCGTAATGACGCGGGACCACAGTCTGCCTGCAGGCCCTCAGGAGCACCTAACCCATTACGCGATGCAGAATTTATGGCGACCGTTTCCATGCTGTGAGGCAGCTTTTCCACAACTTCTTTCGTGATTAGCACCACCCAGCCCGCAAAATAAATAATAGCCATGACTACAATCACAGCCACTCCGATCAAAAGCTTTTTCATTAATTTCCTCCTCTTCTTGAGAAATCCTACATCTCCTCCATTTAAAAATCAATATTAGCGGTGTGTCGAAGTGTTCTCCCCTTGCACCATACTCTTGACGCTATGTTGGGCCAGGAAATAGAAATTAAGGGGATGCCCGTATTGAAATAAGAAAAGAGTAGTGCGAGCAAAATAGTTTCGAATCATGAGTATTCAATCATTGTTCGAAAAATCTCTGCCTACACTACTCTGAAAAAATTAAGACGTCCTGTAGCGGTACACCTTTTGGGTGCCCTCTTCCACCGACTCTGAGTCTTGCTCATTCTTGGACTTTGCCGCAGCCAACATCCGGCGATATACCAGCTCTGGTGTCCACACAAAGCCAGTAACTCCAGCCTCTTTAAGTTTTTCATTTTCCACATCAGCTATTTCAGCCGCAGCGCGCCACATCTCAGTTGTGGCTTCAACATTCGCTGCCTCCAACATCTTAGAGGCAGCGACACGGTTTTTAGCTGTGCGCATCACGTTGTCGCCGAGAATGATATTCTCAGAATCGGCGATTGAGTTTTTGCGCATTACAACTAGAGAGGCAGCGATAAAGCCTGACAAGGAGCAGAGCCATGAAATTAGTCCGAGAACAGTATACAACATGGAGTTGTCTTCGCTCGTTTGATTGGCCTGGCCAAGGGCCCGTGCCAGGCAAGGAAAAACCACGAGATCGATCAGGCTAAATATCGAGGCCACGCCCCAGACTTTCTTTTCGAACGTGCTCGAATTTCTGACCAGAAACAGCTTCACAGCGATTGTTGCGAAGCACAAAAAGATGATGATATTGACGATCATCTCCCGTTTTTCCGGGGTCTTCACATAGTTGTGAATCCCAGCTAGGAAGTCACCTGCAACAAGCTTGAGCAAATATGCAACAACCGCAAGAAGAATGAAGGCGATAACTGGAATCACATATCTCCTGTAATGATTTCCATCGCCTTCTTGTATATTCCTCACAGCTTGAGAAGCTGCTTCGGGAAAATTTCTATCATCGTACATATATGTTCCTCCGTAACGCAAATCATGGCTGACCCACTTTGCATTACATTCAGTTGTGTTTTGGGGAGGAACCGAGACGAACATATCTGCCTCGGTCCTATGCATACGGACGTCGCTATCGTCCGTAATCGAAGATTCGATGGTTTACTATACCTTTTTTGTAGAATTTGTCAAATTATTAATATGAAATAATCAAATCGCGGATAAACAGGATTGACTTCCTTTCCAAAAAAATATATGCACTAGCCGATTATTCCCCAGAGGCTTATAGTGTGGCGGCAATTGCCACCTAGTAAAAAATGAGGAGTAATGAAAAGAAAAAAGATAGCCAAGCAAAATCGTCATTTTTTGATAATTGACAAAAGGGACAATAAAGCTGTATATAACAGTGGAATAGAGTTGCTATAAGTGCAACTATAATGTATAGTAACGTATCGATTTACGCTAAAAAAGGAGGTAAATATGAGTAGAAGGCAAGAGAAAAGTCGCGGGCAAGGCATTTCTCATGACACAAGATGGGCAATGTTTGTCTTTGCCCTCATCTGTCTGAGCACATATTACGTCGGCGTGTCGCTCGACACATTTGGCTGGGTTTTTAAATTTAAGAACCCTACCCATGCTCGCATAGGGATGGACAATGGCCAGCTCAAAGAGTTACTGGAGACCAACAAGTGCGAGCCTGAAAACCTGAGCAGGAAGCAGCTCTGGCAACTGTTTGTTGCTTATGCGGTGTATCCTGGAGACGACTTTCAAAGCCCCGAAGCCGTCAAGAGATACACCGACAACTTCATCACAGCAACCCGCAGGAGCTACACGCTTCTGGATGGCAAGATGGACGAACTGCATGCCAAGTTTGACCAAGGCAGAAAGCCCGTAACAATAAGCGGAGTCAGGTTACCGTGGTCAACGCTGGTGTGGGCAAAAACCTGTGTTGAAAGCCAGTTCCTCGTTAATGCTTACAACAAGCAAAGCGGGGCCGGCGGTTTGTCTCAGTTCTGGCCTCCCACTGCTCGAAGACTAAGCGTCAAAGTATGGGACCCGTATGATTCCCTGGAAAAAGGGGAGTTGTATCTTACCATGCTTGAAGAAGAAGCAGTAAGGCACCAGCTTACCAAGGCGGACGCATTTGCGCTCTACCACATGGGAGGCGGTAACGCGGCTCAGCTGCGCAAAGTCGCGCTAAAGGACTGGGATATACCTGGCCAGCTAGATATTCCCACGATAGTTATTTTGGCTAAGTTGTATCCCAAAGAGTCGAGGAACATCTGGGCTTTCCTGAATAAAAAGAAAGACCACCCGGAGCGTTATCTGTTTCTCGTTTTTGGACGAGCTATCCTGCGCCAAGCGTATCTTGATGCTGGCAAGGGTGAAGCAGGTGAAGCTGAGGTTCGTGCTACAGTCCAAGAAGCTGTAGCGCTTAAAACCCAGGTCGCTAAGACCATGTGCGCCAAACCATCTCTTTTTGGTGCAAGATAGGGCTTTATACCCTATCTTGCATCCTAACTTTAGTTTATGCTGCCACATATATGTATTTAGGAAATACGTATACGCGGCAAGTGGAAACCGTTCTGCTCTGCCCCCCAACAACAACTAGGAGGAGAAAATGAAATCACAAGTTAAAAAGTCGTTCCCATTCCCACACAACATACCGGGACCTGCATTTAATCAACCGCAGGATGGCGAGGAAGAGGGATTTGAACACTTCCCCTCACCCATTCAACCCCCAGGAAGCCAATTCGGTGGCCAGCTTGGTCAGACCCATTTCACTTCGGGCTTTAGCCCGAGCCAAAAGCGAAAAGAGAAAAGCCGTTCAAGACGTCATCACCCTGAAGACGTCCGAGCAAAGTTTTCATTGAGCGCGGATGCTGCAGTGGCATACGCCACTATGATCAGCAACCTCAACAAGATGGTTGAGGAAGGCGAAACAGCAGAAGATGCTGCTAACCTTGCCGTGCTCCTGGCTCACAACCCTCACGTCATAAATGAACTGGAAAACATTACTGAACAGTTTCGTAGAGCAAGAAAGCATTTACTCCGTGAGTTAGGCGGAGGGGCACCGCCAACACCGATACCATTTGGAATTAGTCCATATGGGATTAGTGGTGGTCCTACAGCGATGCCAACAATGCGCGGTACGGAGCCAGTAATGGAAGAAGGCTTCGAAGATGACGATGATGAGACCCCAGAAAAGACCCGGCCAAACATGCTTCCCATTGTCGTGATTATTGCTCTGGTACTTGGTCTTTTTGTGTACTTTTTCGTCACAGCAAGCTGGCAAAGTAAAACCACCAATGAACCTGTCACGGAAACTACCACTGGACAATCGGTGGGCGCCAACCAGTCCTCGGTTCCTGCTTTTAATGAAGCGTGGATTGGAAAGGCAATTACGCTATCTATTTCTGGTAGAGAATACGCCGCTGTATTCCAGAATCTTGGTGAATACCGGATGCTGGAGGTCAAAAGCGGCGCGTTGACCACTCGTTACCTCTTTGACCCCGAAAAGCCCGGTGTGAACCTGCTGACCA
>DASPKA010000111.1:0-11694 GCA_035628335.1 Patescibacteria group bacterium | reverse complement strand
TTTCATATCTATCTCCTTCTACATTTTAATACTGAACTGATTTAAATATAGGAGGGGGGAATTAAAACGCTATGAAAAAAATTTATGAAAGTAAATTCATTTGTTAATTAATGAAGCGCTTGTTAGCATATGATTAATAAGATTAATCAAGGAGACACAACATGGGGATTCACCAAAAAATCATGTGGTTTTTCGCGATACTTGGCTTGGCCAGTATGCAGTTTACTTTTGTAAATGCAACACCAATGCAAGAGACCGCAGAACGCCGCATCGTAACGTACCACAGCTCACATTCGTTCCAGGAACGAATGAGGACCATGCAGGACATCCGCGCGCGATTTGTAAAGCGTTTGGAAAATGTTAGTAACGTAGAAGTAGTCGAGCTCACACCGACGCAAGAAGCAATATTAAAACTAAAGTACAAAGATATTGTAATAGAGCCAGATGCAATAGCATACACAACCGCAGAAACTCTGCCGTGGGGAGTAAATAGGATCGATGCTGAGAAGGTTTCGCCGGTTACCTCAGGGCAAAGTGTAAACGTAGCAGTTCTTGATACAGGGATAGACCTTCATCATCCTGACTTGAGGTTTAATATTAAGGGACAATATAATGCAATCACACCATACGCTCAAGCACAGGACGGTAATGGCCATGGTACCCATGTTGCAGGAATAATAGCTGCTGTAGCAAACAGAAATGGTGTCGTAGGTGTTTCACCGCGAGCAAATATATATGCCGTGAAGGTGCTTGCAGATAATGGCTCAGGGTATGTCTCTGATATTGTAGAGGGAATCGAATGGGCGAAATCCCGGGGGATAAAGGTTATTAATATGAGTTTGGGAACTGGTGTTGATGTGTATGCACTGCGTGATGCTGTTCAAAGAGCAAAAGCCGCTGGCATAACTATTGTTGCAGCTTCTGGAAATACCGGTGGTAGTGTGAGCTACCCAGCAGCTTACTCCGAGGTAATTGCTGTCGGTGCTGTTGATGCATCAGGGAATGTTGCCAGCTGGTCCTCACGAGGACCTGAGGTAGACATTGTTGCACCAGGAGTAAATATTTTATCTACCTATCGATATTTTTCTTACGCTAATATGTCCGGAACTTCCATGGCTGCACCGCACGTCGCAGCCGTGGCAGCGTTGCTGGTGAGCTATCCAGTGAATTGTCAAAATTTATTAGACGGCTTCGCAGGGTGCTCTCCTGACGAAATTCAAAAGCGAATAGAAATGACTGCAGAGATTTTGGCACAGGACTCAATTATAGAAAAAGATTCTGTATACGGAAGCGGTATGGTAGATGCTGAAAAAGCGGTATTGAATAAGTAAATTAAAACACCTCTTGTAGAGGTGTTTTAATATTTCCATAAAATGCTAGGGACCGGACTAACACTGCCGGTGCCATCTGCGGTAATAAAATAAATATTTTGGAGTTCGTCGGTGGCCACTCCCTGTGCGTCTCGGAATGAAAATTTCAACAACCTGCGACTCAAGACTTTTCCGTTTAAATCTAAGGTGAGCAGCTCACCAGTGCCATTGTCAGTGGCTACTAGTTTGTCTGAGCCTAGGAGCGCTAAGCTTTCCGGGTCTCGGAGACCGTCTTGTGCCCATACCTCTAGAGGTTTACCAGGGACATACTTAAAAATTGTTCCTGAGGAGTCATCACTGACCAGAAAAGAAGAGAGCGCGGGGACAAAAATAATATCTTCCGGTGTCACCCACTTTTCATGGACTGGGGTTTCAGGTTTTGCGGTAATGGATTTGTCGATGTGAAATATAGCTTTGAGTTTTTCATTTACAAAATACATGTCACCATCTTTAAAAGCCATACTCTCTGGCGCGAGTACGCCATTGCCAATGTTTGCAAAGAGAATGAACTCTTTTTTTTCTGATTCATAGCGATATATACTATCAGTCGCTCCATCGCTGACATAGATAGCGCCATTAAATGACGTCACACTGTCAGAATCTCTAAGTTTTTGAGTAGGATCAGGTAGGCGCTCTAAGGAATTGTTTTTATAGACCAAAAGTCCCGGGCCATCAGCATTATTCAGTCTTTTTGGCTCAGATTCGTTTGCCACTATGAGACCTATATTTTTGTCATAGCTTAGTCCGTCCGCATGATAGAGACCTTGCCACGCTCCTGCTAAAAATTCCCCTGAGGTATTTCCGAAAAATGGAGATTTGGAATACATAACACCTGGGATGCACCAAGGAAGTAACACAAGAATGAATAGTAGTAACGTCGAGAAAGTAAAAACTGTCCTTTTGGTTGTGCTAGAGACTGCTGCTTGGGCATATTCGCGCTTCCAGACCAGAGATAGTGTTCCCAAACAGAAAAGTAGGGCCGCAGTGCATTCGTAAATTTCTTCTATACTGTTAAGTGTTAGGCGTGGATCATACCAGAAAGTAAAGAACGCGCTAACTAAGCCAGGGGCAACACCAGAAAGCCATACACCGAACATCATCCACACTTTTTGAAAGACGATATCAAAGGTGTCAAAGAACTGTGCGGTGCCAAACACTGCAATGCCGAGCAAATATAAATATCCAAATGTTGGGCTGATGAATATTTTGCCTTTTTGTTTTAGCCAAAAGAATAGAGTGATAGCTGCTATCCCAACAAACGCATATCCTAAGGTCACTAGATCTCCAAAGTAATGAGGAAGGTGCAGTGTCCTCTCTATTAAGTAACCTACTCGTTCGTGGATTTCTGCTAGTTCGTCTAAGGCTGCGAAAATTAAGCCAGAGCCAAGTACGAGCCAAATATATTCCTTTGGTTTCGGCCATTTTTCGCCACTGTTATACCGACGTGAGATAAAGTACATACACACACCTGCGAGAAACAAAAATGCAGCTGTTGGATAGCGAATCCACGACGGTTCTAATATAAGGCTTGTTTTGTCTAAAAAAAGGATTGGTAAGAAAACTAACAAGCTTGCGAGTAATACAAGACTTAGGTTTCGCAAGTCTTTGCGACCCAGGTAGAGAGAAACTAGAAAAAGCACTAGTGAGGGTAGGAGCACAGCCGCAAACGCAGACCACCGTGCTGAGAGCTCCATGTCCATGAGTCGGCCGGTTGATGAAGTATATAGGTACATGAAAAAAGGCCAGCTAAAAGTAAGTAGTAGCCCCAAAGCGCAAAGACCTATTCCATAGTATACTGCCCAGCGAATTAAGGTCTTCAGTAACCGCTCACCATTTCGAGGGAGTCTGTCTTTCGCCCAATCTTGCCGCCTTTTTCTCCGCGCGGCTCTCCACCGTACCAACGCGTACGCCTCCGAACCGTGCTCGAAAAAGCCATCAATCTTGGACGAAATACAGGCTCTGTGGGAATTTTCTGATTCGAAGCAGTGAGGAGATACGGTCTTCATATATTACGAGCCAATGTTTAAGTTGCGTAGGAAAGTTCCTACTAAGACGCCTATTCCAATAGCAAGGCCGCCTAAGATAAGGAAGCGAAAACCTGCTTTAAGTGAACCTGTACGAAGTATTTTGGCAGCCGTAGAGCCTGCTATAAACAAGCCAAGGAGCGCCGCTGTAATAGACACATACGGTGCGTACTGTAGGGGTAATAGGATGTAGGGAGAGAGTGGTATGAAGCCAGCAATAAAATAGGATGAGAACATGGTTACCCCAGAGACAAGAGCTGACTCGCGTGCGTCTTCGTGCTCGCCATCGCCTGTGATGTGCTCTGTAAGTGAGCTACCTACACCCATTGAGAAAGCTTCCACGAAAATGAGTATAACCCCGGCGATGATAATCTCAGTTCTTCCAACCCCAGCGTAAGCTATTCCCGAAAGCATTCCCACTGAAGATACCAGGCTGTCCTCAACTCCAAAAATGATATTTTTGATAATCGTCTTAAAATGTTTATGGCCTCTCATATATAAGTAGTATAGCAAATTATTTGGCTTATTTGCCGAATTTTTTTCAGTGGGGTATAAAGAAAGTAGCATTAACAAAAATAGATATATGAAAATAAGGATATGGAAGAAGGGGGTGTACGTTGTTCTGGCAGCTCTGTTAATGGGGGTATTGTCGTTTAGGGTAGCTGTTGCTATGCCTTACTTAGATGTGCAGGATGTTGGGGGCAGTAGAGTGCAGGTGCGGGTAACTGGAGCACCGGTATATTCCGCAGTGCATTTTTATGTCCGGGGTAATGCAAACTCAGGTACAGTGGTAGCGCATATTGGCGACACGGACGGAAACGGCTTTTTGACTACCATTGTAAATTTACCGGAGAGTGGGGGAAGTGCGGGAAAGTACTTTTATGTGAAGGTTGCTGGCCAGCTTTCGCAGAGTGTACAAACGTACGGGAATTCAGGTCCATACTGGCAACCTACGAACGAGTATAATAAAGCCCATAAGTATAATTACAACAAACCCGCCAAAAGAAAGAACTATGCTAGGAAGAACTATAATAACTACAATAAAAGCTACAACCCTGGTGGTACGTTCAGTTTAAGTCGAACTTCCGTTTCTCTATACCCTGGGCAAGATGTAGCTGTGTATTTAAATGGCGGTGATGCGAGACAGGTAAGAGTGGAGAGCTACACAGACAGCCGGATTGCATCTATTACCATTTCTGGCAATGAGATAATAGTCCATGGAGTAAACCCTGGCCAGACAGATGTGCGGCTGTGTGAGCGTACTTCTTCACGATGTGTGATACTTACTGTCGTTGTGCACTGGCAGTATGGGTATCCGAATTATCAATACGGTAATTACTCATACAACTCCTCCTCGTACCAGTGGCCGTCTATTAGCACTCAGAGCCTGCCAGCGGCGTATGAGGGGAGCTACTATAGTGCCTATATATCCGCTGCTGGTGACGCAGCGCCGTTTCGTTTTAGTGTAACGCAGGGATCTCTTCCTTCTGGATTGTCTCTTTCAACCTCAGGGCAGATCTCAGGAATTCCATATACTACTGGTAACTATACTGAAAGCTTTACGGTGACAGTAACAGATAACCTAAACCGAACAGCTACCCGTACGTTTAACATGGCTGTATATACCAGGAACTACAATAACTGCAATAACTACAACTACAATCAAAACTACAATTACAACAACTGTTGGTAACTGTGGATAGTTTTGCAAGGCAGATGAAAAAGAAATGTATACTTAAAGTAGAAGAATAACCTAGTGAGTACGCGCCACCTTACAGTGAAAGTGAGTTCCACTTCCAGTGTCGCTACCTTACTTATTAATGTAAGGGGGTGATTTATACGAAAATCCTCCATATCATTTCTTTCATTTTAATAGTCATTGGCGGTCTTAACTGGGGTCTCTGGGGTGCTTTTGATTTTAACCTGGTAAATAGCATCTTAGGCTCGTGGCCAGCTTTGGAAAACTTAGTATATATATTAGTCGGTATTGCGGCGATTGTTGAGTTAGTCACCCATAAAGGGAACTGTAAAATGTGTACCATGAAAGCTCCAGGACAAATGTAATTGTATGATTAAAAAACCTTACGATGTGACAGCGTAAGGTTTTTTTGATCGTTGGAACCTCAGCGGATTTCTTCTCCGTTAGGTCCCACCCAATACCATCCTTCTGGATCTTGGCTCGCTTGTACAAAGCGAACCTTAACTCCAGAACGCCTGAGGTCCGTAACTCGCCCAGGTATACTGGTTGCTCCGGCTCGGAGATCCAGCGCATCATCTTCGGGTATGATGTTTGGATTCAGAGCAGCAATTAGTAAAGCAAAGTCAGGAAGATTGTCGGGAATCGCCATATACACTCCTTTTCATTTTTGAGTTTTGGGTAAACACCGTTATATCTTTATATATTATATTGACCTAATTAGCAAGAACCATCGCATTGCGTATATCACCTTAAAATGATAGATTGCATAATTATAAAAGGAGGTGCTATGAAAACAGCTAAACAAAGATTTGCTGAAAATTGGTACTTTGAAAGTATAGGTAATGGTCTTCAGTCGCACGGTATGCAATTGGTTCATGAATGGCAGGGTTCGTCACCACCGCAGCGATACCACGTCGAAAACAGTGGTACGGTGCGTATAACGTCACTTTTGTTCCATAAACCTAACATGGCGTTTCTTGTTCAGTTTCGGTTGCGTGAAGAGCTGCTGAGTAAGTCCTACGCAAGCCGAGACCCATATTCCCAGGGTTGGGGAGTGAAGTTCTGGACAGCGCTAAACTCAAACAAAATTCCACCACGAAAGCGCTTGGTATACTCTTTTACTGAGTCCCGAACGGTGGAAGAAGTTGTGACAGGCTGGGGTGACATCCGAGACCTTGACGAGCTCGTCATTCCAAATTTTCCTCAGCGAGCCGGCAGTAGCATCTTTGAAACCGGGCAAATTATAAACTTTGCCGCGGCATATGAAATGCATACCTCGCACCGAGGTCCAGCTCGGTGTGAGCGGCTAGTTCAAGCGGTTACTGGGTTTGAAGTCGTTCTGAGCTCCTACTTTGCTAACCGCTTTCCAGAACTCTTTGCAGATTTTTCGCACACAGCATACTTCCCAACTTCCGGCGAGGATTTCTGGGCAAGTTTTCCAAATCAGTTTTTAACTGGAATTATGCAACCAGGTGTGGAGCCTCGTTGCATATAATGCAAAAAGCCTCTCGATGTAATGTCGAGAGGCTTTGTTTTATGGTTTGAATTTTTTGTAGAGCAGCACACTACATGCTGCCATGCAAAACCCAAACACTGCCAGAGTGAACCCAAGGCCGACTAATGAAGCAAGTAAGCCTGAGAGTATTAGGCCCAAAAACCCGCCAATGTCATTTGCCTGGCCGTCAAAGGACAGTAAGGTCGCGCGTTCGTCTTTAGGTAAATGGTGGTTTAGGTATGCAGTTTTAACTGGCAGGTATAAACCTCTGCCAATTTCATGTAAGAGAAAGGGGAGTAGTGAAATTGCAGTCGTTCCAGGTAAAGCCCAGAACATGAACCCAAGACCGACTCCTACCTGACACAGCATGAGTACCAAGCCTTCTTCTGACTCGCTGATCTTGCTGTGTCTGGCCATGTATCCACCCACCGCAACGAACAGCATCATCCCCGCCCATACGTAGCCCAGGTTAGCCTGGCCAACTACTTTGTCGAACCAAGGTTGCCAGAACATATTTGCCGGCATGACAAACATGAACTGAATCATCCCAAGGATCATGAGGTAGCGAAAGATGCGGTGGTTACGGCCAAAGTTAAAGCTGGTTTTAGCAATTGCCTTCATGTGTTTCCACCCGTCTTTGAGTGTGTGTGACTTGCGAACAAAGTATTTCTCTTGCATCAGATACAGCGTAAGAGTTCCAGTAAGCAGAAAAGTTGCCCCTGTTAAAAACCAGGGTAGGTAGTGAAACTGTGGAAACAGACGACTGCCTATGATAGCGCCAACTATTGTGCTAAGCTGTGATGCAGTTTGTGAGTGGGCAAACACATATGATGGGACCTCTCTGACTTTATTAAGGTGCAGCGAGTCCACAAGCCAGGCGTCAAACGCCCCGGTGTGGAAAGTTATACCAAATGCGAAGATCATTTCACAGAGCATGAACGTCGGCAATACGCCTAAGTAAGGAATGAATGCTGGAGAAAAGTAGTACCCCAGTGCGCCCAGGCCGCAGATGAGAAGGCCTAGAAGCACTGAAACTTTTCTACCGAAGGTGTCAGCAACGATTCCTGTTGGGATTTCGAACAAGAACAAGGACAGGAAGAATACGGCGTTGTTAAGATTTGCTTGAAACTGTGTCAGCCCATGCGCAAGCATGAAGTTAATCGACACTGCAAAAATGAAGCTAATCGCAAGGGCACGCAACGCATTGATCAAGTAATAGACTTTAACTTCTTTGAAAGCAAAGAGTTCAGCAGATTTCATTTTTTCTCCTATTTCAGTTGTATCTGAATTTTCTGAATCGAAAACCATAGGTTAACTTTGAAGTTAATTAAAAATCCCAGGAATGTATCCTGGGGGTAGTTCGTTTCAGAAGGAGTGAAATAACCTAACACCAGGATACATTAACACAAGCCCAAGAGCCTTGGGTATTTGTGGCAAATGCATGTTTTCCTGGCAAATATAATTTCATAATGATTTACTTTACAATAAATTTAAATTTTTGTCCAATTGGACATTAATATGTTATGTTCTTAAAAGAAGGAGGATTTTTATGCCTAAGACAGTGTATGTTATTCCGTACGCAAATGGGCGTCCAGGAACAGAAACTTCAGTGCCGGTAGTGGCTGATCAACATGTAGCGCTTCTTCAAATAAGCACTCTGGATCTTCGTAAGCGTGGACTTACGGAGCCGGACGAAGAGGCTCGTGAATTCTTTTATGAACAAGTAGCTCGCGTTCTCTTTACCTGGCCGTGGTATTACTTACGTCCAGAAGTGTTGCAGGGTCTTTTCAATGAGTCCGGCACGTGGCCCTGGGGAGCCTGGCGGATTGAGGTGTACCGACAGGTTATCAAGGACATTCAGTCCGGTGAACTCACGAACACATGGAAGAGCCCATATGTTAAGGAGGCAGGTGGTGGATGAAGGTACTCTGGGGAATAGCATAGCTTATACATGCCCTTATTGTGGTAGGTCGGGAACTATTTTCTTTCCATGTCCAGCAGGTGCATTCAGGTTTGCAGAGCTGAAGGAGGGGAGATATAACGCTCCTGATATGTTCCACACACTTCACGTGTTGCTCACTGAGACGATCGAACTCGCTAACCTAGTAAGGCAGGTTATGATTCTTGTTGAATTACAAGCTTTACAATCAGCGCTTATGGGAGATATGGAAACAGCACAGTCGCTCCGGTTGAGGGAAGTAGGATTGTATCTTAGATGGGCTCAGCTTAGTAAGCGAATCCATAAGCTTCTAAGCTAGGTATAATTAGAAAAGTGGTCCCGATGTTGCCTCGGAACCACTTTTTTATCTTTCCTGCTTTTTGAAAGCTGCTAAAAGCTTTTCGTAGTCAAGCGGGGGTGCCGCGTCTTGAACACCTTGTGCGTTTTCCTTTGACAGTTCAATGACTCTGGCTGTTTTTTCTTCCAGGGATTTGAACTCCAAAACTTGAAGACTGCCCTCGTCTTCCGTCTTGCAGTCGTACGTATACACTACCAGAGAGTACTTGGCGTTAGGCTGGAGTAATAGTTTTTCCATCAAATTCTCTGGTAAGTATTCCGCCAGCGCGAACAGCACCATCCACCATTCTGTTTTGCTATTGTAGCCCATATTACCGAGCCCAACTTGAAGCAGTCTGTCTTCCCCGCAGCCTGTGCATAGGGGTAAGAACGTTAGTCGTTTCATTTGACTTGTCATTTTTATCTCCTTACGCTTGTTGTGTGATGCTAGAGGGATATGTCTTTATAGTAAATATATTCATTCATGTCAAACTACAAAATTTTTGACAGATTTCGGCTTCCATGTTATCATATAGATAATTATTTACGAAAGGAAAGGTGAAAATACCTTGGTTGAAGTTAAGAAGAAAGAAAACGAATCCTACGACGTTATGTTGCGCCGCTTTGGCCGCAGGGTACAGCAATCTGGTGTGGTTATACGCTCCAGGAGCAACAGGTACAGGGTTCGCTTAAAATCCCGTAACATGCAGCGAGTTTCTGCTCGCAGACGGTCCGAACTTAGGGCGCTACGCGAGGAAATAAAGAAGTACGGACGACCTGTTACTGAGCGATCAAAGTTTATCTTAAAGTATAAGAAGAACTAAGCACTAAAAAGGCACTTTCAAGCTGCCTTTTTTGTAAATCCCAAGAAACAACATCCAAGAAACAAATAAGTTCCAAGCAGCAAATTTCAATTTGGAAATTGGTTATTGTGAATTATTTGTATCTTGTTTGTTGTATCTTGATTATTAGATAAAGTATGCCAAACCAAAAAACGGTAGAACAAGATTTGGTCGCAGCCATGAAGGCGCGCGATCAGTTGAAAGTAGAAACATTACGCGGGCTCAAGACCCGTTTAATGAACGAGAAAATTAACAAAGGCTCAGACCTTACAGAAGCGGAAGTGTTGGCTTTAATTCAGTCTGAGGTAAAGCGCCGCAAAGAGTCTGCAGAGGCCTTCACTGCGGGTGGTCGGCCAGACGCCGCGGAGAAGGAAAATGTTGAAATTCAGGTGCTTCAAGCATATTTACCAGTCCAGGCCAGTGAGGAGGAGATAAAAGCAAAAATTGGTGCTATAATACAAGAACAGGGCTTTGTGACGGCAGATTTTGGCAAGGCCATGGGACTTTTAAAGTCTCATTTTGGTGCGTCTGCAGATGGTGCGACAATATCACGACTTCTCAAAGAAAGTCTTACCTAGCATTGTTTTTTTAATTTTCAATCAGAAATAAAAAATAAACTTACATTCCTCTTCCGTACCTCATGGCAAAAGAACAATTCATCAACAGCCTTGATATAGGCACCTCGTATGTGCGAGTTGTGCAAAGCAAGCTTGATCCGACGAACGGAAAGCTTGCTGTTATAGGTGCTGCCATAGTACCGTCTTTTGGTATGCGCAAAGGTGTGATTGTTGAAGTTGATGAGGTGGTATCCAGTATTTCAAATGCGGTAGAAAAAGTGGAGCGCATGACAGGAGTGCCAGTGTCAGCTGTGCATGTATCTGTCGGAGGGCAGCACTTGGTGTGTTTTGAGTCAAAAGGAACTATTGCGGTAGCTAGGGCGGATGGAGTTATAGCAGACTCAGACATTGTTCGAGTGGTTGACTCTTCGCAGGCTGTAAGCTTGCCGCCAAACCGTGAAATTTTACACGTACTCCCAAGAAGTTTTTCCTTAGACGGGCAGGCGGGTATTAAAGACCCGCTTGGTATGAGCGGTATTCGCCTTGAAGTTGAGACTGCTATTATACATGCGGGTATCCCGTTTATAAAAAATTTGTCACGAGCAGTCAATCAAGCAGGATTAACCGTACTAGACATAGTAGCGCAGCCACTCGCATCTGCGTACGCGGTTCTTTCACGCAAGCATAAAGAGCTTGGGTCTGTATGTGTAGACATCGGAGGTGGAACAACCTCTCTGGCAGTGTATGAAGAAAATACTTTGTTACATGCAGCAGTTTTTCCTATTGGTGGAATAAACATAACCAACGATATAGCAATAGGTCTTCGCATTTCAACAGACGCAGCTGAGAAAATAAAGTTACAGTATGGTGCAGCACTGCCTGAGTACGTAGGTAAGAACCTGAATATTGAACTTGCAAAAGTTGACCCGGAAAGTTCAGATCATGTAAATAAGTTGGATGTTATAGAAATCATCCAAGCTCGGCTAGAGGAGATTTTCAGGTTTGTTGAACTCGAACTGAAAAAAATAGGCAGAGAAGGGAAGCTGCCCGCAGGTGTGGTGCTTACAGGAGGCACCAGTCAGCTCCTAGGTTTGGTTGACTTTGCAAAGAACCACCTGCGCCTACCAGCTTCTTTGGGTACGGTTAAGGAAGTTGAGACTATAATAGATAAAGTGAATGATCCTTCATTTTCTGGGACTGTTGGCTTGGTTTTATGGGCAAACCGCTACTTTGTGCCAAGGGAAGTTACTTCAGTTGGTGCAGTTTTTGACAGCTTGCTTTCCTCTGGGTTTGTGCTACAATTGAAGAAATGGTTCCGTTCCTTCTTACCTTAACGGGATCGCATATTTTGCCTCATCTTGCCGCCTTTTTTTCCGAACAATGAAGTCTTCGCCGCTGGACGGGTCTCCCGGACTGTAAGGGGAAGACTGCT
>DASPKA010000110.1:0-13210 GCA_035628335.1 Patescibacteria group bacterium | reverse complement strand
GGAGGGGGAACAGCTACCGGCTTCGCCGGAGCTAACTACGACGCAAGCACCTATATTAGAGGCTCAGTTGAAAGTGAAGCAAGTGGAGGCTGCCAAGGCTTCGGGTAATGGACACACTACTCGCATTGCGCCTGAAGTATTGTCTACCAGCGGTGACCAGATTCAGTTTAAGATTGCGGCACGGGAGCGCCCATCTGCAATGGCTGGTATTACATACAAAATGAACACAGCGTACGGGCATTTGTATGTAACCGTGAACGAAGACAAGTATGGTCCGTTTGAAGTGTTTGCATCTCTAGGTAAGACTGGCGGGTTCTTCTCAGCCCAAACTGAAGCTATTACTCGCTTGATTTCCTTGGCGCTACGAAGCAATGTAGCAACAGAAGAAATAATTTCTCAACTCAAAGGCATTCGCGGACCAGATGTATCTTTTGCAGATGGTGAGATGATCTTCTCTCTACCAGACGCCATTGGTCGTATTTTGGAAAAGCATGCCAAGCGCGGACAAGACCAGCTTAAACTTAACTTAGACCTTCCTAGTGATTACGCTTCCAAGAAGTCGGGAGCAAGTACTGCCTCCTCGGAAGCTAATCTACTTATTGCAAAAGACACAGACAGGGCAGAACTAACAATCGCGGATATTTCACCTGCGACGGTAGAAAAGGTTGTTGAGACTGTTGTGGCGAGTCAGAAAACTGTGAAAAAAACAAGCTTGGCAAATTTGGGCTCAAATCCTATCTGCCCCAGCTGTAGTACTATGATGATCTTCCAAGAAGGCTGCGCCAAGTGCGAAATGTGTGGTTACTCAAAGTGTGGCTAAATTCTAGGTGCAAAATTCGAGAGCATAGTAAAAGGCGCAGGAGGGGGTTCCTGCCTGCGCCTTTGTGAGAATTAAAAAGCTCGGATAAGTACCCAGCGAACTCGCTTAGCGAGTTCCGCGGTTGTCCAGATTTTATGACCGTTTTGCTTCTTGCGACCTGTCTTGGAACAAGTCTTACATACGACTACTGTTGTGACTATTTCGCCCGTGTGAAAGTCGTCGCAGTAGATACCCTCTGTTACTTTATTGCAGTTATAGCACTTTTTTTGCATTCATTTAATCTCCTTTCTGAAGTCGATTTTTTATTACACCCTTATAAAGGGAAAGTTGCAATGCGAGGAGTGCCTTTCGCCATGTGGATTAGTTGATTGTGATCTCTCGGTAGTTTCCTTGCTTTCTTGAAATGCCAGAAAGTACCTGCCCGAAGACAGTCGGCTTGTCGTCGCAGACGACAAGTGAGTGGAGGGGTGGCATTTGAACGCGATTCCAGAGGTGGCCCACAACCCTGCGTACACCCCCTGACTCGCGGTAAACAATAATCGTGTATCCTAATCGAAATTGTTTCATTGGTATCTCATTCTTGTTACAAAGTATATTTTATGCAAAAACAAATTACAAATCAGGGGCTCGTAATGCTCAATATTGGAGCCGGAAAGGGAAAGACTACAGCGGCAGTAGGAACTGCCCTAAGGGCGGCTGGTGCCGGTATGAATGTGCTTATACTGCAGTTTGTTAAAGCAAGAAAAGCAGAGAAGGGGAAAGAAGGAGAAACGGGTGAATGGCCTATTTCCTGCGAAATGGAAATACTTAATCATGTTGCGTGGCCAAGGGGTTTTGGGAGGATCGAGAACAGACAATTGGGACTCGGGTTTGTTGGGATTTTAGGAGACAAGAAGCAAAAAGAAGCTCATATTAAGGCTGCAATTGAAGGTTTAGGGATAGCTCGAAAGGAAATGGTATCTGGGAAGTGGGACCTTATGATATTAGACGAACTAGTTTCAGCTGTAGAGGTGGAGGTGCTCACCGAGCAAGACGTTGTGGACTTGCTTTCCTACCGTCCTCCACAAATGCACGTCATTTTGACCGGCCACAACAAATATGAGAAAATTATAAAAGCCTGTGATATGGTCACCGACATGAAAATGGTCAAACACCCATACTATATGGGTATTCTTGCCCAAAGAGGGATAGACTTTTAAGGCTTGTATTATTAAATTTTTTCTTTGTGATTAAAAAACAAAACCTTCTTTTTCTTAGTTTCATAGTATTGATGGCTGGTGGTTGCAGCAGAGGTAGTGATATAGCTGAATTTAAGCCTGTGGACCAACCGTATTTGCATCCAGATGCTAAGCAAGAGATTCAAGTTCCAAGTAGTATAAATGATTTCCATGCTCAAGCGGAAGGAAAGAAAGTTGAAGGAGCAAAAGCCGCACGAATACCTAGTAGCACGGAGGCTATTACAGTTGGAGAGCAAAAACTGGAAGGCGAAGTCAAGGTCGCTAGTGAGGCTATTACGTATGATGGTGTTGAAGGTAAGACTGCTTTAGAACTTTTAAAAGCCAGTCATTCAGTAAAGACAAAAGAATTTTCGGGAATCGGCGAATTCATAAAAGAGATTGATGGCAAAGCAGCTGAAAGCGGTTACTTCTGGGCGTTCTATTTAAACGGAGCTCAAGCAACTGTAGGTGCCAGCAGTTATGTGACAAAAGTTGGAGATAAGATTGAGTGGAAACTCGAGAAGTTGAAGTAGATATAGGTAGGTTCATCAGAAATCAATTTCTTTCTGATGAACTCTATAGATAAATCTTATGTTAGATGTAAAGAAACACGGTTTGACAATATTGGTTATAGTCGCAGTAGCAGCAGTTGCTTCACGATTAGTTCCGCATTACCCTAACATGGGTGTGGTTACAGCGTTATCTATTTTTGCTGCGGCATATTTGCCCTTGCGTACCGCGCTGGTGCTTACACTTGCGGTACGGTTGGTCTCGGATTACTTTTTGGGTTTTTTTTCCTTACCGCTTATGGTTGCGGTCTATGGGTCGCATATGTTCGGTGCTTTTGCAGGCGCATGGTTGCGTAAGCAGGAAAATAGTAATTACCGGTATGCAAAAATTTTCGGTGCTGGTCTTATTTCGGCAATTGTATTTTTTCTTGTCACGAACTTTGCCTTACTTTACCCAGGTAGTTACCCCCAGAACCTGTCAGGTATAGTACAAAGTTACATAAACGCTTTGCCATTTTTTCGCGGTACCTTGCTAGGAGACATTGGGTATACGTTTGCGTTGTTTGCGCTCTATGATGCGAATGCGGCTGTTACAAAACTTTCCTGGGTATACAAAAAAGTGTGAGCTAAGGCTCACACTTTTTGTTATAGGAGCTTGCTGGCGATTTCAAGCTCTCCTTGCAAGGCTTTGTCTGGTATAACCTTTTCAAAATGGTTGAAGACAGCATGCAGGTATGCGTAAAGTACTTGCACAGCCTCTTCGTTTTTTGAAAGCGGTTTTCCCCAGATCTTCTCAAGCTCTGGTGGATAGTCTTGTGGTATGGAAAAGGTGAATAGTGAACCTTTCCATGAGTGTTCAAATTGTTGCTCAATGCTTTGTATGAAGGAAATATATGGCTTTCCACCTACAGACTGACACACGCGTAGCACTAGTTTTCTTGCTTCGAGTTCGTCAAGTGCAGTGTTCCACAAATCAATCCCTTTTTGTTTATAAAGCGAGTGCTTTCCTTCATGCAGCGCAAGCAATCCTTGCCAGATTTGATTATACTGGCCGGTGTGTAGTGCTATCCATTCATGCTTCTGTGCGAACATTACCGCGTGGCTTGCTGCGCAGTTCCGTAAAGATACCGCGTACCAGTACATCCAGTACGGGCCAATATACTGGTCGCCAGGAGTAAACATAAACACTAAAACACTGGGTTGTTTCTGTGGGTCCTCTTGAATAGCACCCCACAGAGCAGGGTAAGCAATTTCTGCTCGAGACAGCAACTCAGCAACTTCCAGTGCTTCAGCGTCTTGTGATTTAGTAGCTAGCTGTTTTGCGGAGGCAAGCGCGTCTTTTGCGAGTAGGTGCCTTTTGAGTTTAGTACTCTCAACCCACAGCAAGCTTACGCCCACATACAAAGCACTCAGACATAGCAATCCAAGCAAGATAGATTTTTTCATCTTTTTTCCTCCTATAATACTTTTCGAGTGTAGCATATTTTGCTAAAATAACTGAACACTAATAGCAAAGGAGTATATCTGATGAAACTTGATTTACGGGTATTGATGGTTGCAGTTGTTGCCTTACTCCTTGCAAGTTGGGGGTGGAATAATGGCAGGAGTCATGAAGATATAGTTCTGTCCACGATCTGGCTCGTTGATGGTGCTGTATGGTTGTTCTTTGGTCTTGAAACTCGGCAGTTTACTGAGCATAGTCCTGGTCATAACACACCTCACGACAAGGTACGGAGCAAAAAATTTGGCATGCACCTTAACCCAATTTTTTCTCTGATTTACTTTGCCTTATCGCTGTGGGGTTATGAGCTCATGGGGAGCAGTCGTGAGTGGCAAATAGGCGAGCAGGTAGTGTTTGGTTGTGTGTTGTTTATAGTTCTGGCAATGAACTGGGCACTGGTAGGTGCGGGGTGGACTTTCAAAAGTCCGTATACGTATGCCTTGGTAAATGGGAGGCGTATACGTTTGGATGGCGAAGTCTGGCTTCCACCACTCTTTTGCCACAAGATAGAAAAACTGAACCGGGTCTTTAAGTCAAAGATTTTCATTGATGGCGACAACTGTCGCTGGAAGTTGTTGATTGACGTTGAGAGTCACTACCACCCGAACAGTCCACAAAACGGCTTTCCTGAAAAGCTTGAAGAACATTTGTCCTATGGCTTTGAGAGCGTAGCTATGAATGTGCTTAATGCTCATGGGGTTGGCGTGACTCTGGGAAGTAAGGTTGAGAGTGACAGACTCCGAATTGTGAAGCAGGCACTCGATGGCCTTGCATTCTACTACCGTGACTTTAGTGTCACCTTTAACCGACATACAGCAGAAGTGGATATCGAACAGATTCACTTCAAGAAATAGACCTGTCGCGTATTAACTTTCGAGCAGATTTTGGCTCTGTTTGAGCAACACGAGCAGCCCAAGCAAAGCTCGGGCTTCGCGAACACAGACCGCTTCAGAAAAAAGTTAGCGGACCTCGCATACCGGTAATCTTTTTTCTGGAATGGTCGCAGCCGAACAGAGACGAAAGATGTCGAAAGATTAATGCGTGGCAGGTCTAAAAAAGCGTCCTAAACCTAAATAAGGGTTCGGGACGCTTTTATGTTTTCATAGAGATTTTGCAAGTAGTCTTGAAGCTAGGCTTCCCAAGACAAAACTTAGACCCACCGTAAGGCATAGAACCTTTCCTTCAAAGAGCAGAAGTAGCCCTCCCACAATAGAGAGAGCAGTGCCTGTACCTAGAAAAAGGGTGCGCAAACTGAATTCGATCTGCATACTATACCTCCTTATGCATTATTTGTGAGCTGAAGTGAGCAGTAGCGAGAAGCCGACTTGCTTTTGCTCAGCGTTGATGAAGAACGAGGCTTCCACGGCAGAGTTGTTGACTTTATGCGTGGCGCCTATGGCGATTACAGTGTCGCCAGCCACTCGGTATACCTCACCAAACACGAGCAGTCTCGGCGAGATCTCGTAAGTGTCGCTGATTCCGGCAAACGCATGTGTCTTGCGCACCTTGCCCCAAATAAACTTGGGCCCAAGGTTTGCTATGATCAAGTGCTTGCCGAGCGATAGCTTCCTGCTTAAGCCTGTTGAAAGGAACTGATCTCGCGGCGAGGTGAACACAAAGATCCCAGCGTCTTTGTTGTACGCAATGCGCGTGGCGAATTTTGGGTACAGTTTGTCTGCGCGGGCTTCAGCAACACCAACCAGAAATATGTTATCGGTGATAGCGTAACTTGCAAGAAGCGCGCCTGAGTATGGGCCTATGGTTAAGTAGCCACCGTAGACTACACACTTTTTTTCTGGTCCGCCGGGGCCGAAAAGATTCGAATTGGAGACTTGGTCAGCTCCGCATCCGCTTCCTGTTGCAGCGCCGTTAGGGCTGTTCTGAGCAAATATGGTGTTGCACAAGGTTAGGGCGAACACCAGAGCGAGCAAAAAATTCTTCATCTTGTCTCCTTTGATATTGTGGTGAAATGAAATAAAAAAACTGTGAAAATGAGTATATCATTACACAGTAGAAGTGTCTATAAGTAAAGTGCCTTGGTCCCTGCAACATTGGGACCAAGACACTTGGTTAGTGGGGACGGCGAAGCCAGAAGCTTCCTCCCACGCTGGTGATGTGTTCACCGTTGTGGGGGTTGACTTTGATGTTGACATTCACACTCACCCTCGGATGCAGGATGTAGGTTAGGTCAACTTCAGTCAATTTCTCGAAGCCGTTGTACCCAGCACCCACCCCAAGGATGAGCTTTTCCTTGAACACCGCAGGCTCAAAGAAGAAGTCCACCGCAGAGTAATGCTTGGTTACAAGACCATCAGAAACGCCGCCGAGGTTGGCGTCTATAGTCAAAAAACCTTTTTCAGCTCTAACTGCGGCGAGTAACATGCCGCCGGTATGATGGCTGTCATGCGGCTTGTCCACCCGCGCAACTACACCCAGTGAAAAGGGGTGAGGCTGCGGGTCGGTTAACATTAACCGGGTGCCTACGCTGCGAACGCCGGAGCTTGTCCCTAAGAAGAAGACTGAAGCCTTCCCGTTAGGACTGTACTCGATGAGTGAGCCGCCCTCATACCTCGAAGCGCTGCCTTCGATCATAACACCGCATGTTGACTGTGCGGCAGCGGAAAGCGTGGAGCCCTGCACGTTTGCTCGCTCGCAAGTTTGCTGAGCGAACGTAGTTTGAACGAAGAAAAACAGCAGAAAACAACCAATCAGTACTTTGTTCATGGTTCCCCCTGGGTCGAAGTTTGTAGAAGTAGTTTCAAAGCAAGAAACAATGGCTCTATTATACCATCTTTCTTACATACTGTCCAGTGATACTAAACTTTCTGTTATACTACTAGTATTATTCTTGTCTTAACATGAGCAATAGAATATAGTTACCATATGTTTATAGAACCTCGTACATTAAAGGGTTTTGCGGATTTTGGGAGAAAAGAGAGCGTTATCCGCGACCGTATATTTAGCAAGATTAAGACCGTTTTTACCCGGTACGGTTTCTTGCCATTGGAAACTCCAACTTTAGAATATAAGGACATACTAATGAACAAGTACGGAGAAGACGAAAAACTTGTTTACAGTTTTACTGACCATGGCGGTAGGGAAGTGGCCTTGCGATATGACCTTACAGTGCCTATGGCGCGGTATGTGGCTCAGAATATAAATACCATTACCTTACCATACAAGCGGTCGCAGATTCAGCCGGTATGGCGCGCAGACAACACCCAGCGTGGTCGAAGCCGGGAGTTTTACCAATGTGATGTAGATATCGTTGGAAGCGACACCGAGCTAGGTGAAATAGAAACGCTCTCTTGTACCTTAACTGCATTGTCAGAAATTGGGTTACCGGGAAGCGTGGTGAGGATTTCAGACAGGAGGCTTTTTGAAGGGTTCGCATCAAGACTCAGCAAGGGCTCTGAACAGATTATCAGCCTTATGCGCTTGGTAGATAAAGTCTATAAGAAAACGAATGATGAGCTTGCAGCTGATGCGGTAGAGAGCTATGGATTTACTTCAGAAGATACTGAACTTCTGAGGCGTGTGCTTACATTCATTCGCGAAGGTAAAACTGTAGACGAACTTTCAGATTTAGTTACAATTACCCCGGAAGTCCTGAGTAATGTAAAGAAAATTTTACAGGGAATGGAAGCAGCAGGCTTTGGCGAACGAGTGATTTTTGACCTAGGCATTACTCGTGGTCTTGAGTATTACAGTGCTACGGTGTGGGAGTTCTTTACTGAGCCAAAAGGTACGCTGGCCATAGGCAGCGGCGGACGATATGATGGCCTAATTGCATCTTTTAGTGATAAAGAAATACCAGCAGTAGGTTCAAGTCTTGGGATTACTCGGATTATAGAAATAGCTATTGAGCAGGGTGAGTTTGAAAGCCTTGTTAAGTGTATTGTCTTAAATATTGACCCTTCACTTGAAGCAGAATATTTAAGGCTCGCAGCTATACTTCGATCTAGTGGTTTAAATGTAGACGTGTATTTAAAGCCAGAAAAGTTAGAAAAGCAATTCAAGTACGCTGAGAAGCTGGAGATACCGTTCGCGCTTATTGTGGGTGAGGTAGAAAAACAAAAGAATACTGTTCAAGTTAAAAATTTAAATAATAGAACACAAACAGAAGTTCCCTTCAGTGAAATTGCGGAATTTCTGAAGCATGCATAACCTTGGCAGGGCAACGCAGTATGCCTGTGTTGGATTCTTGATTGGGGTGTGTGTCGCAGGGTTTGTGGCAATTCAGCCGCTGTACTTAATTATAGGCGCAGCGGTTTTTGCCTGTCTTGGCATTTGTTCTCGACCCCTGTGGATTAGACGGATTTCGGTATTCGCAGTTTCGTTGAGTATAGGAGCGATCTGTTTGCAAGCACGTTCCTCTCAGAGTGTATGGCTTCAGTATGTAGGTCAAAGTTACCAGGGTATAGCTGTTGTAACTTCAGAACAGGAGGAGTATGGACGATTTAATTCTTTTTCTGCTCGCCCTGATGGTTTTTCAAATAACATCAAAGTGAGTTTTATAGGTACAACTGAAGTCACCTATGGAGCAACGATTTTTCTCTCCGGAGTAGTGAGTCACTCGCAAGGGAGGTTCATAGAGCTGCGTGCACAGAGAGTGTTGGTGCTTTCACGGAAATGTAACCTTTCGTCTTGTTGGTACATGCAGCCCTTAGTTAGCTTACGGAATATGACAAAAAAGCAGCTCGTGCAGAATGTAGGAGAGCTTGGTACAGTAGCGTACTCGCTTCTGTTTGGAGGGTCTAGTGGTATTAACCCTGACATCATCCAAGTATTCAGAGTGACGGGCCTGAGTCATGTACTTGCGGTTTCAGGTTATAACATCTCTATCATTTTAACCGCCTTAGTATTTATACGGAGAAGCTGGGGCAAGCGGGCATTGGTTATTCTTTCAGTTACTCTAGTTATTTACTGTGCGTTATCCGGTTTCTCTGCTTCCGTTGTCAGGGCAACTTGTATGGGGGTGGTGTATTTAATTGGTGCTGGCATCGGACGCATGTATTTGGCTGGTCATGCGCTTCTGTTGGCTGCCTGTGTAATGGTTTTTGTGAGTCCTGAGATTATTCTTTTTAATCCGTCTTTTCAGTTTTCTTTTATTGCAAGTGCAGGGATAATCTTGCTTGCTCCAGTTGTCTTAAGTGGGCTATGGTGCATACCAAAAAAACTAAAAAAATTGAAATTGCAAATTGCAACCTCACTTTCCGCTGTTCTAGCGACAATTCCTCTGCAAATATACTTGTTTTCAGGGTTTTCCTTAATCGCCGTCCCAGCCAACTTGGTAATGTTTATGGTCATCCCCTTGTTAATGCTTCTCGCGCTACTCTCGTCGTTACCGTTTATAGGTGTGTGGTTTGGGTATTTGTTTTCAGAGCTTTTTGCATTATGTGTTTGGGTTTTACATCTTTTTGGGCAAATACCAAACGCATACCTACCTATTTCAATTTCCTCATACCTCACGTTAGTTGCATATATACTCTTGTTACTGTTTTGGCTCCTACATAAAGACTCTTCTGACGAGTCTAACACCCCTACAGTTTAGTATTGACATGAAACTGGACGTGTTATAGCGAGCGTGGTATCATTTATATACGTAAAAATCCTTAAATTAAGAGACAAATATGAATAAGAATTTACCTATATACCTCAGCGCAGTACTACTCGTGGTGGCTGCAGCAGGCGGGTTTTACTACTATAACTACCAGCAACAACAAGCTGTCATGCTTGCCGAACAGCAGGAAGAACAGGTGAGCGATGACTTCTCAAGCTCAGACTCGTCAACAGCGTTAGATTTGACCCCTCCAGCAGATGAAGGAACGGTACTTGGAAGTGATACAGCTCCAGCTCCAACAGATAGTGCAATGGTTGGTCCAGCTGCACCAGCTGGAACTGTAACAGACCCAGGCACTGCTACCGCGGCAACAGTGCAAGTAGAAAACCGAGAAGGTTGCATGCGTAAGTTTGACGAAGCAAAGCTCGCGACTGACAAAGTTGATATTGCTAAGTACAAGTTTGCTACGCTTGATGTGAAAGGCTTTGGTAAAATAAAAATTGAACTGTTTCCGAAAGATGCACCAAAGACAGTTGAGAACTTTATGCGTTTGATAAATGCTGGCTACTATGACTGTTTGACTTTCCACAGAATCGCAAAAGGGTTTGTGATTCAAGGTGGGGACCCGGTTGGAAATGGCAGCGGTGGGATTTCCGCTTTTGGTCCTACTTTTGAAGACGAGTTGAACCCAGAGACTGAAAGTTATAAGACAGGGTATGTGAAAGGTGTGCTCGCAATGGCTAATCGTGGACCAAACACGAACGGCTCTCAGTTCTTCATAATGATTGGCGACAACCCTCAGTTGCCACATAACTACACCATCTTTGGAAAGGTGAGTGGTAAGATGGATGCTGTAGACAAGATCGCAGCTCTCGACATCACTCCAGGCCAGTTTGGAGCCAACGACGGCACACCAAAGAAGTTAGTTCAAATAACTAAAGCAGTAATCTCAACAAAATAATCATGGAACGAAGTTTGATATTGTTAAAGCCAGACGCAATTGACCGCGGATTGGTTGGTGAAATTATTCAAAGATTTGAGCGCGTTGGCTTAAAGATTGCTGGGCTTAAAATGCTCCAGGCAAAACATGAGCATGCTTCAAAACACTATACTGAGGACCTTGCCCGACGTCGTGGCGAGCATGTGCGCAACATGGTAATGGAAATGCTAATGGCAGGTCCAATCGTGGCTATGGTGCTTGAAGGTGTGGAAGTAGTTGAGTTGGTACGTAAAATGGTTGGTACAACTGAACCCAAGTCTGCAGCACCAGGTACTATTCGCGGAGACTATTCACATGTGTCATTTAAACATGCTGATGCCAAGGGAATAGGTATATATAACCTTATTCACGCCTCTGCTTCTGTTGAAGAAGCCGCCCAGGAAATTGCCGTCTGGTTCTCAGATGATGAACTGCTAGGGCATACCCCTCACTACACAAAGCACACTATTGCTTATTAAAAATTAATAAAAAAATTGTTATGGTTACTACTTTTAGACCTGGCGAGGGAGGATATCGGAGGCTAGACGAAGAAAGTCTCAAAGCCGAAGAAGAAAAAAGGCAAGAGAGTATCAAAAAAATTTCCCCGGTGCCTTTTAATAACGTCTCCCCCTCAAAAGCTAGAGGCGGGGGAGCTTCTAAAAAGGACGTCAGTCAGACCTTGAATACGTTAGGATTTGGTGGAAGTGAGCAAGTCGAAACACCTAGTACAGAAGCGCCGGCTCGAGATGCCTTTGATAAACTTTTTACAAAATAATTATTTCTTCCTGAAGAATTTGGGAAGAGAGAAGTCTTCTAGTTTGAGTTCTTTGACTCGTTGGAAGATGCCGCGGTCATGTTCGTGTAAGTAATGGCGAATTTTACTGCGTGCTGAAGAAGAGCGCGAAACTGCCAGCCAGTCACGGGAAATAGTGACTGGTTTTTTTGACTTTATAATTTCGACCACATCACCTTGCTTTAGTTCGTCATAGATGGACCCCATTTTGCCGTTGATTTTCGCACCCATCATATGGTAGCCCAGGTCGGAGTGTACGGCAAAAGCAAAATCAATAACGCTCGCGCCTTTGGGTAGATCTTTAACATCGCCGCGGGGTGTGAGTACAAAAATGCGATCTTGAAAGAAGTCTATTTTTAAGTGTTCAAGGAACTCTTCTGAATTCTGTGACTCTTCTTGCCATGCTCGCAATTCTTTGATCCACTTTGTATTAGGCCGTTCAAAAAACGCATCTGCCTTGCCGGACTCTGAGTAAAACCAGTGTGCAGCAATACCTCTCTCTGCTTCTTCATCCATAAGATCTGTTCGGAGTTGGACTTCAAACACACGTCCAGCATCGTCAAAAACCGTGGTATGAAGTGACTTATACCCGTTTGGCTTTGGTATAGAAATGAAATCTTTTATTCTCCCAGGAACCGGCTGAAAATGTTTGTGGATTATACCGAGTGCAGCGTAGCAGTCAGCAGTTGAACGTGTGAGGATACGTACAGCAATAATATCATAGATTTTTGAAATGTCACCATCGTACTTTTTCAGCTTGCGAAAAAGCGAGAAGAGACGTTTAACACGCCCAGAAATCTCTGTATACTTGACGCCTTCAGTGTGCAGAATAGAGTTGAGTTTTTTTTGAATTTCACGGATACCTTCTGACCGCGAGGCGAGTTCTTGTTCAAGTGCCACTTTAGTTGCAGCGTATTCTTTGGGGTGGACTATTTCAAACGAAAGGTCTTCTAGCTCGTCTTTCCAAGTACCGATACCAAGCCTTCCTGCAATAGGAGAAAAGATTTCCAGGGTTTCAGTAGCAATTTTTTTTCGTTTGTCTTCGGGCAGTGCGCGCAGGGTTCGCATGTTGTGTAGCCGGTCCGCGAGTTTAACTAAAATGACGCGAACGTCCTGACTTGTGGCAATGAACATCTTGCGTAGGTTTTCAATATAATTTTCGTCTTTGCTGTTACGCAGGCGAACTTTGCCTAGCTTGGTAACGCCATCAACAAGTTTGGCGACTTCTTCGCCAAACCCGGACCGAATTTCTTCAAGTTTAACTGTCGTGTCTTCAGGGATGTCGTGGAGCAAGGTAGCAATAATAGTAGTAATATCTGGAAAGATCTTACCCAAGACAACTGCAGCAGTAATTGGGTGCTCTGAGAAGTCTTCGCCGCTTTTTCGTTTCTGTCCTTCGTGCGCGCGCAGACAAAACTCAAACGCATTGCGCAAGGTTTCGACTTCACTCTCTTTGAATTTGTGAGGAATGCTCCCCAAGAAACTGTTGAAATCCATATGGTGTGGTTCTCTATAGATGGCTTGTTTACTTAGTATACCATTATACTTGACGCTTTATACTTTACGCTTTACGCTACTTTTATGCCTGAATTACCTGAAGTTGAAACAGTAGTAAGGGAGCTTAACCGTAAGCTGAAAGGACGTACCATACGTTCGGTCTCCGTAGTGTACCCTAAGAGCATTGTTCTAGGTCCGCAAACTGTAAGCCCCAAACGTGTCCCAAACGAGAAAGTCGTCAAGGAATTCATAAAGCATGTAACCGGTTTGAAGTTTCTTTCTGCAAAACGAAGAGCAAAGTTAATTATTTTTGACCTATCCGGACCATTTT
>DASPKA010000109.1:0-13655 GCA_035628335.1 Patescibacteria group bacterium | reverse complement strand
TACCTTTAGCATTTTGCTTCTGACTAGCGGCGGAAATTTCTCCCTTTCCCCCTTCCTGTCCGTTCAAGGGTAATCCTTGTTGTTCTAGAGTACTCTTTGAAGAATCGGAGATGGGAGGTTCACCTCGCAGGAGCGCCACCGGTAAGATTCCGGTGTTGCGGACTACACTACCGGATGCGGTTTTTTCAACCATGACAGTTCTAGGTTTTTCAAAAAAGAAAGAAATCTCAGGCCAAAGAGGCTGAGAAATCGCAACCAGAGCAAAAGCCGCCAGCCCAAGGCTGACGGCGTCAATAATTTTTCGTATCTTACGTTTTTGAAAAACAGAAAGCATGAGCAAAATGTCCAAATCCTAAAATCGAATTTCTAATGTAATGAATTAATTCCTAATGTCTTTAAACCATTTTACATTTAAGCATTTCATTAGTAATTAGGAATTGGTTATTAGGCATTATTTGAGTAAGTTTACTCCACCAATCCTTATTTTGCTTGCAAATGCAGTCTTCTTCATAAGCTGCAAAGCACCCATAAGCACCAAAACACCGAGAGCTAGAGCAATTGCCTTAAACCCTTCTGAAGCAGTGTCTGCCAACTCTTCCTCGTCTTCATCGTCTGCATTGCCTGAGTTATTACTAGAAGCAGTAGCTTTACCTACCTGAACACCAACTGGTTCAGCAAAGGCACTGCCTCCACCTGTGACCGTTATGCTCTGAGTAGCACCACCACCAGCAGACGCAGTGGTAACTTTACCGCCCTTACAGTCACCGTCCTGAAGGCTAACAGTTACTGAAACATTTCCAGCTGCTTCTTGGGTGACGTAGTCTCCATTGTCGTCTGTGGTTTCTGAGTTAGACTGTGACCCTTGAACTGTTATAGTACAACCCTTTGCAGGTAAGTCGTCTTCATCTTCCTCACCATTACCGTTCTTGTCTATGAAGACGTGGCCACTAAGGGAACCAGCTGCCAAAGAGAATGCTTGATTTTGTTCTTCTACCGTTATTGGAGGATTCTCTGGCCCACTTGCCTGCTGCGCAATAGCAGTTAATGGCAAGAGCAAAAGTCCTGCACTTGCTACAGACGAAAAAAGTAAAAGTTTATTTTTGTTTCGCATATTATTGTATTAATTTTCCTAGATAGATTTATTATACCACGGTTATTTTTAATGCAAGAAATTTATCCCCAGAAATCTTTGTGTCTAAGAACTTCCACCCTGCAGCCGCGCTGCTGAGGCTAGCTGAAGCGACTTCTTAAGCCCTTCTGCTGCATCTGCAGTACTCAATTGCGTAACCCCATCAATACCCAGTGTTACTATTTGTCCGTTATCCAAGACTCCAAAATTTTCTGCAAAATCGCTTGCATCGAGCGCTTGGGTGTCTATCTCAAATCGTGGAACTGCGTTTATTAATCTTGCTTCTCCTTCAAGAGCAGTTAAAATAAGTGCGAGTTTATGATAGAAATCTTTACGAAGATCGCCGTTCCCGCGGAGTTCAGCGTCTGCCGCAGTGTCCGCAAATAATTTTCCTGCCAAGTCTGGAAACCTGCGTATTAACTGCTCTTGATTGTTTGGCGCAGCGTCGCCAACTTGCCTAAGACGCTCACCTCCGCCACGACCGGCTCTCGCCGGAGCCGGTGCTGGGGCAGTATTCGCCTGAGCGCCAAATGCCGCTGCGACCTCTGACTTAAGAAAGTCAAGCCATCCTCTTCCCACACCTTTCTGGTTTAGGGCATCTGGTGCTTTCAAGTTTATCTTATTGCTGGAAATACTAGTAATTTCATTGCTTACGGTGACTTCAAATTGCATGAGTGGAGTGAAATCTTCCACTTCGCCGAGTGCAAATCGTAATTCGCTAAGAATTTTTCGCTGTAATTCAGCGTCCTGTATATCTGTTTTGATTTTTTTAACCAACTCAATTGCCTTGTTCTGTAACTCATTTCTTTCTCGCGCAGTTCTGGGAAATCGCCAAGCACCCACTATCCTGTTCTCATTAAATGACACTACACCGCCCTCTCCTTGCTCAGAACGGGCTTGGAGAGCCTCTGCAGCTGGTCCCTCAGCCCTCGCGTTACCTCTAAATAACTGTGCGTTAAAAAAATTGTTTAGGTATCGCTGATTTTGTTCGAGAGTATCATTAAGGTTAAGAAATAAAGTATTGCCATTGGTTGCGTCCGGAACTGCTCGTGAAGGACCAGGTGCAATTATTACACGAGAAAACCCACTCAAGAATTGCAAGTTTTTAGCAGTTAAAACTAATTCGCTTGCACGTTTTTTCAACGCTAGATCAGCAGCTTCATCATCCTCAAGCGGTGTTGCGTACTTTATTTTTTCCGCATCTGCCAGTAACGCATCTACAGCAGACTTATCCATGCCTCGTGCAGTCAAACGAAATCCTACCTCTAACCATGAATCTTTCGAAAAGGCTTTATAATTAAAAGCTGTTGCGGGCTCATTCTCACCAGGGGAACCCGCTTTTTCTCGTAAATAGTAGGTATAAAGTGGTTGGAGTTGCTGTTGGATAGGTAGGATAACAGGATCAAGTCCCCTGTCCCTTGCTACTGCGGATAAATAATCCTGAACTTCCTTTGCTGTGTTAGTACTGTAAACATATATGTTATTATTTTTTGTCTCTTTAGTTGGGTCAACTACAAAAGTAACTTTACCGCCCTTAAGCAATTTTTTTAAACCTGATTCATCAAGCTTCCCGAGTAGATTTACAATGTGACATACGGGAGACTGTGTGTCAAAGTAACTTGCAACTAACCCTTCCTCAACCAAAAAATGCTCTTTTGCAATTCTAAGCAAACGAGCTGCTTCCCCAGTCGTGTCATTTAAAGTAGTTAAACCATATACTTGCTGAACTTCTTTCAGCTTTATTTGAGGAGCTTCCAGGTTTCGCTCGTCCGGTTCCTGTTCAGCAGCAGGCTCAACCTCGACTTTCGTTCCTGGTTTCTGCTTTGCATCCTCGGCATCTGCAAGAAGTTCTTTAATTGAAAAATTTGGCGCCATATCACTTTACTGCAATTCCCCCGAGCATTAATATTTTGTCTTTTTTAGAAGGACCAAATTGGTCATCACTCCGTATGAGCCTATTGCTCATGTATACGAAACTATTTCGGGCATCGGAAACGTGAGGCATTGCATATTTAAACAAAACCACGGCAAATGCCCTTAGTTTTTCATCATCCGCTTCTGCTCCCGGGTTAAACTCAAAATCATCTGCAAACTTTAAGAACTGTCCTTCATGAGATCGGTTGTCAAGTACTGAGTCTAAAAACTCCCTAATATTAGCCTCTGACTCACCGCTCACAGAAACACCAGCTGCAATAAGCCTGTCTTTCATACCTCGGCGGTTTAAATTCAGCTGCCATGCGCCTTTTGCTCGGTCAGGAATCTTCTCATAAAACACTACGTCACTATACTCGTCTCGCACATCAGAAACCCAGTCCTCAGCTGACCCCGCAATATTTAAAATTAACACATCTTTATCATCTATACTCATCTTGCGTGTGGGGCTATCGTGAATAAAGAAGCGGACATTTTTCAAATCTTTTGTTATGTCTATGCGTGAAGCAAAATCTACCACCTTAGCAATGATTTGTTTTTGCTCTGCGAGCCTCAACGATCTTGACACTTTAAAATTCTCTTGTATCAATTTCTTTATCCTTGCCTCACGCTTTGTTCCTGCGAGTACTGCAGCCAGCGCGTCTCGTGCCTCAACACTATTTATAGCACCTGCATCCATTTCACTAATTTGGGCTTCAGGCGGCAATGGCTCGAGTCGCTCATTTTCTCTATACAATATATCACGATTAGTAGCCTCTACCCTACCTATAAGCTCGGAAGCCTTGTCTGCAGTCCCTGCTTCCGGGAACTGAACATAAAAATTTTTAGAACGATCCGCAGCAGGCACCGCGTTTAAGTCGGTTACGATAATAAGCTTTTTATTCACTGCCGAAAGCTTACGAGCATTCAAAGCTCCAAGCACTTTTGAGATGGCTTCCATGGTCTCTAAATCACTAGGGTCTATATCTTTACTCAACTCAACTCTGCTTATAGCGCCCTTAAGTCTGTCAGCAACTTGCGTGTTTTCTTCAGAATACCCAAAACCCGCCAATAGTTTTTTATCTCCGCCCTCATACACTAGTTGATTTGTTTCAAGCACCACTTCTGGTGCAGGCTCGCGGATTGGGTCGCGTGACACTTCTTCGCCAATTGCTTTCCCTATTGCCTCAGCCCAAACACGATAATCATCGTAACCTTTCAAATATAAGATTACTCCTTTTGTGTAATACCGTGTTTCTGTTTTAGGATCTACACGCATCTGAATTTGAAAATCATCAGTTGAAAAATTTAAAGGTAGTCGAGCGAATGCATCAATCAATTTTTGTATTGTAGCATTTCTTTGCTCTGACCTAACCAAATTTGAAATTTCTACTTTACTTGCAATAGAAGCTATTTTTTCAGCTCTTTCGTCGCTAATACCTGCAATTTTAGATTTAACAAAATTTGGTCTTACAGTAATTAAACCTGAGTTCCAAGTCCTCGATTCCGGACTCATGAGCTTTTCAATATCAGGTCCAAGTACATTAGCCTCGTGAAGCCGTGCTAAGGTTCCCCCACTTGTGCCAAATCGTATAAATACACCATTAGCTGGCAAGTCATGCGGTTCATGGGTACCGACAAAAAAGATTTTGTTTGGGATTGCTTCATAATTTGACGCCCCTACTGCCTGCAACACAAGCTTACGTGCATGCGCTGCGTCTGTTGGTGAAAGATTGTTTTCAAACCTGAACTTGCTTATCTGCTTATAAAGATTTGAAAAAGCTTCTGATGGATTACCCCTTTCATCAGTCTTGTCGATATGATATAGCTCTTCCACTGTGTCAGTTGAAATCCCGCTCGTCTCAGAATACCCTGCTACTTCCACTCTAGCTTCAGGGGTTGGGAGTGATAAGCGCTCAATTGAAAATTTTGCACGTATAGAGTTCAAAAGTGACTCTGCACTTACATTCCGCCTGAGATGCAGTTTATTTTCTACGGCGACAGCAGGAGGGTTATCTGTAAAAACTATTTCAATACCCCGATTAATCAGCTCTTCTAAATCCAGTTCTGGCAAGGCCTGTAATACAATATTTTTTGCGCGACTTGCTGCAGCACCACCTTGGTAAGGTTCTTGAAATTTAAAAACCACTGCTATATCTGCAATTAAAGCACGTTCGCGAGTCTCGCGCTCTCCGCGCTCCAGTGTCCCAGTTGCCCTGCGTTCTACTACGGATCGCACGTCCTCTGAAGTAACGGTCATATCATGCAGCGCTGGACTTGCCACTTCAGCTGCTTCCGAAGTTGTAACTGTAACGCCCGGAGCAAATTCAGGGATATCTTCGGTGGAGTCCTTGAATGCATGTTCTATGTCCATTAAAGTTTTACGGACATTGTTTCTATCACCTACGTTCCATCTAATCTTAAGAAAGTTTAATCCGTCTCCAGTTATACGTGCTGTAGTGTCTCCAAGTCTGACCTTGCCTGTTATTTTTGCTGGGTCTTTGATATGAGAAAGCATTTTGACTAAGTCTTCAAAGAATCTAGTCCGAGCATCTGCAGAACCTGCTATAGCAGCAACATGGTCTTTGTGAACTTCTACTTTAGCAAGCGCATCTAAAATCCTTGCGCGCGGTTTTTCTCGACGCAATGATTCATTTTCCAAAAATTCTACCGGTATAGTAATTGACTTATAGTTTTTCTTTTCTTTGTCTTTTTCTTCTGCTGGATGAGTTTCTGCATGTGCTGCTCCATGGCCTGCCTCGTGATGCCCGTCACCCCCGCCATGATCGCCATGCCCACCATGTCCGTGTCCATGTCCTTTCTTTTTCTTTTCTTTGGGCTTCATGCCCCACTTCTCTTCTTTTCTGGCATTGTAATACCCAACAACACCCGAAGCCCACTCCTTGCCTGACTCTGTAACTATGATATTTGTACCAGTTCCCCCACCCACAGCAGCTTGAGGAACTTCTCCATGCCAGGTTCCGCTTCCTGGGACTGTGTTAATAACATGATACCCACCCTTTCCGTCCAAAACTATAGTTTGCAAACTTTGCGCGCTGTGCTCTATATTCCCGCCTTTCATATGAAACACTTCCGCGATCTTATCACCTTTAAAGATTGCATGACCTTTTTCATCAAGGTGAGCTATAACCTGTTTTCCATCAACGGTAATAAGCGCGGCTATGTTTCCTGCCTTCAACTCTACCGCGATGTCAGGCCTAAGCGAGCTGTTTATGGAGCCGTGCTGCAAGAGATTGTTCATATTAATGTCTACTGAATCTCCCCGCACCACACCATCCATGCGAATTTCATTCAAATCAAAAGCCCTGGTTTTGTTATCAAGGTAACCTAACAATTTACCTTTAAACTCTTCACCGCCAAACAACTTTTTAAGCCCACCTTCAGCAGCTACTCCACCACCAGTCTGAAGCTCAACTGTTACACCAGCTGGAGAAGAACCAGGAATATAATCAAGTTTATATATAGGATTCTCTTGCGTACCGTAATTCATAACCTGGAACTTGCCGAGCTCTCTGCCTGATTCATCTACAAGCAACTGCTTTGTAGCATCACCCTCTACAAGTTCAAAATGCGTACCTACAGGAGGGTGAATCTCAAGACCCAAAGACTGGTAAAAGGTAGGCGCCGCTTCTATATTCTTGAGCATCTGCTCATACTCTTTTGTACCTTCTTCAATGTCTGGATTTGCTTCCAAAGAGTATCCTGTGGCAGGATTTGAATCCACTTGAAGTGTGGTACTTCGTTCCCCTGGCGCGCCCCATGGGCTTCCCCATCCCGTCTTTTCATGTATAAAGTTATAAGCTTTTCTCGCAACCGCACCCAAAAGACTGTCACGACCTGTATACCAGCCGTGTATTGCTTGTGTCGCGAGACCCACAGTACCCGCAGTCAAAGCGCTCTTGCCAAATGCTTTCATCTGCTCCGTGCGTTTTAGCTTCTGGAAATCTGCATCAACTGCCTCAGCTTCACTTAATAACCTGTTTTGTGTGTCATGGAAAATTGTATTATATGCAACTATTGCATCTGAGTCCAAGGTGGGGTGACCATCTGTTCCAGCAGGTCCAGCTGAAATAACCCTAATTGATTGCGCTATTTTTCGTTCAAGTTCGAGTAAATTACGTACTCTGCCAACATCACCGGCAAGACCTGTTTTACTAAAGTTGATGAGTCCCTTTCCCTCACGACCTGAAAGGTGGTGAATGCGGAACCTCGCTTCCGCGTCTGCAACCGCTTCTATAAGTCGGTGTTTAGATTCAATACTTACACTTTCCATGCCTTCAATGGCATGAAGAGCAGCGTCCATAGCAGCAACCATTTCTCCAACACTCTTTGTTTTATAGGCTTTTACGAACTTTCTTTCTAAATCATTCCCCGGAGTATGTGCAGAAAGCTCATTTTGAGTATTATACAATGCTCGGTCCTGCTCCATTTGCTTGCCTCGTGTCTTAGCTCCAAAGTAACCTGCTACTAACGCGCCGCCAACTATTGGCACTGCACTGCGAGCCGCGCTACGCGAGAACCACTTAAATGCTGAGCCTGCAAGTGAGGCGCCAAATGCTAATGCCTCACCGCCAATTGGCAATCTACCGAGAATAGGGTTCCGTTCCATATAGTCTATAACCCTTTCCACCCTATCTAATGTCTCTTGAGTACGAATCGTGCTGCCTGTGGTGCCAAAGTCCATACCCATGGCTCTAAGCTGTGCCTTGAGTCGGTTATCTAAATCCGCCGTTCGTTCACCGGCAATTTCGGCATTGCGCCATTTTCTAAACTCCTTTGCTGCGTCAAGAAGGTTATCGGCTATCATTAAGCCTTTATTCTCACGCGCGCGTAGGTTATGGCCCGCAATCCCTTCTTCTGAAAAAATTAAATTTTTCCTTTGCAAAAAAGCAGCCTCATTAAGCCGACCAGCAGCGTAATCAGCAATCAAGTCAACAATTCTTTCTCTTGGACCTTCAATACGAACAGAAGCTGCCTCTTCTGGACTGAGCATTGCCGCTAGTTCGTTATCTGCAAAACGGCTTGCTTGAGCGTTGAGTTCTTGCTGGGTCGTAACCCGGTCACCGGTAAATGTTTCCTCTCCTACCCGTCGTTCGTCCGTTCTGCGATTAAATATGCGGCCAAAAATGTTTTGCTTTTTTTCAAACCCAAAAATCTTGCGCCGTTCTTCTTCTAGGTACTTTTTCCGGTACCCGCCCTCCATGACATTAAGCAGCATACGTTTAAGACGGCCAGCCTCAGCTCGCTCTTTGCTTATCCGCTCTCCAGCTCTCCGTCGGGCTTCACTTTCACCTTCTGCAGATGCGTCCAACACGACGAGTCTCTCTGGAATCTTTATTTCACTTTCTTCTGGTCCTTCGTGCCTCTCCATAGTTTAAGCGGCGCCTCCCAAATAGTCTGACCGGAATTCTTCAAACGCCCGGCCAAAAACTTCTTCCGGGTTCTTCAGGTTAGTTTGCAAAAACTGGTCAACCTTTGCCTGGTTAACTGACTTTTGCTGGGTCATATCTAAAAACTCCCTAAGCTGGTTTTCGTCCAGCTCTCGCATGATAGCACCGAACATTTTGTCTTCCAGCCTGACCAGGAGAACGTCTTCCATTTCTTTAGCTTCTTCAACTGTAAGGTCGCGCATTCCGCCTTCATAAAGGATACCACGGACAAACTCCCGCAAAGAGTCATCTTGCAGGACCTTTATTTCTGGTTTTTGTGTTTGTGACATATATAAAATTGTTGTCTACAAGTATCTACATTATATCACAAAAAAAATACAATCATTCATACCTGCGCCAGTGCAGTAGCTTACCAGGCCTCTATTCAAATAATACTTTACACTGAACCCAAGAGTTTTACCGCTTTTGTGTTCGTACAGCCTTCGCTGTAAGTCATTTGTCACACCAGTGTAAAGAACAGGATTGGCATAGTTCGTAATATTGTAAACATAACATTCTATGCTCATTTGAGTATTATAGATTGCTTCAGATGCACTCGCAATGACGTGGGAAGCTTATTCGGAATAAAAGAAAAGGCCTCACGTTCGTTTTATAGAACGTAAGGCCTTAGCGACACACATCTAGGAGTGCACCACCTAGAAGGTGTCGATGAATGCGAGGAGGCTCGGCGTCAGCCAGAAGAGGACGACGAGCACCAGCTCGCCCAGCAACCACACAATGAAGCGTGTGGTGCCAGTGATGCCGGCGCGACCCAAGAAGCCGGCCATCGCGAGCCACACCAGCGAAACAAGTGTGAACAGCGCGAGCTTGCGGCCGCGGGTGCCGCGGGACTCGATCCGTGCGACTCCGTTGCGCGCGTCGTCCGCGGTGGTCGCGACCGCCCCAATTTGGCGGTCATGATCCGCGAGCTTGGTGTCCTGCTCGCGGTTCTTCACCTCGACCGCAGTCAGCCTGCGGTTCTGCCGCGCGTCGGTCGCGCGCTGCTTGCGTGCCTGCTCCGCGAGCTGCGCGGTCAAGGCGGCCGCTTCGGCCGAAGGCGCTGCGACCGGTGTCTGCGCGGCCGCCGGAGCGACGAGCAAGAACGCGGTTATCAGGGTGACGAGGGTGCGAGTCAAGGCGTTGATGAAATTACGCATTTTCGAGTTTCTCCTTTGAAATTCTGCAATTGTTTGTTGCGCCGGGTAAACCCGCCGCGAGAGTTCCGGTACCATGGTAGAGAGCGCTCGCTCTCGCACGGTGCCCGGCGCAATGACTCCCAACACACCTGTGTTGGGAACTGAAATGGGTAAGCTACCAATTTGCATATGGTCTATGCAAACCAGTAACATACCCACTTCATTCATAGCTCTTGAGAACTCCACACTTGTCAGCCACCTGACCTCAGCGTGTATAGGCCATTATAGCAAAAACTGTACAAAAAGTCAATACTATCGCATAAAAAACCATATATTTAAGCCAAAAATATTAAAAACCGTCTATTTTTCATAGATAAATTTCTATTAATATCGCTAATGTATTTGTAAATTCTCCCTATTTTTGTGCAATTGCACAAAAATAGGGAGAATATCAAAAACCTCTCAGTTGAACTGAGAGGTTTTTGATTTAGGATTTAGGAGGCAGCGATTTTGGCCCGCTCGGTGTCTAGGTTATGTTTTTCTTCGGCGTCTTCCATGGCTTTTACTAAACTATTTGCGTCTGCTTCCAGCTCGTCCATTTCCTTTTCATATTGTGCAAATACTTTTGCATGTTCTGCGTCTTCTTCGTCGTCTATTTTACGAACTTCTGCTACTACATCTTTATTAGCCTCATTGAGTGTTGCTTGTGCCTCAAGGGCTGCTGCTTTCAGTTCTACAAAAAACTCTTCACTTACCCCCTCCTCCTCAAGCTTCTGTAAGAGACCAGCTTTTACTTCCTCGCTCAGGGGGGACTCGTTAATTGTTTCGATAGCTTGGGTTTTTATGTCGTCCATAATATTACAGATTAATTTTAAGATTGTGCTTCAACAGCTATCGGACCAAAGTCAGCCCCCTCGGGAAATTTACGGGCTGCTCTGTCGACTGCACGTTCGGCAATTTTTATAATACTTTCTTCCTTAAGAGCAGCCTGCTGCTGCAGAGCTTCTATTCTTTTATTGAGCGCATTTAATTTCCTCTGCTCATTCCACATCATTGCCCGTTCACCCGTATTTAGAAAGTTTATTTTCTTTTCATTAAATAATCTTTTTATTGCCGAAGACGACTCATTAAACCAATTACGAGTTCTGTCTACGCCTGCTGTAATACCATTCCATGCAGCTTCTGCCACTGCACGGCCGTCTTTGGCAAACATCTCTAAGTCTGCGCGTCCCTGCGCAAGCATGTCTTTTCCAGCAGCTTGCGCACCCTCTCCTATTTCAATACCCTTCTTAACAGCAAAATCAGCTCCGCGCTCAGCTAAGTGCTGCGCACCCTTTGCTGCTCCTACAACTTCTCCACCAAGCTCTTGTAAGCCTTGCTTTTCACTTGCTATAAATGCCTGAGCTCCCTCTTTGGTTCCAACTGCAATTCCCCTTGCTACCCCAGCTACCTCTTGAGCTCCCTTTTTGACCCCTGCTTTACCCGCATCAACTGCTTCACCACCATAGTATTTAACTATCTCAGGAGAAGCAAACACAGCTATCTTGAGGTACTCTCCACCCTTTTTAAGCAAATTCCAACCCTTAGTCAGGATTCCGGACTTTAATTTCTTTTCTCGGTTATCTGCTGCTGCTACAAAGTCTGGCCGTTGACGGCCCTGCTTTACTTTCTCGGCTGGGCTTACTGTTACGTCGGGGCTGAACTCTGTGGGTTTCGGGAGTTCCCCTGTTTGTCTTATTGCCATATAGTTTATTTTAATTGTAACCATTAAGGTCTTCTTTATATATACCACACAAAAAGCCAGTATGCAAAACCTACTCAGGTAAGAGCACGCTTGGGGTTGTCGTTGTGCCTGGGGTTTGGAGGTCTTTCCAGTCAACGGCGCCCGGTGGTGCGCCTACCGGCTCTTCCTTACCAATGTTATAGAAAGTTTGGTTTATAAGCACAGTAGCGTCAAAACTTAAGAATGCTTGGAGCTGTTGTGCGAACGGCAAGCTCGCTGTGTTTGAAGTTTGCATTAAACTTTTCAGGAACGCTATAAGTGAGGGCGCGTTTGCCGAAATACCAAGCTTTTGCACTTGCCCGGTGTCATACGAAAGCCATACAATGCTATCTTTTATACGAAGTTTGTCAAAGACTACTGCTGCAATAGTGTCTACATCCTCAGCTGAAAGCTGGGAGCCGCTGACCAAAGAGCTTTTAAAGCTTTCCATAAGTTTGTTTGTATCTACCACAACCTTAAACTTTGCGGTTTGCTTGCCATCTACTTCCTCAACTCCCAAGAAAGTATGTGATTGGATCACGCTCAGAGAATATAGAGGTGAAGCAAAAACCGATACTGCTCCTCCAAGCGCTTTACTTTCAGTTACTGTTCCACTCCCGGCTAGGTCTATATACAACCATTCCGGTTTTTTGACTGTACCACCTGCTTTCGCGGCGAATGACTGCATAAGTCCTTCATAAAACGGAAGCTTGGAAATGTTTACATAAAGCTTTTTGCCTATCATCCTGTACTCAAACCCAGAGTTCATGGAAAATGAACCAGAAGCATACGAGTACATGATATCTTGAGAGGCAAGCGGGAGTTCTGGCTGTGAGGTGTTGGCGAAACCCTTAGATGAGAAACTTATACTGAGGTCGGTAAGCGGAAAACCCATAGCTGCTTCACCCTCTGCAAAGTCCCCTTTGTCTTTATACTGCATAGAGAACTCAGTAGCATAGACCGTGGGAAAACCGCTTTGCGTAAACTTTTCCCAGACTTGGGAAGGCAGCACAGGCTTAAAGCCAACCAAGCGTGCGCCATGCGTGTAAGCAAAAAGGGCTGCGCCGCCTAATACCACCAATACAAAAGTAGCAAACAAGACAAACCATTTTCCTTTATTTGGTTTTTGTACCACTTCCTGGGGAACGTTATGGTGTGAAGTACTATTTTGCAACACCACCTTAGGGCCCGCGTCAACAGGCGCTGACTGTTGCCGTGTCACCGCTACTTTGGGCTGTGCATGCATTTCAACAGAACCGAAAACCACAGGAGATTCTTTTGCGGCAGGGCCCAAATGCGCAAACGCTGCATTTACTTCATGTAGCTTCCAACCCGCTTTAAGCAGATTGCCTTTGATCATGCCGTCCGAAATTTTGTGTGAACGAGCGGCCTGGATGTATTGCAACAGTTGTTGGTTGAGCATTAGTGAATCAAAGATTGCATTTTTACTATTTTAGCTGCAATGTCTTTGTCTACGCCAAAGCCTAGCATCTTGCCGGAGTAATGGTGCATAGGAAGGAAGCCCCTGCGCAGAGCATCGTATTCCAGTGCCTGGCTAATAGCAGTTTTCAAGCGGAGTTCAAAATTAATCTTCGCCTCTGGAAACATCTCCTGCAATTCTCTCTCGTCTGTTATTATATCCAAAAAACTTCCAGTTCTCTTGGTAAGGTATGCGTCTGCCAGGCTATGCAACCGCTCGCCCATCACCCGCTCTGAATCACTTCCATACCTCACCTTTCCATCCTCGCCTACCACACGGCTCGGACACAACGCCTTTAAAAGTTGGTCACACATGCGCCAGCATGCTGAGTACCTGTTTTCAAAAAACTGTTTTAAAGTCTTTTTGTCATTTAAGTTTCCTAAACGTAGTTTTAGAGTGTCTTTTTGCATATCCCAACTTTTTGAAACCGAGTCAGCCACACGAGAGAGGAGGGCCATATGTTCTGTGTCTCTTCGCTCAGCAAATTGCCGCGCTCCTTCATCTGGCTTTTGCTCTATGCTATCCCAGGCGGATGCGAATGTGTTTTTAAGTGGATGATTTCTGTATTTAAGGTATGCAAGTATGAGCTTTTTACTCTGTGGGCCAAAAGAGCCGTCTGGAGTTATATCTGCGGTTTCCTTTTCCAGCGCATTTTTCATGATGCCCTTAAATTTTTCGTCCGTCATTGCCAACTCTTCACACAAAACCTGGATTTTTGTAAGTATTGGTGTAAACTTGCTAGCTGAATACATTGCATACGCTAAAGAAACACCTCGCGAATTGTCTT
>DASPKA010000108.1:0-3629 GCA_035628335.1 Patescibacteria group bacterium | reverse complement strand
TCTGGTCTCTGCTATAAAAGAGCTTCCTGGTACGTGGCTGCCAAACTATAGACAAGGCACACAAACACTTGGGGGCACACCGATTCTTGACATTACTCTGAATACTTTAGACTCTAGCCCAGATGAAATTAGATATGAGATAGTTGAAGGAGCTGCTCATATTTTAGTTACAGCTAAACAAGGATCTTTTAGCCCTGAAGATGTGACAGTGAAAATTAGAAACCAAGCTCCGGACGCTATAATTTTAGTTGGCTGTCCGAACTTCGAAGCTCTCGAACATGTATTTACCCAAAACACTGACACCTTCTACAACACACCAAAGATAAACCTAGACAACAGTCCGCAAAACGAGCACTTTGGCAACATAAACTTTGTCCAAATTGCTTCTGCTTCGGTCTCTGAGTTAGCGCTTCAACTTATAAAACAGCTTGGTGCAAGCCTAAGCCCAGAAATGGCTACGCAACTTTTAGCAGGCATTATCTCAGCTACCTACAGTTTTCAAGAACCAAATACCACACCAGAGAGTTTGCTAACATCTGCTGATCTGGTAAACGCTGGGGCTGACCAGCAGCTGATTATACGCAATCTCTACAAGACAAAGAAGCTTAAGGTTTTAAAGCTCTGGGGCAGAGTTCTAGCTCGCATAAAGACCCTGGACGAAAATGGTGTTATGTACTCTGTACTCTCCTCGCAAGATCTCGAGCGTTCTGAGGCAGACCATGCAGACATCATAGAAGCAATCAAAGAAAGCTTAGACAATATCTCTGACTACAAGGTAGTAGCAGTTATAGCGGAAGCTCATGATGTGCTTACTCTTACCCTCGCAGTACGTAGCAGCTCCAACCTAGACGAGATGTGCGCAGCATGGGACAGAAAAGCTGGAGAAGTTATAAAACACCGTGACTTCTGCATTACGCAAATAGATATTTCAGATCTTAATGTACAAGCCGCTGAAGAAAAGTTCTTGCAAACAGTGCAAGGCAGCAAGTGACAATTGATTAGTGGTTAGTAACAAGTGACAAGTGTCCATAAACAGATCAGCTAAAAGACGATTCATATTGGGTTGTCTTTTTGCGTTTATCTGGTTACTATTTACTCTTTAATATTTACTAGTTACTATATCTACATGACAGATGCAAAACATTTTCTACATAGCACGACTAAAGACCTCGCAGACAGCTTGTACCAGACGAATTTACAAATGGAAGAACAAGAAGCAAAGCGCAGAGCTACTGCGCTTGGTTTTCAGTATATTGACTTAAAAAACTTCCCGGTTGACCTTAATGTACTTGGACTTTGGACAGAGACCGAAGCAGCAGCTGCGCAGGGTGCCATTTTTTACCGTGATGGAAATGACCTTCGTGTTGGTTGTGTAGACCCAAAAAACCCGGCGCTCATAGAAAAGCTCAAAGACTTACAAAACCAGTATGATCTCTCTATTTATATCTGCTCAAAATCATCGTTTGACACGACGCTGAAGCTGTATAAAAAAATTGTCACAGCACAACATCACCATGGAGAAACGGTAGATATCACTAAGCATCTCAACTACTCTGAGGCAGTTAAAAAAATTACGACTGCTGACCCGGCCCAGTTAGGAGCCGGATATATATTAGAAGCAATTTTTAGCGCAGCTATGGCCGCAACTGCTTCCGATATTCACTTTGAACCGGAAAAAAACTCGCTTCGTGTACGAATTCGCATAGACGGACTGCTTCAGGACGTGTTCTTGCTGGACCGCAGTAAACAAAAAGAAATTTACTCTAGAATCAAAATCCTTTCTAAGATGAAACTCAACGTTGAAAACCTTCCGCAAGATGGGCGCATGACGTTTTACTACCTCAAAAAACCAATCGATGTTCGCGTTTCTTCCCTACCATCTGCTTACGGTGAAGCTTTTGTGCTAAGGTTGTTGGGCACAGGAACTATAAGACTCAGTATGGATAAACTTGGACTTGTCGGACACTCTGCTAACGTTATTTTCGATGAACTTGCCCGGCCAAATGGTATGATCATTACCACCGGCCCTACCGGAAGCGGGAAAACCACAACACTGTACACGTTCTTAGCCGAGCTCAACAAACCTGGGGTAAAGATAATCACTCTGGAAGATCCAATTGAGTATAAGCTAGAAGGTATACAGCAAACACCAATTGACCATACCGTAGACTTTAGTTTCGCAAAAGGGCTTCGGGCGGTGCTCAGACAAGACCCTGATATAGTTATGGTTGGTGAAATTCGTGACCAAGAAACTGCAGAGACAGCGCTTCAGGCCAGCCTTACTGGACACATAGTCCTCTCTACGCTCCACACCAACGATGCAGCGTCGTCCATTACCCGACTGTACAACATGGGCGTAAAGCCATATGTGATCGCCCCTGCGCTTAATGCTATTATTGCCCAACGTTTATTGCGCAGAATTTGCGAACACTGCAAGGTCGAATCAGTACTTGACCCACATTTGCTCGAGAAAATCATGCTCCAACTAAAAGCCATACCTGAAAAATTCCGCTCCTTTGACATCAGGAAAGTTACATTCTACCACAGCCCAGGTTGCGAGCAGTGTATGAACTTAGGGTATAAAGGTAGGATTGGTGTGTATGAGATTATTCAAGTTGAAGAAAATATAAAAAATCTTATCTTAAAAGAAGCTTCAATCAACGAAATAAAAAAAACAGCCCGCGAAAACGGCAGCCTCTCCATGACCCAGGACGGACTAGTAAAAGCGCTTATGGGAATTACAGACGTCGAAGAAGTACTGAGAGTAACTGGGGAATACTAATATTAGAAGCAACGCGCATGACACGTTGCTTTTTTATTAGAAACAAGACATGAAAACTGGTATACTACATATACTATGATAGCGTACTTAAAAGGAAAAATTCTGCATAAAAATGAGGTTTTTTTGATATTAGAGGTCAATGGCTTAGGGTATAAAATACTTGCTGTACCTGACTTGCTGAGTTCACCCATTGGGGCTGAGATAGAAGTTTTTACCTACCACAAATCAACAGACCAGGAACAGGCACTGTACGGGATGCCAGATGCAAGATCACTGGAGTTCTTCGAACTACTACTAACCGTCTCAGGGGTGGGACCAAAGAGTGCGTTAACCATAGTTTCTTCTGCAAAAATAGAAACATTACAAACCGCAATTGCTAACCAGGATTTGGGTATGTTTACTAAGATGGGTGGAGTTGGAAAAAAAACTGCGGAAAGGATAATCTTAGAACTGAAGACTAAGGTAGGCGTGCTCGGCATTGGAACTTCAGGTTCCACTGACCTCTTTGAAGCTCTTATGGGGCTTGGGTACAACCAGCGGGAAGTACGTGCAGCAGTTGAACAAGTACCGGTCAGTGCAAGTCTGGAAGATCAAATAAAACAAGCACTGAAAATAGTTGGTAATAAAAGCTCATGAGCACAATTTTACAAATTACTTCGCCTTCCCAAAACGAATACAATGCCTTTGTTTTAGAAGCAAATGGCAGTTTTTTGCAATTGTGGGAATGGGGCTCATGGCAGGAGTCATTCGATAAAAAAGTAGGAAGGTTTATGGTTACACATAATGGCAAACATGTTGCGGCTTGCCAAGTTATCATTCACACACTTCCAGGCTACTCATATGCGTA
>DASPKA010000107.1:0-13361 GCA_035628335.1 Patescibacteria group bacterium | reverse complement strand
GAAGGTAGCCTACGTGGACATGAGCGCATGCGCGGCCGTCGCGGTACTTCATGATGCGGTTAGCTTCTATAAACAAAATGTTCTGGTACTCGCCGACAGTACCGCCTATTTCACAGAGTACGATGTCAGCGTCGTGGTCCTCTGCTGCGAGTTCAAGGCGACGAATAATTTCTTCCGGTACATGAGGAACAATTTCTACATCTTCGCCTTCAAACTCAAAATTACGTTCTTGCTGAATAAGCTTGGCGTAAAGCTGGCCATTAGTCACGTAGTTATTCTTGGTTAAGTCACGATTTAAGAAACGTTCGTAATTGCCAAGGTCCTGGTCACATTCCATACCGTCATCCAATACAAAAACTTCTCCGTGTTCTGTGGGTCGTATAGTACCTGCATCGAGGTTTAGGTATGCGTCACACTTCACTGGTGCAACTTTATAACCGCGCGCTTGCAAGAGCATGGCAATGGAAGAGGTAGTAACGCCCTTCCCTACTGAAGAGATAACACCTCCAGAGATAAATATGAACTTTGTTTTTAACTTTTTTGCAACTCGTACCTTGGTATGGTATGACATTATATTTGAGCGTTAATTGTGATTGTAGTTTTTATACCGTGTCCTAAGTCAATGTGTGCGGTGTATGCGCCAACGGTGCGTATTGCCGCAGGGACTTCTATTGAGTGTTTGTCCAGGGTTATACCAAACTGAGAAGCAAGAGCTTGGGAAATTTCTTTTTCTTTAATAGAACCGAAAATTTTTCCGTCTTTTCCAGTGGTGTGCTTTATAGTGAGAGCCTTCTTTCCGAGCTGGTCAGCAAGTTTCTTCATGCGTTCTTTCTCACGTCCTTCCTTTTCACCTGCTTCTTTGAGTTCCTTGAGAAGTTTCTTTGCCTGCGGGTCGCTTTCAGCCAGGCCGATATTATTCTTTATCACAAAATTTTTGGCGTAACCGTCGCTTACATCAACCACTTGCCCCTTTTTGCCCTTACTTGGTAAGTCTTTCAATAGGAGAATTTTCATTAGAAATATCCGTGCGCAACATCGCATGGGCCCTGCCCAGGCTGTGTTACTGCTAAATAAAAAGGCCAATCCCGCGAGAGCGGTATTCTGGCTCTTTTTTAGTATAGGGGACTATGTACTTTTTTGCAAGTATATGTATACTTGTTTTACAAAGGAGGTAAATTAGTATGGTATTGAAACCACAGGAACTTACTGAATTAGCATTGAGAGCAGGTAGCGGCGACCTTGCTGCCTATGACGCGATTTGTAATGCCAGGCATAGACATACCTATAAGCTTTTGTTACGTCTTACGGGCGGGAATGAAGCAGAGGCTCAAGACCTCAATCAGAAGATTTGGGGTATTGAGCTGAAGAGGAAAATAGGTTCCTTTAAAGGCTTGTCACTTTTCACAACATGGCTTCACCGCCTTGTGGTGAATACATTTTTGATGCATTTACGGGCAAAGGATCAAAAGAATCTAAAGGGTCACGTTGCAACGGAGTCCGAGGGGTTCTTGGTCATTCTAAACGAAAGTATGGTGCAACGGTACACCCCGTATGATGAGGTCCTTGCAGAAGAGGCTTTAAAGAGGTTGCCTGCCGGGTATAAAACCGTATTCCTACTTCATGAGATGTACGGTTACAAGCACGAAGAAATTGCTCAAATACTCGGTGTCACGTCTGGCACCTCCAAGTCCCAGCTTCACAAAGCGCGGGCTAGGCTCGCTGAAACACTCGGAATCGTGTAAATAAAAACCACTACACAGTGTGTGACTGTGTGGTGGTTTTTGATTTAGGATTAGTTTATTTTTAAGAGTTCTACTTCAAATATGAGTGCTGAGTTTGGAGGAATGGAGCCAATGCCGCTGGGGCCGTAGCCGAGGTTTGCTGGGATGGTGAGTTTGCGCTTTTCCCCTGATTTCATGCCTTTGATGCCCTGGTCCCAACCTTTAATTACTTCGCCCTTACCGAGGATGAACTCAAATGGCGTACCGCGGTCTACGCTGGAGTCAAACTTTGTTCCATTGAGCAGGGTACCAGTATAGTGCATAGAAAGCTTGTCCCCATCTTTTGCTTCTGGACCTGAACCTTCTTTAAGGATTTCAGACTTGAGTTCTTTTATTTCTGCGTTTGCATTGTCCATCTTGTTTAAATTTGCTCTGTCAGCCTCGTTCAGTGAAATCACTGAAAAACTACTGAGTTGTTTAATAATTACAATAGTACCAGCAACTATAACAGCCGCAAGTACAACCAAAATAACAATTTGTGCCGTTGAAGATGTTTTCATAGGATATAGAATTTGTGGCAGACCCATCAGGGGGTCCTTCGCCACGCTTAGCGTGGCGGGGGCTACAGGAGTCGAACCTGTCTAACTGGTTTTGGAGACCAGTGTAATACCGATATACGAAACCCCCTCACTTTGTCTCTTTATGCAAGGTTTTCTTTTTGCAGTGGTTGCAGTATTTTTGGATTGCCAGGCGTTTTTGGGCGTTTGCACTTCGATTTATGCGGTAATTTAAGTTGTGGCAGATCTCGCATTCAAGACTAGCCCTGGATGTGTTTGGCATATATCAGCCATTAGCGGTTGGCCATTATCCGTTGGCCATCAGATAGTGCTAATGGCTAAAGACTAATGGCTAAAGGCTTTTATTTGCTTTCTTTGTAGACCGTAACCTTGCGAGCGATCGGGTTAAATTTCTTTACCTCAATCTTGCGTTTGGTTTTGAGTCCACGACTCTTCTTAGAGTATATGATATGTCCCTTGCCCTTGCCGGTGCTATCGCCGACGGATTTCAGGATTATCAGTCTTTCTTGTGACATAGGATTGTATTAATTAATGTATCGTTAAAATATCTGGAGCCGGCTGCCGGACTCGAACCGGCCACCTACGGTTTACAAAACCGTTGCTCTACCGGATGAGCTAAGCCGGCACTGTGGTGGGCAGGAGAGGATTCGAACCTCTGAAGGCATAGAGCCGGGTGATTTACAGTCACCTGCGTTTGACCGCTTCGCTACCTACCCGCTTTTCTGGAGCCGTTGATCGGAATTGAACCGATGACCTACTCCTTACCATGGAGTTGCTCTACCAACTGAGCTACAACGGCGTGGTTTTCAATTTATTTACTATGAAAGTATGACAAAAAATGAGTATTTTGACAAGAGTCTCTTACAACACAGGTTCAGCGCCGGTGATAATGTGGGTGGTTTTGTCGTTCATTTTTTTGTAGGCAGATTTAATCGCTTCTTTGTACTCTTCGTTTTCGGGTTCCATCTTGAGCGCGTTTTCAAAACAATTGATCGCGTCTTTAAACCTGCCAAGCTCGTTATAGCATAGTCCTAGATTGTAGAACTTGCTAGGCTTGGTTGAGTTGAGGCTTATGGAGATTTCATAATTCTTTGCTGCGTCTTCAAACTGCGCGAGGCGGTAGTAAATGCTACCTAGTCGTGAAAAGTGACCTGACCGCCCTGGTTCATGCATCGCTAAATATATATACAAGTCACGCGCTTCCGAGTAACGTTTTTTTTCGAGATAAAAGTTTGCAAGCTTGCTATGCAAACTAAGGTCCATAGGATTTTGTTTTATTTGCTCCAAAATGTCCTTTTCAAACGATTTGCCGTCTGACTTCTTAAGCTTGCCTATAAAGACTTTAACCTTCTTTTCAGGAAGCTCAGACATGTTACGGGTCAGTTTTCGAATCCTGTAGCCGGTTAAGAAACTAGGTCGAATGCCCTTTGCCTCCAATACAAAGTTTATGAAACGCCTAAAGTAGTAACTTAGTTTGGAAGCAAAGGCGATCTTCTTTATGTATGGTATTCCCTTCTCGTGAAAAGTATATCCTTCCCCGTCTTCTGTTAGGTTTTCAGGGTACGCAAAAGCCTTCAACAGTATTGCAAGTAAAACTATTGCGCTAATTGTTGTTATGAGTGATGGAACTACAAATGGAGACATTAAAAAGTTGTATTTGCTCAGTTGCCTAGCACAAAACGAGCGAATCTCTTTATCACCACATTCTCACCCATTTTGGCGACAGATATGGCTACGTGGTCTTTAACTTTAACGTCGGGGTTTTTCACGAAAGGCTGTTGGAGTAAGACAGTCTCTTCAAAGTACTTTGCCACCTTACCAGTTAGAATTTGTTCAATAACGTTTTCTGGCTTGCCCTGAAGCTGTTCACGAGCGATCTCTTTCTCTTTCTCAATAACTTCGTTCGGTACCTGATCCTCGCTGACATAGAGCGGGTTTGCAGCTGCAATGTGAAGTGCGAGCTCCTTAGCCAGGTTCTTGAAGTCGTCTGTGCGAGCAACAAAGTCGGTCTCGCAGTTTAGCTCCACTAGCACGCCAATCCGACCGCCAGCATGAATGTATGCTTCAACGATACCTTCCCTTGCAACACGGTCAGCTTTCTTAGCAAGCTTGGTAGCGCCTTTCTTCCGTAAGTACTCAATTGCTTTGTCTTTGTCACCACCTGACTCTCCAAGCGCTTCCTTTACGTCCATCATACCAGCGCCAGTTAGTTCTCGTATTTCTTTTATAAGTTCTGCTGACATATAGTTAGTCGTAAGTCGACAGTCGTAAGTCGTAAGTCTAAAACAAGTTATATGTGCTTGTTTACTACTTACCACTTACGACTTATGACTATTAGTATTTTATTTCTGTGCTTGCTGTGCAGTAGCTGCTGCATGCGCTTTCTTTCCTTCTGCAATAGCCTCAGAGAGGACTTCTAAAACAAGCTTTACTGCCTTTGCTGAATCGTCGTTGCATGGGATTGCGACATCAACATGTCCTGGGTTTGAGTTGGTGTCAATGAGGCCTATAACCTTAACGCCCATCTTTTTAGCTTCTTTGACGGCCAAAGCATCATGGTTGATATCAGTTACAAACATTATCTCAGGCAAGCGGCGCATGTCCTTTATTCCTGAAAACAAGCGTTCCATTTTCTCTATTTCACGCTCTATCATGAGACGCTCTTTTTTGGTGTAGTGGGCAGCGAAGTCTTGTGAAGCTCTGGTAAGCTGGAGTTTTTCCCATTTGCGTATTGTTTTTTGAATAGTCTTAAAGTTGGTGAATGTACCGCCAAGCCAGCGGAGGTTTACATAGGGAATGTTGACAGCTTCTGCTGCTTCTTTGACGCTCTCGCGTAGCTGCTTCTTGGTTCCAACGAACATTACTTGGTGACCTTTGCGTATTGCGTCTGTTAAGTGACTAGCTGCCTTCAGCAGCTGGTTACGAGTCTTTTCCAGGTCAAGAATGTGAATGTTGCCCCGAGTTGTAAAGATGTAACCCTTCATCTTAGGGTTCCAGCGGCTCTTGTCATGCCCAAAATGGGCGCCGGACTTGAGCAAATCCAAAAGAGATATATCTCTCATTATTTCGTATTTACCTTACTTCTAAGCCCAAACGAGCCCAGACACTTACTCTGAGGCCCTAAATAACAAAGGTATTTAAGGAGGTAAAATTCGGAGTATGCTTAATAAATGCCCACTAATTCTACCAAAGATTGACATTTTAGGCAAGTTTTGATAATATAGGTTGTATACATTATTAGCCATGATGTTCCCCATATATTAAGTATGATTTTGAGCTAAACCTTACATGGTTTAACTTGTGCACATGGCATTTAAGTCATGAAGTCAGGAATACATCCACAATACTTCTCAGCTAGCATAGTGACCTGTGCATGCGGGAACACCTTTGCTACCGGATCTACTCAGGAAGCTATTATTACTGAAATTTGCTCCAACTGCCATCCATTCTATACCGGCAAGCAGAAACTGGTTGACACCTTGGGCACTGTAGATAAATTTAAGAAACGCACTGCAGCTTCAGCTCAAATCAAGTCAATTAAGGCCGATAAAAAAGAACGAAAAACTAGAACAAAGAAATAAAAAACAGCTCATCCATACACTGGATGAGCTGTTTTTTTCAGGGATGATCAAATTTCTTCCCCACCTTCGTCGAAGTGCGGCGTGATGCCAGTGAACGATACACTTGGGTTGTTAAGCCATGCACTGATTGCCATCCCCTTGATCCCAAGTCCGTACACAATCAACCACTCAGCCCCCCATCCTCGAGGATTAGGGATACATATGAGTTTATAAGTTCCGGGGTCGAGCTTGTACTCCTTTGAAGGATTAAAGCTAGCATCTAGAATGGTTAATTCTTCGTATAGGTTAATTTCATACATAGTACTTAGTTTCTCCTTAAAAATTTTGCCTTTTAAAACAAAAACCATCCCAGGAATACCTCCAAAGGATGGCTTTTTAGTGGAAAAAGCAATCACTTAACGCTTTGCCCACTGTGGACGCCTGCGCGCTCTTTTGAGGCCTGGCTTTTTTCGTTCCTTCTTGCGGTCATCGCGGGTGAGGAAGCCGTTCTTCTTCATAACTGGGCGGAACTCTGGGTTGGCTACAGCGAGAGCTTTGGAGATAGCGCCACGAAGCGCTTCCGCCTGTGCGTTCTTGCCGCCGCCTTGTGTGATAGCAGAAAAGTAAATGTCGCTCTGGGTACCAGTTAGAGCCAAAGGCTTGGAAGCCTTTTCGTTATACTGCGAAAAGCTAAAGTAGTCCTTAAACGGAATGCCATTCACTGTGCTTTCACCCTTACCGCCATAAAGACGAACTGTGGTAACGGCAGTCTTCCTTCTGCCTACAGCAAACAAGTATGTGCCTTGAGGGATGGTAAGCTTTGGGAAAGTGGTAATGTCAACAGTCTTGAGCTCTGCTTTAGAAATAACCGTGGTTTCGGTTTCGGGAGCCGGTGCTGCTTTGGCCTTTACCGCCTTTGCCTTCGGCTGCTTTGCTTCTGTAGCCTTTGCTTTAGAAGTTTTTGTTGTAGTAGTCTTCTTTTCCATAAATAAAGTTTACTTCTTTAGTTGAGCAAAGTTGTGCTCACTTCCTTTAACTAGTTTCAAACGAGCCATCATGGCTTTGCGGAATTTTACTTCGTCGAGCATGCTGAAAACCGCTCGCTTCAAAACCTCTTCCGGCTTCTTGTTCATTAGAGTTTTGAGATCCTCAGTTTTAAGACCACCCAAATAGCCAGAATGTCTAAAGTATTGTTTCTGTTCCAGCTTACGTCCTGAGAGCTTGAGTTTGTCTACGTTCAGTGCCACAACATAGTCCCCCATGTCCATATGCGGAGAAAAAGTGCGCTTACCTTTGCCACGAAGCAAAGAAGCTATACGGGTGGCAACACGCCCTACGGTTTCTTTAGACGCATCTATCTCATGCCAGGTGCGTTCGACTTTATTTACATGGGTAATTTTTTGGGTCTTCATAAAATAATATTGTTATTCAACAAACTCTACCAGTACTTTAGACTTACCGGCTTTAGGGTTGTTTAACTTAGTTAAGCGAAGGTACCCGCCTTTGCGGTCCTTGTACTTTGGGCCATAGACTTCTAGCACTTTCTTAGCAGCATTCTTGCTTAGCGCAGACAAGATAATTCTACGGTTATGTAATGAATCTTCCTTAGCGCGAGTGATAATCTTTTCTAGGTATGGGCGTACGCCACGGGCATTTGCATAAGAAGTTGTAATGCGTTCGTACAAGATAGCGGAAGAAGCCAGTGCGCGCAAAAGTTTACGACGGTGGTCTGTCCCTTTTCCGAGTTTTTTCTTCTTTAAGTGTCTCATGTGGTTAGTCGAAAGTCGAAAGTCGAAAGTCTGTAAAGTCTTGGAGTTCGCGAAGCGAATAGCTATTTTCTTTATGGACTTTAAGGACTTTTGACTTTATGGACTCTATTAAGCTTTGCCAATAGCAGTTAAAATTTCTTGCACTGTCTTCTTGCCAAGACCTTCTATATTTTCAATCTCAGCGGCACTCAGGGCCATGAGTTTACCACTTCCAGTGATACCAGCTTTAATCAGCGCGTTCTTTGCGCGAGTAGACAGGATCAAATCTGCAAAGTCTTCGTCATTACTACCTACATCTTCTATTGCAGCTTCTACTGCAACTTCATCTGTTGGCTCTATTGCAGTTGTCTTAAGAGAGTTCTTGAAAGCTTCAGAGATCATGAGGTTAAAGTGGTCTACGAGGATTTGAGCAGCAATGTTGGAAGCTTCTTCACCAGTAATAGTTCCATTGGTCTCAATAACCAATGTAAGTTTGTCATAGTTAGTCAATTGGCCAACTCGAACGTTAGAGACGTCGTAGAACACAGACTTTACAGGAGTAAAGATAGCGTCTACAGCTAGGAAGCCAACCTCCAAGCGAGAGGAGTCTCTGCCCTCAACAGGCACATACCCTCTGCCCTGCTCGACAATGATTTCCATGTCGAGCTCAGCGGACTTGCTGTCTAAGGTAGCAATAACTGCATCTGGGCTCAATACCTCAATTTGGTCAGACTTTTCAATGTCTGCTGCAGTAACTACTTTTTCACCTTTAACGTTTAAGTGGAGCCGTACTGGCTCAACACTCTGGCTCTTTATGCGGATCTGCTTGAGGTTGAGTATAACCTGAATAACGTCTTCTTTAACATGAGGTATGGTGGAAAATTCGTGGTCAGCAAACTTTATTTTGACCGCAGTAACAGCACTACCTGGGAGGCTGGAGAGAAGGATCCTTCTCATAGCGTTGCCGATGGTAACACCATAGCCCGGGTGCAATGGCTCCAGTGAGAGCGTGTAGCGGTTGTTGCCCTCATATGTAATTTGTACCGGATTTGGAAGTAAAATGGCTTCCATAAAAATTTGCGGCTAGAAACAATATTTAGCGGACCTAATTCGAGTGAACTAACTATTGAATTTCGCCGGACTAATATATTAAATTCAAATTTGTTAATTTTGAGATTAACTTAGCGCCAACGGCGCGAGAGGGGGAGGCTCCATAAGGGCTCTGCCCGTTGGAGGGGGGACGCTAGCCCCTATATCCTAGAATAGTGTTCTACGATCAACTGTGTGTTGATCTGGTTACCAACTTGCTGAGGAGTCGGTACTGACAGTACTTTGCCTGAGAGTTTCTGGGGGTCTAAACTTACCCAATCTTGTGGGTGGAAGTTCTTGATCTTTTCTGCTATAGATTGAATGTACTTAGTCTTTCGTTTTACTTCCCGGACCATGATCTGGTCGCCAACCTTTGAAGAGAAAGAAGGAACATCTACTTTTTTACCATTCACTTGGAAGAAGCCATGGTTCACAAGCTGACGAGCTTGGTAGCGTGTTTCAGCAAAGCCTAAACGAAAGACTACATTGTCTAAACGCATTTCCAAGGTTCTAATGAGGTTGTCACCAGTAACACCTGGCATCTTTTTTGCTTTGTTAAATGCGCGTTTGAACTGTTTTTCTTGTACACCGTAATTAATTTTGCACTTCTGCTTTTCTCGCAGTTGTACAGCGAATTCAGAAAGACGTGCGCGGTTTAGTCCGTGTACACCTGGAGGAGTAGAACGTTTTCTTAGTACTTTTGCATCTTTAGCGGTAAAGGCCATGCCAAGTCGTCTGGCTTTTCGCGCTTTTGGTCCTGTATATCTCATATATTTATACTCTTCGTGGCTTCTTTGGCCTGACGCCCCCGTGAGGGGTTGGGGTTCTGTCTTTAATGGTTAACACATTTAGTCCGGAAGACTGTATCGCGCGCAGAGCTGACTCGCGGCCAGCGCCGACTCCCTTAATCAAAATGTCAACTTCAGACAGGCCTCTGTCCTTAGCACGAGCTAAAGCGTCTTCCATAGTCTTTTGACCAGCGTATGGAGTAGACTTTTTTGAGCCTTTAAATCCTGTTCTGCCAGCAGTGCCCCAGACAATGACATTACCGTTTTGGTCTGAAATTGAAATAAGCGTGTTATTAAAGGTCGAGTTAACTGTAATTCTGCCTTTGCTAACCTTGGATTTACCTTTTTTCTTTTTAGTAGTAGCTTTAACTTTGGAAGCTAGGTCTGCGGTTGTAGTCGCCTCTTCGGCGACCCGCTGTTTAGGCGGGGTATTTGAAAGTTGTTCAGTCATAATTTAAAGAGTTGAGATAGTTACATTAGGTCTTGTCTGCTGACTTAGCTCTACCGGACCCAGCAGTCTTTCTTACGTTTCCTCTGCGGGTACGGTTATTGGTCTTAGTTCTCTGGCCACGCACTGGCAAACCTCTACTGTGTCTAGTTCCGCGGTAAGTGCCTATTTCCTTAAGACGCTTTATGTTTAAAGAGGTTTGTTGGCGCAACTGACCTTCAACCTTGTAAGTCTTTTCAATAAAGCCTCGGATGGTGTTAAGTTCATCTTCAGAAAGATCCTTAGTGCGTTTGTCAGGAGAAATCCCTGTTTCTTTTAGGATCTTTTTAGCAGAAGTGAGCCCTACTCCATAAACGTACTGGAGAGAAGCTTCTATGCGTTTTTCGTTGGGAATATTTATACCTGCAATTCTAGCCATAAAGAAAGTAGTAAGTCGACAGTCGTAAGTCGTAAGTCTAAAACAAGTTATTTGTGCTTGCTTCTGACATACTACTTACTACTTACGACGTGTGTTTAGTTAGCCCTGACGCTGTTTATGTTTAGGGGTTTTGCAGATTACGTATACGCGACCAAATCGCTTAACAATTTTGCAATCCTTACACCTCGGTTTTACTGATGCTTTAACTTTCATAATATTAAGTAGTAAGTCGACAGTCGTAAGTCTAAAACAAGTTGTTTCTGCTTGCTTACGACATACTACTTACGACTGAATTTACCGCATTCTCCGAATAATACGACCCTTAGAAAGGTCGTAGGGGGTTAGGGCAACAATGACGCGGTCGCCGAGCAGGACTCTAATCATGTTTACGCGCATTTTACCGGCCAGGTGGCCAAGTACCACTTGACCAGAGTCAAGTTGGATACGAAAAAGCGCGTTAGGCAGGCATTCAACTACCCTGCCCTCAAGCTCTATAACGTCTTTGCTGGTATCTTTTTGGCTTTCTTGTGCCAAGTTTACGTGTGTCTTTAAAAAATATTAATGCTTAGGTATTTTAGCAGTGAAGCTAAGCTTTGTCAAGAAGCTTCTTTTGATGGAAATTTTTAATACTCATCACCTCTGAGTAATACCTCAGTGTCATCTTCCTCAACCGCTTTAGCCGGGATGACAACTTCATCAGCGCCGCCAATTAAGCAGGTGGACTGTTCTTTAAAGACTACAGCACCTTTAAAAAGGAATTTATTGAAAAGATTCTCTAAGATCCCTGAAACCAGCTGTCCAACGATAGAATCTACATGGATAACCCCCAGATTTATGGAGGACAACAACGCGGCAGACTCAGAGTGTTCAATTGCAGAAAGGGTTGCTGCTATTTGGTTGCTTATTAACTCTCGGGGAGACTTAAGGCCACTAGAAAAAAGCTCTCTATCTACGTTTTTTTCTGCTTCGCTTTTAGCCACCGCAGCGAGCTCACGGTAACGCAGCTCCCATCCTTGCGGAGTGGAAAGGAAGCTGCCCATACGTGCAAGCTTTACATTAAAGTCAGGGTCTGATGCTGAAAGAGATGCAGGGTCATACCCTAAGTACTCCCTGGCTTTTGCTTTAAAGACTTCCCCAAGCTTGGGGTCAGTTTTACCGCAGGAAAGCTGAGGAATGAACTTTTTAATGAGGGTTTTGTCTAGCGGGTCGTCTACGTACTTGTTTAAATAATCCTCCAGATACTGACCTGAGAGCAGCGCGTCAGAATAATATAAGAAATTCGCAATTTTGTAATTTTTCTCTATCGTCTGAACAAGCTTGTCAAGAAACACTGTGGCAAATTTTGCAAAGGCCGTAGCAAGTGCTTTCTTAATTGCGTCTTTTATTTCTTCTACAGGATTACCTACAATTACAACTGGCAAAGCATGGGCAGTCTTGATTAGGGAGAAGCCTTTGTTGATTCTTTTTAATCCCAAAGTTTTTGCTGTTAGGTTAAAGTCTGCCTCTAAAGTTGGCATCAACCCATTAAAAACGACCAGGTCACGGTATATGTCTGGCCATGGCGTGAATGCAGCTCCCTTTGTGACGTAATTGAGGGCGGATGCTAAGCTTTTGTCCAAGGACTCCTGCCAGACAATAAAATTCTTTTGGACCTGCAGCGACTCTTTCGTTGGTTGAGTCTCATAGAGCGTTTCCAGTTGCTGGCGGAGTTCTGTCCTGGTAACTGCAAGGTCTGAAGTGCTATTGTTATATGGGTTAGTGATGACCGCTTCGTGTTGTGTGTAGAATTCCTGAACCTTGGTCGACACCAAGCTTACTACAGCAGCAGATTCCACTTCGCTTGCGCCTGCTTTCACTGGAAGTAAAGGTTTTTCCGGTTCTTTGGGTATAGGTATCGTTCGATTTGTTCCAAGTGTGTCATAAATTTCTGCGGCTACTTCCTCCTTTGATACCAATTGTTCAAAAACCTCACGAGATGCTTGCTCGTCAGTTTTATAGCTTGCTAGAATTTTTTGATAGTTTTGTGCGTCCGCGCTTTGTAATATGGGTGCAGGTTCGAAAGCCTTCCGGTTAAATATCGACAAAGAAGCTATAGCAACTATTAGCACTGTGCACAAGATAAAAATCGTTTTGTTATTTGGAGGGTTTTGTTTTTGCTTTCGCATTACACCTTAAGTATACCATTATTTTATAGAAAGAATACTCTTTTTATAACTTTCTAGGTTTTCTAGTGCAACACCTGTACCCTTGGCAACACAGAGTAATGGGTCTTCAGCTAGATACGCCCGAACCCCAATACATCGGTAAATATATTCACCAAGGCCTCGTAGCTGGCTTGACCCGCCAGTCAAGACTATCCCCTTGTCTATAATATCTGAAGCTAGTTCGGGTGGGGTCTCAGCAAGTACTTGTTTTATGCCTCGTATTATCTCCTGGAGATCTTCCTCAAAGCCTTCGACTATTTCGTTAGTACGTATCGTTGCCGCACGTGGAAGGCCGGTAATTAAATCACGGCCTTTAATTTCCATAACTTCCTCTTCGTGACTTGGAAGAGCGGAGCCAATGGTTATCTTGATATCTTCGGCAGTTCGGTCACCTATAGCAAGACCATGGTTTTTGCGGATGGTTTCTACTATAGACTGGTCAAACTTGTTACCTGCAACACGAACAGAGGTGGCCGTGACAATTCCACCTAGAGACAAAACAGCAGCATCAGTAGTGCCGCCGCCAATATCAACAACAAGATTGCCGCTCGGGCTTTCAATAGGAATACCTGCACCAATTGCAGCAGCTATTGTTTCCTTAATAACATAGGCGTTTTTAGCGCCAGCTGCCGTTGCTGCTTCAATTACTGCCCTACGCTCCGTGGAAGTAATTCCCCCAGGTACGGAAATCATGACTTCAGGGCGGAAAAAGCGGATTTTACCAAGGGCTTTACTTATGAAGTAGCGAAGCATTATTTCCGTCACTTTATAGTCAGCAATTACACCGTCTTTCATTGGACGATGAGC
>DASPKA010000106.1:0-7043 GCA_035628335.1 Patescibacteria group bacterium | reverse complement strand
TCCTGCGTCTAGTATCTCTTTGACTACCGGAGGCTTAATTCTTACAATCTCGGGGTTTAGAGCTCTTAAGAATACATAACCAAAGGCGAGGATTATATTGCCAGCTATTACAGCTGTTATTATTTGTGTCGACTTTGTTATAAGCTCACTCGAACCGTCTGAAGCCATACGCATGTACCCTGCCAAGACGAGGAAGAATACAGAAGCTACGGCCGAGATAGCAATAGAGAATCTATACAGCTTATTAATGCAGTATACCAGGTCATTGTTAGCTGCCTGGTTTTCCGTTGGGGTGCAAAGAAAGGTTCGTATGCTTTCTTCAGCATTGCTCTGTGCCTCAGGATTGGGCTGAGCAAACGCAAAATGCGGAGCTACAAACTGAAGCCCAAGCACTGTACTAAATATAAATATTTTGATTTTGTTCATTTTGTTTTTCAGGAATTTTATCTATTTCCGACAAAATCTAATGGATTATATGTGTAACCATACGGGACGCTATAGTGGCCGTACACTTTTGTATAGGCACCTTCTTTGATTCCAAACCCTTCTGCGTCAAAAATTGTAAAGTGAAGGTGGTACCCACGGTGAGGTCCGTACAAAAGCCTGGTGGTGTTCCCGGTATTGCCTTCATAGCCTATTAAGTCGCCCATTTTTACATTCTGCCCTTTACTTACAACGAACTTGCGCAAATGGGCGTAGAGAGTGATTATTTGCCGAGTACCGTTCTTGGTTTCTAGTTTGTGCTTTACAGCACACCAATTTCCATACGAAGCTTCGCCGGTATCGCATGCTATTACCTGGCCTGCTTGCGCTGCGTAAATTGGTTCTCCTGCTGGAGCTGCAACATCTATCCCGTTGTGGAATGTATAACCGAGCTTTGTAAAGCCTGTCTTACCGTACTTTTGAGTTATAACCCCATGCATTGGCATAGCGAGTGCACCACGCGCAACAGATATGGAACGATCACCCAGCTTTTCACGAATAGATTGGTCTAAGTCCTCAGCTTCCTTTTCTAAATTAGCTTCTTCTTGCTTACTGGCTGAATACAGAGCCTGGTATTTACGTTCCCGTCCTTGGGTCTGTGTCAATAGCATCTGTTTGGCTCGAGATTGCTGAGTTAGCGCACTCTTGGTTTCCTCAAGCCCTGCCTTGAGCTGCTTCAGTTGTGCGAGCTGAGTTTCTAACTCTTTCTGTTGGGATTCAAGCTTAGCTTTTATTGACTTTATATTTCGAACAAGCTGAGTTACTTTGTCGTTAACTTTGTTGACATACTGCGCCTGGTCATAAAAGTCTGAAAAATTTCCTGCACCTGCAAAAATCTGAATCCACTCACTGTCACCCATTTGGCTGAGTTGAGCAACTAAGGTAGCTAGAATTTGCTTGTTCTTTTCAAGCTCGGCTTTACGACGGGCTATTTGCGCTTCTATTTCTTTAATCTGAAGACTGACATCTTCTATTTGTGTTTCTTTTGCTTCAATTGAGAGCTGTGTAGACTGTATTTGGGCATCGTAAATCTTTATTTCGTTTTTAAGACTTGCCGACTGCTGCCTGGTAACGTTTATATCGCTTTGAATAGCCTTAATTTGGGCATTTAGCTTGTTAAGTTTATCTTGCACTACAGAGCGCTGGTCCTGCAGGTTCTCCACACTTTGAGCATTGACAACAAGCCTGTAACCGACAAAAGACAGACTTAATGTGAGCACTACAACCAGAATGGATAAGCGAGCCATATTAGTCTTATTATACCACAAATATAGTAGGTAATGAACAGTGTTTAGTGAATAGCAACTTCACGTTATAGCAAGTTTGCAGCTAACTCTAACCTTTTAACAACCTCTTTCTTGCCCAGTCCAAATGCGAGTACCGAAGCAACTTCAAAGGGAGTTGGGCTCTTTTCGAGGCCGGTTAATGCCACGCGCATAGGCCAGAGAACTGAGCCATTGTCAGCTCCCTGCTCTGCGATAAACTCTTTTATCTTGCTTTCTAGATTTGTAATAGTGAATTCTTCAGTCGATATAGTTTCCAAAAACTTGGCCAAGGAAAGTAAGTTGGCTTTGGTTTGTTCAGGAGTGGACTTTTTCCATACTACGATCGCAGGGTCGTAGATAGGTGGGTGGAAGTAAAAACGGGAGCGCTCCCCTATTTCTGAAAACTTTTTGAGACGTTCTTTTTCCAAGCTAGCCACTAATGCCAGGTATTCAAGGGAAACGACCTGCTGATAACCATGTAAAAAATACCCCTCTGCCTGCTGTTCTAAATATCCGTCCTGGGTCCAATATGGTACCAACTTTTCTGCTACTGCTTCGTTACTCATCTTGCGGATATAAAGCCCGTTTATCCAGTCTAGTTTATTTACATCAAACACAGCGCCCGCCTTATTTACTTTTGCCAAGTCAAATTGGGCAATGAGCTCTTCAATGCTGAATATTTCCTGCTCTGTTTTTGGGTTCCAACCCAAAAATGCGAGAAAGTTTATTAATGCTTCCCGTAAATACCCTTTCTTTAAGAAACTTTCGGTTGAAACATCACCTTGGCGCTTACTCAACTTTGTTTTATCCGGGTTAAGCACTAATGGCAGGTGTGCAAACATTGGAGGTTCCCAACCAAAAGCCTGATAGAGTAACAAGTGCTTAGGAGTTGAAGGAATCCACTCTTCGGTACGGGTAACATGAGTAATTTGCATTAAATGATCATCAACAACAACCGCAAGGTGGTAAGTTGGAAAACCATCGGACTTAAGTAGTATTTGGTCGTCCAGGGTTTTGTTTTCATAAGTGATGGTCCCGAAGATTTTGTCGTGAATAACTGTCTGACCTTCTAAAGGCATCACTTGCCTGACAACAGGATTCCTACCTTCTGCAGCTACGCGTGCTCGCTCAGCTTCGACTTCATCTTTATTAAGGCCACGACAGTGGCGATCATACATGGGGGGTTTCTTTAGAGCAGTTTGTTCTATCCTGAGCTCTTCAAGGCGCTTTTCACTGCAAAAGCAATAGTATGCTTTACCGTCCTGAATAAGCTGGAGTACGTGTTTCTGATATATAGGTAAACGTTCAGACTGGAGATATGGACCATACTCCCCACGGGTTTTAACCTGCCCGTTATCGTCCAGATAAAATCCTTCATCAGGAACAATACCGAGTTGCTCCATAACCGAAAGGAGATGTTCAACTGCCCCTTCAACTAGACGATTACGATCCGTGTCTTCGATGCGTAATATAAAAGTCCCCTTCTCATGCCTCGCAAACAGGTAACCAAACAAAGCGGTACGAATATTACCAATATGAACAAACCCAGTTGGGCTCGGTGCGAACCTAACTCGAACGTTTTTAGAATCCATGATGATTCACCATCAATTATGAGAGTATGTTGCCATGGGTAGATCCGCGATTGCGGAAACTCTACCTATTTATATCTATTCTACTCCTGAGTCTCCTTATTATAAGGTTTTTAGAAAAAATGGGCAAACAAAAACAGTCCCAATAATGCGCTTGCCTACCGGCAGGCGGGTCGGGACTGTTCTTAATTTATTTATGCGTTTACCAGTTCGTAGCTGTTTTTCCCGCTCTTCTTGAAGATTTTCTTATTAGCTAGGCCAACTAGGATAGTATTGCGCTTAACCATGCGACGTTTGCCTACTTCTTCAATTATTTCGTCTCGAGTAAGCGGTCTTCCAGCTTCTTTAAGAATTTCAGTGATTACATCTGCCACCACTCCGGATCTATAGCCCCACTCAGCCAGTGCGTAAATACCACGACCGATAAGGACAAAACGGGAATCCTTTATAAGCTCATTATGAACAGTTTCCTTAAATGCTGCACGAGGTCCGAGTTTCAGCTTGTTTATAAGTTCAGTAATCTGACTATAATGCTCTGGCTTGCCGCTATATTTAAGGGCCAAGTATGCCTTGTCTCCTACGTCACGGGGACGAATTTCGCTCCAGTGAGAAAGCCCAAATTCGTTAAATAAGTTCTTCTCAATTTCAGCAGAAATTTCAAGATAACCAGAAAGTATCTCGTCAGAAAGCGCTTCTATTTGGGCATTAATCTGCTCTGCAGCTCGCAAGCGGGTTATAAGGTCTTCAGCTTTAATAGGCTTAGACTCTCTGGAGAGCACAGATTTAGCTTCTTCTATGAGGTTAACAAGCATCTCCATCTCAAAGCCAAGCTTAATCCAAGCTGGTTTAAGCTTACCGGTCTTCTGTCCTACTCGCTCGAGCTCGTTTATGAGCCCAAGAAGGAACAACACGGAACGGCTATGCTTCTCTGAGTCAGTCTTGAGCAGCTTGAGGAGTCTGTGTTCAGCAACTGCACTGCCTTGTTCATGAATGAGTGAAGAAAGTGCCAAGCGGATTTCAGCGAAGACTTCATGGTTCTGCAGTTTCTCTTTTAAAAACTTCTGTGCGTTCTTCTCTATCTGCCTTACACGCTCACGGGTGAGACCCATAGTCTTACCTACTGCTTCCAAAGTCTCAACTTCATGACCAAGAAGACCATGACGTTTTGCAATAACCTCGCGTTCTCGCGGCTTTAAGTAAGATAGAACGCTTTCAATTATCTTGTCAGGAGACAGTGTGTTGATCTGCGTTTTGCGTGAATTGTCAATTATTGTGTCTAAAATTCCCATACACTTAACAAAAAAAATATTGGTCAAAAAGCCTTTATTTAAGCCGCTTTTTGTTAATTTCACTCAAATCTACTATGAGTATATCATAAATACCAAAGGGTGTCAAAGGTTTTAATGAAGAAAATAAAATGGCGCAGTCACATTAGCGAACTACGCCTTTTTCATTTCAATAAATTATTGTTTACCTTGTCTCCACTTCTGCCAGAGGACCAAAATAGGACTTGCCACGAAAATAGATGAATAGGTACCGGTAAATACACCGATGAATAACGCTAGTACGAAGTATCGAATAGTTTCGCCACCGAACAGCAACATGGCAAGCAGCACGAAAAGTACAGTTAATGAGGTGTTTAAAGACCTGGCAATGGTTTGGGTGATACTATGGTTTACAACAAACTCAACACTCTGACCCGCGTATACTTTAAGGTTTTCACGCACTCTGTCAAACACAACTATAGTGTCATGGACAGAGAAGCCCAAAACGGTAAGCATAGCGGTTACAAAGAGGCTATCTATTTCAATATCATAATAATAGCCCAAAAGGGAGAAAATACCCAATACTATAAACAGATCATGTAGTAGCGCTATGATGGCAGAAATACCAAACTGCCATGAAGTGAGTGGTCTTTGAACCTTCCTGAATGCGTACGCAATGTAGAATATGATACCAAGAGACACTAAAATCAGCTGGTATAAGGCGTTTCTTGCTAACTCTGTACCTACGGTTGGACCTATAGACTCATAACGGGTCTCAGCAAACTCCCCTACCCCTGATTTAAGCTTTTTCAGCATCTCGTCATGTTTTTGCTTTTCCAAAGCTTCGGTTTTTATTATCACACCTGTCTCACCAGCAGTCTGGACAGCTGCATTCTCAAGACCCACTCCATTGAGGACTTCTTTGACCTTGCCGGTATCAACTGCCTGCGAAAACTTAAGCTCGGTAATAGTACCCCCTTTAAAGTCAATTCCAAGCTTAAGACCGTACATTGAGAGGGAGACAATACCAGCTATGAGCAGAATTCCTGAAAAATAGAATAAGTACTTGTATAAATTGAGTATTTTTAGCATTTGTGAAAAATCGTTTACTGCGCTGCCGCCTCTGACTTGGGTTTTGGCTTGGAAGTGCCAAACAACCAGGGGTGGCTTAATAATTTGTTGTTAATAAACAAACGAATGAGTGTTCGAGTTACAGAAATAGCAGTAAACATTGAGATAAGAATACCCACTCCAAGCGTAACCGCAAACCCACGAATAGACGGGGTACCAAACCAATACAAGATAATACATGTTAACAGAGAAGAGATGTTCGAGTCGCGAATACTAGACCATGCGCGTGCAAATCCATCCTCAACAGCCTTTACAACGTCCTTACCTGAGCGAATTTCTTCACGTAAACGCTCAAAAATAAGAATGTTCGCATCCACAGCCATTCCAATGGACAAAATGAAGCCTGCAATACCAGCCAAGGTCATGGTAACAGGCTGGAGGGAATTTGCGAGCATCAAAATTATATACGATACCAGAGCGAGAAACCCGAACCACGCGGAGCTCGTGATACTTAAAAAGAAGAACACTCCAACCAAGACAAGCGCAATAGGAGAAATACCGATCTTAAACACTGCAATGGAAATTAAAGCGTATACACACAACGCAACAACCGCGAGCAAGCCTGGAAAACGATAGTATAAGATCATGAACAGGCCTATCATAATCACGCCAATTAAGCCCGCAACTAGGGACTTACTTACTGAGTCCTTACCTAATGTCGCACCAACGTTCTCTTGAGAAACAAGCTTAATTGGAACAGGCAAAGCGCCTGAGCTTAGGCGTGTAGCCAAGGCCGTAGCTTGGGCAGCGGTAAAGTTGCCGCTTATTTCAGCTTCACCGGTAGTAATAGCCTCGTTCACAACTGGGTCGGAGATTTTTGTGCCATCAAGGAAAATAGCAACCTGCTTACCCCTGTTTCGATTAGTTATGTCGGAAAAGAGCTTCGTACCTTCAGGGTTAAAAGTTAACCGTACGACAAACCTGCCGCCAAAACCCTGCTGACCTCCAGAAATGTCAGCTTTTGCGCTTGTAATATGCTTACCAGAAAGTCCAGTACTCTTCCAAAAAGAGTTTTCATCAACAGTTACCTGTCCGTCTGGGCCAGGGATAAGGTTTGCCTGAGCGTTTTCGTCTCGCTCTTTAAACTCCAAGATTGGTGTTTGGCCGATTTGGGCTATGGCTGCGTTTATGTCTTTGATACCTGGAAGCTCGACTACCAGCTTGTCGCTTCCTGAGGTCTGCACTACTGGCTCACTTACACCAAAGCTGTTTACACGGTTCTCAATAACAAAGCGCACGCCCTCAAGCGCTGAAACCCTGTCCCCTTCTGGGATGTCCTTAAAGTCTGCCTGGTAGAGCAAGTGAGAACC